>NZ_CP065915.1:3595000-3895000 GCF_016134045.1 Pelagovum pacificum | reverse complement strand
CGGGAGGGCCTAGGCCCGACCGCCGTCGGCCACGGCGTTGCCCTGCCGCATGCCCGGCTTCCCGGCCTCGAACGGATTCGCGGTCTGTTCCTGCGGCTCGAGAAACCGCTGGAGTTCGACGCCGTCGATCGTCAGCCGGTGGACCTCGTCTTTGCCCTGCTCGCGCCGGAGAGTGCCGGGGTCGAGCATCTGAAGGCGCTCGCCGTCGTGTCCCGCACGCTGCGCGACGGCGGCACCTGCAATAAGCTCCGCGCAAATACGGAGCCGGCTACGTTGCACGCGATTCTCACGGAAAATCCGGCGACTCAGGCGGCTTGATGGCCCCTCACCCTGCCCTCTCCCCCGTGGGGAGAGGGTTTTTGTTGCGTGGGTTGGTGGGGGAGCACCCACGAATGCATCGCGTCGCATAGCCCTCTCCCCCGTGGGGAGAGGGTTTTTGTTGCGTGGGTTGGTGGGGGAGCACCCACGAATGCAGCGCGCCGCAAGGCCCTCTCCCCTCGGGGGAGAGGGTTGGGTGAGGGGAAGCCCCCTACCGCCAGCGCGAGAACCCGAACCCCATGTAGTCGCGCTGGTAGATGTCCCGCACGAGCCCCTCGATCTCCTCGTCGTAGATCGCCTCCAGCAGGTCGATGTTTTCGTCCGTCACGGCGTCGAGATCCGGCGGATCGTCGCGTCCTATCTGCTCGGCCAGTTGTCCGAGACCGAGCGGCAAGTCATCCTCCCGCAGCACCATGTCGGGCAGGGAGAAGTTGGCCATGCCCTGGATCACCTCGGTCTGGGTCGCCCACCAGGCATCCACCCGGACCCCTGTCTGACCGCCGAGGTTGGCCTTCACGAAGCCAAGGAAGCCGACAAAGGCCGCCCGGTGCGCAGCGGCGTCGTAGTCGTCGCCCGGATTCTGACCCGGGAGCGGCACCTTGAACACCTGCCGCAGGGTCTTGCGGATCTCCATGAAGCTCGTCGGGCCGACCGGCACGATCTTCTCGCAGAAGGCGGCGTGGATGCGCTGCACCGGGTGGCGGATGACGGAGAAGCCGCGATGGCCCGGATGGCTGCGTTTCCACTGGCGCAGCGTCTTCTGGGTGAAACCGTCGATGAGGTTCTGCTCCTCCATCCCGTCCAGCGCCGCCATCCAGCGCTTCACGGCGCCGTTCGGCCCGCCAAGGACCGGCAGGAACAGAAGCGGGCTTTGATGGGCGGCGATGTAGCCGGGGATCGCGGCGCCGCGCCGGGGCTCGAAGTTCGGCGTCCGGGCGAGGTTGAACCGGTCGAGCCGGACCAGCGCACGCTCCATATCGTCGAAGTTCGTCACCTTGTCCGACATCGGCTCCGGGTTCTGCTTCTTCAGCTTCTTGTCAAGCCCGTCGAGCCGCGCCTCGACGCCGAGCCACCCGGCGATGCCGTTCATGACGTCGATGTCCTGCAGATCCTCGTAGGCGACGTAGAAGGCGGTCTGCCCGCTGCGCTGCATGTCATTCAGCAAACGAACCTGAAACTGCTGGAGCGCCTCGAGATGCGTCTCGAACTCTGCGGCGTCGAACTCCACCTTGCCGGACTTGGCGTGCTTCACGTTGGTGAGCTTCCACTGCCCCGTCGCTTGCGCGATCTTCCAGCTGACGTAGCTTTCGACGGGGTTGCGGGTCAGCACGATCTTGGCGCAGCGCGGGTCGGCCATGACGATGTCATAGGCGCGCGGATCGTGGTCGTTGAAGTAGCGGAAGCCGCCGATGCCGTCGCTTCGGGTCTTCACCGCCTCGATCAGTCCCTGCGGATCGCTCTCACGCGCGGCGTGGGTGAAGCCAAGGATCTCGTCCCGGTTGGGATAGCCGATGAAATGCGGGTTGAAGGCCTCGCCGTGGCATTCGATCCCCGGAAACGCGTTCAGGTTGGCCTCGAGGAAGTTCGAGCCGGTGCGCATTTCGGCGAAGACGACGAAGTAATCGAAGTTGGGCATCATTTACCTTACGAGGTAGGGCTTTCTGAGCGGCGGGTCCTCGCGACGGGTTGCACCGTCGACCGGGAAATCGCCCATGAGGTAAGGGTGCATCCCCTCGTTCTTGAGGTTCTGCAGGAACTGGCCGAAGCCCGTGAGGTCGACCATTCGCGGCACCGCCCCGATCCGGCGAAGCTGCGCGCCGGAGATCTCGTCCAGCACGGACTGGAGGCACTCCATCGGGGCCTCGATGAACTCGGCCATCGTCCAGATCCGGATGCGCGCCTTGGCATAGGGAGAGCGCAGGGTGGCGAGATGCTCGTTCTCGACCTTCTGGAGCAGCGCGGCTTCGGTCCGCAGCAGCGAGAAATCGCCCCCCGTCTGGAACAGCGGGACCGCCCAAGCGCCGGAGATCACGCTGATCTGGGCGTTCGGATCCTTGGCCATGTCCCAACTGACGAGCTGGCTGTCCGCCGGGCCGAACTGGAAGAACTGCCGCTCCCCCCGCGTGTTCCAGATGAGCGAGGTCAGGAAGCGCTGCGCGTTGTAGTCCCGGATCGGCGCGGAGCTCGACAGCGCGCCGGCATAGGTGTCCTGACGGCCTTCGAACTCGGCCCCGCCCTTGGCGAAGATATGGCCGTGAACGCGGCCGCCGGTGAAGCGGGCGAGCCACGGTTCGAAATCGACGAACAGCTCGGTGAAGCCTTCGAACACGGAGTACGGCGCGGAGGTCTGGCCGTTCTCCCAGCCGTCGTGCGGCAGACGCGACTGCATGTAGAGGCCGGGCCGCCCGCGCGTCCGCCGGTCCACGGCCTTGGCGAAGATGCGGTCGATCTTGCCGGGGTTCGGCTCTGCCCCCTTCATCGCGGTCTCGGCAGGGTCGAGGAACGCGTCGTAAAGCCGGTCGGCATGGGGCCAGATCTTGCGGGCGACGAAGCAGTCCGACCGCCGGAGAAGCTGCAGGTGGTCGTCGTAGAAGATGTGCGGCTTGCCCTGAAAGTCGAACTTGGACAGCGTCAGCGTCCGGCTTTCGATCTTGTGGCTGTGCAGCCGGACGAGTGTCTGGAAATAACTCTCGTCCGGGATCCAGACGCGCCGGAAGTAGGTGTCGTAGGTCGGCCGGTCGGCATCGTAGAGGATCGCCGCCAAAGTACGCCGGGTGAGGCACCACCATTGCGACCCCATGTGCGGCACCAGACCAGCGGGGATCGTGCGCTTCAGCTTCAGCCGGCGCTGAAGCTCGACATAGCGGTCGAAGAGGAAGCGCTGCGACTTCCACGAGAAGGGAAAGCGCAGCGTGAACCTTTCGGCGTCGAGGCCGCCAACGGTCCAGGGAACGTCCGCGGTCGTCGCGCTCTCGATGAAGTCGGTGCCCTGCCGTTCGCGCAGGTAGGCCTTCAGTTCGCGCACCGGTCGCAGCGGCAGGCAGGAGCCCGACGAGAGGTAGATATGCTCCACCTCCGGGAACCGCTCCAGCATCAGCTCCCCCGCCGATTGCGAGGCGGCGACGATTCCCCATGTGCCCCACTCGCACTTGTGGCGATCGGAGAAGATGACCGTCGGCAGATCGGCGACAGAGTGAACGAAGTTGGTGTAGGTCTCGTGGTCGACGTTGCGATCGACATGGACCACCACGGGACACCCGCCGGCGACCCAGTGACGGATCACCCGCTCCGCCCGGTGCAGGGCCGTATGGACGAGCATGATGATCCCGACGCTCAAGCCCAGTTCCCCTTCGACATCAGGCCGAGAATCTCGAGCTGACGCCAGTTGATGTATTTTTCGGACCACTTGCACCAAAGGTCCGGATTTTCGTTCAGGCCCTCGGCGTAGGCCTTGTATTCACGGCTTGCGGCATAATGTTGGCCACGGTCGATCTCTTCCATCGCCTTGGCCCCGAAGGTGTCGAGGAACTTGGTGTGGAGGAGGATGCCGCTCGCCTTCTCGCCGCCCCACTCGTCGTAGACGAGATTCAGGCCGCGCGGCAGCAGCGTGTGGGTGGAGCTGACGTAGGCATACTGCCGGTCCCACTTCACCAGCGGGATCTTGTTCAGCGCGGGCGCCCGCCACGGCTCGTCCGGGAAGAACACCCGCATCCGGGGACCGCCCTGGATCCAGAGGTTGCCGAACCTCTTGTTGCGGTAGATCGAGTAGTTGCCGGCGTCGAACCAGCTCGCGATCTCGAGCGGGTTCTGACCCGCCTCGTAGGGCGTGTCCTGAATCCCGCCCTTCGGATACATGTCGAGCAGCATCGCCGAGAACGATTTGATCGAGCTCGCGTCGAGCCAGTCGGTCAGCGCGCGGATCGAGCGGGTATCGCAGAACGGAAAGATGAACAGTTCATCCGGATCGACAACCAGCGACCAATGGCCATGCGCGTACTTGAGCTGCAGCCAGTTGAGCCAGTCGACCCCGAAGCGCGCCCGCTTGTAAGAGGCATCGGTCGTCCAGAGCGACACGTCCGGCTGTTCGGCAAGGAATTCGCGCCCGCCGTCGTCGCTGTCGTTGTCGACCATGAGGAAGTGATCGACGCCGAGGTCGCGATAATAGTTTAGGAAGTAGGGAAGGCGGATCGCCTCGTTCCGGAAGGTCGAGAAGACGAGGATGTCCTTGCGGCCGATCGAGGAAGTGCGGTTCTGGACGGCCGTCAGTTCACGCCGCTTCCGAAACGCCCGGATGCGCCAGCGCTTGCGCTGCATCCTCAGCCGATATGACTGCAAGGCGCTCAATTTCGACCTCTTCCGCGTCAGAGCGCAGTAACTCTCTACAACGCCCTATCATGTCACGCTTAACACGATCTTGAAATGATCGGACCACTGGGGGACTGCGGAAGACGGAAAGACGTTCTGAGGGGCCTGCTCTGCCAATTCATTGATGGTGTTTATCCACAGATAGCGATCGTCCGTCGCCAGGTAAATGCCTCTGTCCCCAAGCACTTCGCGGCAGATGGCAAGATCGCCACAAACGACCGGCGTGCCGAGTGCGGCGGCCTCGATCAACGGCAGGCCGAAGCCTTCGGCCAGCGACGGGAACAGAAGCGCCCGCGCGCCCTGAAGCAGCGAGGCGACGGCGCCGTCCGACAGGCCCGCCACTTCGATGACGCCTTGGGGCTCCGCGTCGAGGCGGGCGAAGACGTCCTCGTTGTTCCAGCCGCGCGAGCCGAGGATCAGCAGGGTCGCCTCCGCCTCCAGCTCCTCCCAGATGTCGAGCAGCAGCGCGTGGTTCTTGCGCGGCTCGATGGTGCCGAGCACAACGAAGTATGGGCCCGGTGGCGGCAGCTCAGCAGGCACCTGTTCCGGACGCGGCACCGTGAGGTCGACGCCAAGCGGCGCGACGGTGACGGGAGGCACCGAGTCGATATGATGTTCGAGCGAGTCGAGAACGGCCTGTGAACTCGTCAGGACCCGGTCCGCGAGCGCCGCGCGGGACAGGAAGCTGGCGAAGCGGGGCACCGACCCAGTGCGTTGCATGTGCGGCAGGTCGAGCGGAATGGTGTCGTGGATGAAGACGGTGACCCGTGCGTCGGGCAACGAACGTACGGCCATCAGCACCCGGTCGGTCAGGTTGGTGTGTCCGAGGTTGAGGTACGTGGTGCCGGCGGGCAGATTCCACGACAGCATCGCCACCAGTCGCCGCCGGGTGCAGCGCGCGATGGACAGGGCGCGGACCGTCGCCTCCGCCGCCTGCCGTGCGGGGTCCAGCCGGTAGGCGAGCCGGGACAGGCCGAAGGGCTGCCCCCAATCGCCGGAGTCGACATGCTTCAGGAACTTCCGGGCTCCGTCCCGGTCGAGCAGGAGATATCCGAACGCACTGCGCGCCAGCAGGAACAGCGGCACCTCGTCCCGGATCAGCGCGTCGAGGTAGGCGCGTTCCACCCGGTCGACGCCCGTCAGGACGCGGCCCGCCCGCGACATGAGCCGCGTGACGTCGAGCAGACGAGCGGAAGGGCTATTCGGAGTAGTGTGCACCCGTGTTCTGATGCCAGCGCCAGGCGTCGGCGATCATGTTCTCCATGTTGGACCGTTTCGGATCCCACCCGAGATCAGTGATAGCACGTTGGCTGCCCGAAACTAGCGCCGTTGCGTCACCGGGGCGTCGCTCGCCCTCGATGATCGGAACCTCGCGGTTCGTGATCGTGCCGGACTGCTTGACCACCTCACGGACGGAAAAGCCGGTCCCCGTGCCGAGGTTGAAGACCCGGCTGTCCCGCCCGTCCTCAAGCCACTTCACCCCGAGAACGTGCGCATCGACGAGGTCCATCACATGCACGTAGTCGCGGATGCAGGTTCCGTCCGGCGTATCGTAGTCGGTGCCGAAGATCGTCAGGGCGTCGCGCTTGCCGTCGACCGCGTCGAGCATCAGTGGCACGAGATGCGTCTCCGGCTGGTGGAACTCGCCGATCTCGCCGTCCGGGTCGGCCCCTGCGACGTTGAAGTAGCGGAAGATGACGGAGCGCAGACCGTCGCTCTTGCCGAAGTTGTCGAGCATATCCTCGATCGCGCGTTTCGACGCGGCATAAGCGTTCAGCGGCTGCTGGCTGCTGTCCTCGTCGAGGACGACGCCGTCTTGCTCACCGTACGTGGCGCAGGTCGAAGAGAACACGAAGTCGAGGCATCCGGCGGCGATGGCCGCTTCGATCAGCGACAGGGAGCCGCTGACGTTGTTGCGCCAGTACTTGCCGGGCTGGGTCATGCTCTCGCCCACCTGACTCAGCGCGGCGAAATGCATCACGGCCTGTGGGCGATAAGCGGCGAAGACCTGGTCGAGCCGTTCCCGGTCCAGCAAGTCGCCCTGCTCGAACGGCCCGAACTTCACCGCGTCTTTCCAGCCGGTTTCGAGACTGTCGTAGGTTACCGGGGTGTACCCGGCGGCGGCCAACACCTTGCAGGCGTGCGAGCCGATATAGCCCGCACCCCCGGTCACCAGAATATTCGCCATGTTTACTGGGCCGCGTTGCGGACGGCCGAGAGTTCGTCGAGATACTGCTGCAGCTCGTCGCGCAGATCGGGCCGCGCGAGGCCGAAGGCGACGGTCGCCTGCAGGAAGCCCGCCTTGCTGCCGCAGTCGAACCGCTGACCCCGGAAGCGGAGGCCGTAGACACCGCGTTCGGACTCGATTTCCTTCGCGATCGCGTCGGTCAGCTGGATCTCACCGCCGGCGCCAGTCTCACCCGAGCTCAGGTGATCCATGACCTGCGGGCTGAGAATGTAGCGGCCGATGACGGCGAGGTTCGACGGTGCGTCCTCTGCCTTCGGCTTCTCGACCATGCCCTTGACGGACACGATGGAGCCCATGTCTTCCTTGCAGTCGAGCACACCGTAGGACGAGGTCTTCTCGTAGGGGACTTCCATCGCGGCGACCATGCTGCCGCCGGTTTCCTCGTAGGCTTCGACCATCTGCTGCAGGCAGGGCTTCTCGGCAGCGATGACGTCGTCCGGCAGGATCACCGCGAAGGGCTCGTTGCCGATCAGACGGCGGGCGCACCACACCGCATGGCCGAGCCCGAGGGCCTGGTGCTGGCGGATGTAGGCGATCTGGCCGCTTTCCATGTTGGTGCCGCGCAGCGTCTCGAGCAGCTCGGTCTTGCCCTTCTGCTCGAGCTGGTGCTCAAGCTCGGGCGCGCGGTCGAAGTAATCCTCGAGCGCGGACTTGCCGCGCGAGGTGACGAACAGGAACTCGGTGATGCCGGCAGCGCGGGCCTCGTCGATGGCGTACTGGACCAGCGGACGGTCGACGAGCGTCATGATTTCCTTCGGCACGGACTTGGTCGCCGGGATGAACCGGGTCCCCATACCTGCGACCGGAAAAATCGCCTTCGTTACGCGCTGTGCCATCTCTGAAATCCCCTCGTTCAAACGCCCTGCTCAACGGGCAAAATCTGTTTGCAGTCGCAGCATGTCGATGCTGCCGCATTTGTTCATTTCATCGCACGAGCGGTCAATGTTTGTCCACTTCGGCAGGCGGACTTCCCCTCACAGGTGATAACCGCAACTGTTCCGCCCGTATTCTGGCGTCAAAACGCCAGGATCTTCGATGCGGTTCCTGCCGCGTGCTCCGACCGAACAATCCGCCACGCTGACACCAGTACATCTTGTTCGCATATGCGGCATGATGAGGGCGAGAAGTCGGAGAAATCAGAAAAAGCGTCACGGTCCAGCCCTGTTCCGCCAGCCGCAGTGCGTCGGCGTGTTTCTCCCTCGACTGCCAGGTTCGCCCCGCGACGATCCGGTGCCCCGGTTGCCGCACGGACGCCCGAAAGCCCAGAAATTCGGCATCTTCGGAACGCAGCAGCGGAATCGGGTCGGGCTCCAGCTTGCTGCCTTCGGACCAGCCGGCATCGAAGGTGGAGAGGATTCGCCGCACGTCGCGCGGTTCGATCCGTCCCGCGACCATGTGCGAGATCAGAGACTTCCGCCGCCGCTGGCGTTCAGCCCGGCCCGCGCGGGCCCATTCCCCGTCGGAGAGATAGCGGCGCACGAACACCGCAAGGCTGCGCCCGACATCGGTGAGGCTGCTCGGCACCCGGTCGTCGCGCCGTTGTGCGCTGCCGGCCATCGCGTGATGCACTTGCGCGAGCGGCGCGGCGGCGGTGATGCCACCAGCCAGCGCGACGCGCATGTCGAGGTCCGTTTCGTCGAGATAGAAGCGGAAGACGGGATCGAACCCGCCGAGCTCGAGCAGGGTATCGCGTCGGAAGGCCATGTTGGTGCCCTCCGTCTTGATCGCGCCGTCCTCGGACGGCTGCAGCAGGCGGATCGTCTTGCCGTCGGTCCGGATCGGCCGCCCCGTTCCGTCGGGGCGCGCCTCGGTGATGCGGTGCTGGAAGTTGATGCCGTCCGGCCCGATCACGTAGCCGGTCGCGGCCTCCACCCTCGGATCGCCGAACCCCTGCACCAGATGGTCGAGCCACAGCGGTTCCGGAACGGCGTCATCGTCGATGAAGGCGACGATCTCGCCCGCCGCGTGGGCGATACCGAGGTTGCGCGCGACAGAGATGTTGGCCTCGTCGCAGGCAACGATCTTGATCCGGTTGAATACGTCGGGAAGCGTGTCGAGCTTCCGCCGCCCGGGGCGGTCGGCGACGACGACGATCTCGAAGGATGGATAGTGCAGCCGGACGATCCCGGCGATGCAGCGGGCCAGCGCGTCCGGTCGCCCGCGGCTGACCACGACAACGCTGACCGTGAGGTCTGTCACGGCATCCCCGCCTCGGCGAGCATCGCCTCGATCCGCGGCACGTCCTCCGGGTTGTTGAGCTCCCAGAAGGGCTGACCGCGCGCGTCGACTTCGACGCACTCGAGATGGGCGCCATGCTCGAGGAAACGAAGCTGTTCCAGCCCTTCAAGCTGTTCCAGCGGTCCCGGCTCCCAGCCCATGTAGGCGGCGAGCGCGGCGGGCCGGTAGGCGTAGACGCCGACGTGGTGGAAGACCGGCGTCTCATCGTCGGGGCCGTAGGTCTTGCCGGTGTAGGGGATCACTTCCTTGGAGAAATAAAGCCCGCTCATGTCCGCGCCAAAGACGGCCGTGGTGCCGCCTACGCGACCGGCGCGGCGATCCTCGAGGAAGCCGTTCAGCGCCTTGCCGTCGCAGCGCAGCACCGGCGTCGCGGCCTCGGCCTTCGGGTTGGCCTGCATCGACGCGATCAGCGCCTCCACGAACCACGGCGGCGTCAGCGGCGCGTCGCCCTGCAGGTTCACGACGATGTCGTGCTGCGTTCCGCGCACCTCGATCGCCTCGGCGCAGCGCTCGGTCCCGTTGCGGCACGCCTCGGAGGTCATTACGACCTCGGCGCCGAACGCCTCCGCGGCGTCGGCAATGCGCGTGTCGTCTGTGGCGACGACCACTTCGACGTCGCCTTCGACCTTGCGGGCTGCCCGCCACGAGCGCTCGACGAGCGAGATGCTCTCCCCCGTCGCGCCCTTGAGCTCGACGAGAGGTTTGCCGGGATAACGTGTCGACGCGTAACGCGCCGGGATGACGATCAGGGTAGACAAGTCAGGCTTCTTTCAGTTCGACGCCGGGAGCGTAGGCAATGAAGAACGGGTTGGCGAACCCCTCCTTCCCGTAGGTGAAGGGCGCGTGGTCCTCGAAGCGGACCATCTGCCCGCCCGCGCCGCGCAGAACGGCATCGGCGGCGGCGGTGTCCCATTCCATCGTCCGGCCGAGGCGCGGATAGAGATCGGCCTCGCCGCACGCGATCAGGCAGAACTTCAGCGAGGACCCGGCGGAGGTCATGTCCTTCACCGCGTACTTGGCGATGTAGTCGTCAGTCGCCTGATCGCGGTGCGACTTGGAGGCGACGACCATCAGCGCGGAATTGTCCGGGTCGGTGACCTTGATCGCAGCGATGGGGCCGGCGGCCTCCTTGGCGAAATCGCCGCTCTCCTCGACCGAAGCGCCGGAGACATCGGTGTAGAACAGCCGGTTCTTCGCCGGGGCGTAGACCACGCCGCGCGTCGGCACGCCGTCTTCGACCAGCGCGATGTTGACCGTGAAATCGCCGCGGCGGTTCACGAACTCCTTCGTGCCGTCGAGCGGGTCGACGATCAGGAACGTCTTCGCGGAAATGTCGTGGCTGTCCGATTGCTCTTCGGTGACGAGCGGAATGTCGGGGAACGCGGCGCGGAGACCGGCCGAAATATGAGCGTCCGCCTTTTCGTCCGCGACCGTCACGGGAGAATTGTCGCTTTTGACCATCACCTCGAAATCGGGTCCGTCGTAGACCTCCATGATGAGGTCGCCGGCTTCGAGAGCGAGCTTGCGGAACGTCGAGGTCAATTTGTCGTAGTCGAACGCCAAGGAGCATGTCCTTTTATTGAATTGGAATCCCGCTCAACTTATGGTGGGCGCCGATGGATAGGGCAAGGGTCGGCCCCCTGCCCCGGGCATGACAGGACCGGACGGGCAAATGTTTGGCGTTCCCCAGCGAAAACGCGGCCGGATTCAGTCGGCGTTCGAAATCTTCGAGCTGATTTATCATTCGATCATCCACGAGCAGCGCAAGGACAGCCGTCACGCGGTGCTCGGCCTGATCGGGAACATGTTGCAGACGATGATCCTCGTCGCCAGTTTCTACTTCATGTTCATGGTGCTGGGCCTGCGCGGCAACGCGGTGCGCGGGGATTTCCTGCTCTACGTGATGTCTGGCATCTTCATGTTCATCTGCCACACGAAATCGGTGGCCGCCGTCGCCGGCGCGCCGGGACCGACGTCGGCGATGATGAACCACGCGCCGATGAACACCGTCGTCGCCGTCGCTTCGACCGCGCTCAGCGCGCTTTACACGCAGGTCCTGTCGGCCTTCGTAGTGCTGTTCCTGTATCACGCCATCATCACGCCGATCACCATCAACGAACCGGTCGCTGCGCTGGGCATGCTGATCCTAGCCTGGTTCTCGGGCTGCGCGGTGGGGACGGTCCTGCTGGCGCTCAAGCCGTGGTTTCCGGGGTTCGTGGCGATCGCGACCCAGATTTACAGCCGCGCGAACATGATCGCGTCCGGCAAGATGTTTCTCGCCAATACTCTCCCCGGCTACATGCTGGCGATGTTCGACTGGAACCCCCTGTTCCACATCATCGACCAGTGCCGGGGGTTCGTTTTTCTTCACTACAATCCGCATTTCTCGAACATCGAGTACCCGGTGATCGTCAGCCTCGTGCTGCTCATGATCGGGATCATCGGTGAAAGTTATACCCGCAAACACGCCTCGGTCAGTTGGAGCGCCGGAAAATGATCCGCATTCTTTTCTCTTTGTTTCTTTCTCTTTTCGCCCTGCCCCTCGCCGCGCAGGAATATCCGCAGCTCATGGATGTCTCGGGCGTCGCGTCGGACGATACGCTGAACGTCCGCACCGGGCCGGGCGCGTCCTACCCCGTCATCGGCGAACTCGCCTTCAACGAGATGGAGGTCGAGGTCGTGCGCAAGGCGCCGGACGCGAACTGGGGTCTCGTCAATCTGGGCGAGCAGGCCGGTTGGGTGTCGCTGAATTTCATGCGCCCCACCGCTGGTGCGCAGCCTTGGTACGGTACGCCGACAGGCATAACCTATTGCGGCGGGACGGAACCATTCTGGGACCTTCAGGCATCCGACGGCACCGCGACCGTGTCCAACATGGGTGAGCCTATGTTCTCCGGTCCGGCGCAACCGTTCGTCGGTTCGGTCAACGGGCCGGCACGGGCCTCGGCGCTGTCGATCGACGGCGGCGGAATGGCCGCGCTCACCGTCGTGCCGGGCGCCTGCAACGACGGCATGTCGGAGATGGAGTTCGGCCTGTCCGCCTACCTTGTCTTCCAGCAGCCGGGGCAGAATTTCCAGCTGTGGCAGGGGTGCTGCTCGGTCGCGCCCTGACGCTCAGGGATCGACGACGCGCAGGGTCAGATTGATCCGCCCGCCACCGTCCAGCAAAGTCGAGGTGCCGGCCTTCACCCGGTCGATCCCGTGGTAGACCAGGCGGGCGTCGTCACCCATGACCACCACGTCGCCGGACGACAGCCAGACGCTCTCGGTCTTGCCGCCCCGCGTCAGGTTGCCGATCCGGAACAGCGCGTCGTCCCCGAGCGAGATGGACACCACCGGATAACCGAAGTCGGCCTCGTCCTTGTCCTGATGCAGGCCCATTTTCGCGGTGTCGGTATAGTAATTGACGAGGCAGCAGTCCGGCGCCCGGTCGGTGCCCGCAACGTCATGCCAGACCTTCAGCACGGAGTCGGGAATAGGCGGCCATGCCATGCCCTCGGGATGCCGCGGCTCGTAGCGGTAGCCCTTCCGGTCCGAGAACCATCCGTACTTCCCGGCGGAGGTCATCTTTACCCGCATCGGCTTGCCATAGGGCGTCATTGGCGAGAAGAGCGGCGCGGCGCGAACGACCTCTCTCAAGTCGGCGACCATGACTGCCTGATCCCCCGACGTCAGCATTTCCTTGAAAAGCTTGACCGATCGGATCGTCATGGTTGGTGACTGTGACACTGTCGGCTCTCCTGGAAAGAATATTGCATTTTTGCCACGTCCGGCATCGACCGGCCCGTTGCAGGCCCATTTCGGCGTCCCTATATAGCCCGTTGACCGGCAGGGGCGACCTGCCCTCCCGCAACCACACGTGACGGGCGCCAACACGAACGGGCCCGCACTGTTCAAACCGCCTGAAGTAGAGGGATTTGATAAACATGGCCAAAGTCATCGGCATCGACCTCGGCACGACGAACTCCTGCGTTGCCATCATGGACGGCTCGCAGCCTCGCGTGATCGAGAACTCCGAAGGTGCACGGACGACCCCGTCGATCGTCGCTTTCACCGACAATGAACGTCTCGTCGGCCAGCCCGCCAAGCGGCAGGCCGTGACGAACCCGGACAACACCATCTTCGGGGTGAAGCGCCTGATCGGCCGCCGCCTCAACGATGAAGACCTCGCCAAGGATCGCAAGAACCTGCCGTACGACGTCGTCGACGGCGGTCAGGGCGACGCCTGGGTCGAGGCGAAGGGCGACAACTACAGCCCCTCCCAGATTTCCGCCTTCATCCTGCAGAAGATGAAGGAAACCGCCGAGAGCTACCTCGGCGAAGAAGTGTCCCAGGCCGTCATCACGGTTCCGGCCTACTTCAACGACCAGCAACGTCAGGCCACGAAGGACGCCGGCAAGATCGCCGGCCTCGAAGTGCTGCGCATCATCAACGAGCCGACGGCCGCCGCGCTGGCCTATGGTCTCGACAAGAAGGAATCGAAGACGATCGCCGTCTATGACCTTGGCGGTGGTACCTTCGACGTCACCATCCTCGAGATCGACGACGGCCTCTTCGAAGTGAAATCCACCAACGGCGACACGTTCCTCGGCGGTGAAGACTTCGACATGCGCATCGTCAACTACCTCGCCGGCGAGTTCAAAAAGGAACACGGCGTCGACCTGACGAAGGACAAGATGGCCCTGCAGCGTCTCAAGGAAGCTGCCGAGAAAGCCAAGATCGAGCTGTCGAGCTCCTCCCAGACCGAGATCAACCAGCCGTTCATCTCGATGGACAGCTCGACCGGTACGCCGCTGCACATGGTCATGAAGCTGACCCGTGCGAAGCTCGAGAGCCTCGTCAACGACCTGATCAAGAACTCGATCAAGCCGTGCCAAGCCGCTCTGAAAGACGCGGGCCTCACCACCGGCGACATCGATGAGGTCGTTCTCGTCGGCGGTCAGACCCGGATGCCGAAGGTCGTCGAGGAAGTGACCAAGTTCTTCGGGAAAGAGCCCCACAAGGGCGTGAACCCGGACGAAGTCGTCGCGCTCGGCGCCGCCATTCAGGCCGGTGTTCTGCAGGGTGATGTGAAGGACGTGGTCCTTCTCGACGTCACGCCGCTGTCGATGGGCATCGAAACGCTGGGCGGTGTCTTCACCCGCCTGATCGACCGCAACACGACGATCCCGACGAAGAAGTCGCAGATCTTCTCGACGGCCGAGGACAACCAGAACGCCGTGACCATCCGGGTCTTCCAGGGTGAGCGCGAGATGGCGGCCGACAACAAGATGCTCGGTCAGTTCAACCTCGAGGACATTCCGCCCGCACCGCGCGGCATGCCGCAGATCGAGGTGACGTTCGACATCGACGCCAACGGCATCGTGTCCGTGTCGGCCAAGGACAAGGCGACTGGCAAGGAACAGAACATCACGATCCAGGCGTCCGGCGGTCTGTCCGACGACGAGATCGATCAGATGGTCAAGGACGCCGAGGCGAACGCCGAGGCCGACAAGGGCCGCCGCGACCTCGTCGAGGCGAAGAACCAGGCTGAGAGCCTCATCCACTCGACCGAGAAGTCGATGGAAGAGCATGGCGATAAGGTCGACCCGACCACCATCGAGGCGATCGAACTGGCCATTGCCGCGCTCAAGGACGATCTCGAAGGCGACAACGCCGAGAAGATCCGGTCCGGCATCCAGAACGTGACCGAGTCCGCCATGAAACTGGGTGAGGCCATCTACAAGGCCGGCCAGTCCGAAGGTGGCAGCGACGACGGTGACGACGACGCCGACTCGAACCGTGGTGCAGGCGACGATGACATCGTCGACGCCGACTTCGAGGATCTCGACGACAGCAAGCGCGCTTGATGCGCCCGTGATGCGATAGACCGGCCCGGCCAAGGCCCGGGCCGGTCTTTGCGTTCCAAGAGGAACCGGTACGAATGGCGAAACGCGATTTCTACGATGTGCTCGGCGTCTCGAAAGGGGCCTCCGCAGAGGAGCTGAAGAAAGCCTACCGCACGAAGGCGAAGGAACTTCACCCCGACCGCAACGCCGACAACCCGAATGCCGAAAGCCAGTTCAAGGAAGTGAACGAGGCGTACGAGGCACTGAAAGACCCGGACCGGAAAGCGGCATACGACCGTTACGGCCACGCCGCTTTTGAGGGTGGCATGGGCGGACCCGGCCGTCGGCCCGGCGCGGGCGGCTCCGGCGACTTTGCTTCGGCCTTCTCTGACGTCTTCGACGATCTGTTCGGCGATTTCATGGGCGGCCGTGGTGCCGCCGGTGGACGCAGCCGTGCGAGCCGCGGCAACGACCTCCGTTACAACCTCCGCATCTCGCTGGAGGAAGCCTTCAACGGCCTGCAGAAGACGATCTCCGTCCCGACGGCCGTGCCCTGTGGCACCTGTAGCGGCACCGGCGCAGAAGGCGGCGCAGAGCCGCAGACCTGTCCCACCTGCTCCGGCATGGGCAAGGTCCGCGCGCAACAGGGCTTCTTCACGGTCGAACGGACCTGCCCGACCTGTAACGGCGTCGGCCAGACGGTCCGCAACCCGTGCCACACCTGTCACGGTGCCGGCCGGGTGGAGAAGGAGCGCTCCCTTTCCGTCAACATCCCCGCCGGGGTCGAGACGGGCACCCGTATCCGCCTCGCCGGTGAGGGCGAGGCCGGACTGCGCGGCGGTCCCGCCGGTGATCTCTACATCTTCATCGAGGTCACGGAGCATGAGCTGTTCCAGCGGGACGGCGGCACCCTGTTCTGCCGTGTGCCCGTCAGCCTGACGAAGGCCGCGCTTGGTGGCGATATAGAGGTGCCGACGATCGACGGTGGCCGCAGCCGGGTGAAGATCCCCGAAGGCAGCCAGACGGGCCGGCAGATGCGCCTCCGTGGCAAGGGGATGCCCGCGATCCGCGGCAACACCCACGGCGACATGCTGATCGAGCTGGCGGTCGAGACTCCGGTCAATCTGACCGCCCAGCAGAAGGATCTCCTGCGGGAGTTCGACCGCCTCTCGGCCGAAAACAACCCGCAGAGCAGTTCGTTCTTCTCTGCCGTCAAAAGCTTCTGGGACGGCATGAAAGGCTGACCCCTTCGCGGCCGGTAACGCCGGCCGCGACCCCCCAGACCTCTAACAATCCAATCGACTTCAATCTGCCTTGATTGTTTCCAAATCCGGACGTGTTCCTCTGGGTATTCTGCTGGGGTACACAGGACGGAGCAGAACGAAATGGTCAGGCTGAGGATGGAGCTTCCGGTGCGCGAAGGTCGGAAAGCCGTTTCCGCAACCCTGCAAATAAGAAGCACGAGGCAGGCAGGATGGCGCGTCGCGCAAGATCGAAAAGCACCAAAGCTTCAGGGAAGACCCGGACCCTTGGACCGATCCGCTGGCTCCGGCGTTGGGTCTTGCGATTTCTTGGAGTCCTTGTCTTGCTGACCCTTCTGCTCGTGAGCCTTTTTGCGTTCATGAACCCGCCGACCACCCCCTACATGCTGACCGAACGCACCCGACTCGGGACACTCGAGCGGGAATGGGTCGATCTGTCCGAAGTCTCACCCGTCATGGCCCGCGCAGTCGTGGCCGCCGAGGATGCGAACTTCTGCAATCACTGGGGGCTCGACCTTCAGGCGATCCGTGCCGCCATCGCCTCCGGCGGGGACCGGGGCGGGTCGACGATCAGCCAGCAGACGGTGAAGAACGTCTACCTCTGGCACGGCCGCAACTACACGCGGAAAGCGATCGAAGCGCTCGTCACGCCGGTGGTGGAGGCGATCTGGAGCAAACAGCGCATCATTGAGGTATACCTCAACGTGGCGGAGTTCGACGAAGGCGTGTTCGGTGTTGAAGCCGCCGCGCAGCACTATTTCGGCATCCCCGCGTCCCAGCTGTCACCGATGCAGGCCGGACTTCTTGCCGCGATCCTGCCGTCGCCCAAGACGCGATCCGCCAGCAACCCGACCAGCGACATCCGTCAGCGGGCGCAGCAGATCCTCGACGGGGCCGCCACCATTGAGCGGGATGGCCGCGCCGCCTGCTTCCAGGTCGGAAACGGCTGAAGTCAGCCGCCGAAGGCGGCGGCACCGGGCCCGGCGCTGGCCCCGTTGCCGTTACCGTTCAAGGCGAGCGCGATGATCGCGATCACCGCGAACGTCACAAGCGTCTCCGCCGGGAAGGAGCTTCCCCGCGTTTGCGTCTCGATCGGCTGTTCCGGGGCAGCAGGCGCGACCGGCTCGGCCGGGCCGTCGGCCATCGCGGTCGATGCGGCGAGCGTGAAGGCGAGGGCGATTGCGATGCGCGACATGGCGGACTCCGGCAGTTGATGAGGCCCCCCGACGACCGGGAGGCCCTTCCTGCGGACCATCGCCCCTCCGCCCCGTCAGATCAAGAGCACCTGGGTCCCCACCCGCGTCAGCGCGTAGAGCTCCGAGATATGCTCATTGTAGAGACCGACGCAGCCGTTCGAGCTGCGCCGCCCGATCTTGCGCGTGTCGTGGGTCCCGTGGATCCGGTAGTATTGCCACGTGAGGTAGAGCGCGTGGGTGCCGAGCGGATTGTCCGGCCCCGGTGGCACGAACTCGGGCCAGTCGGGATTGCGCGCCCGCATCGACGGCGTAGGCCGCCACTCGGGGCCTTCGACCTTGCGCACGATCTCTGTCCGGCCACGCCGCGTCAGGTCTTCCGTTAGCGGGACCGAGGTCGGGTAGAGCTTGTAGATCGACTGGTCCTCCGACCAGAAGTGCAGCGCCCGCGACCGGATATCGACGAGGATCGCCCCGCCGACCGTGTTGTCGAAATAGGGCTGCCAGTCCAGCGAACGGAAGCTGGAGATGTTGCGGCGGATGGTGCTCGATATGTCTGCCTCGATCTCTGTCGAGTTGCGTTGTTGCGCCTGGGCACCGGTCGCCAATGTGGCGGCGGTGGCGGCCATGAAGCCGCGGCGGGAGATGTCTTTCATGGGCTGGAAGCCTCCGGCCTTGTTGCGTGAAAGTGCTTAACTCATAGGAGTCGGCACTGTACCCCGCAATTCACACACCTGTAACAGTCTCCAACCCAAGCCAAACTGGGTTTGAAAGGACACGGGACAGGCTGTAAGCCGGAGGCAAGAGCAGAAAACAACGGGGCGTGTCATGGACAGGAGAAACCTGCTGATCGGGGCATGCGCCCTGCTGGCGTCCGGTTGTGGCGGTGGCGGCATCGCCCCACGGGCCGAGCTTGGTCCGGACGGCCTCCCCCTACCGCAGGTCTACCGCATCTCCACCGAAGACGCGGGCGAAGTGCAGGCGCGGATGCTCGAAGGCGTGAATTCCGTCCGGGCCGCGAACGGCGTCTCGCCCATCGTCTACGACGACCGTCTGAATTCCGCCGCCGCGAGCCATTCGCGGGACATGGCCGTGCAGAATCGTCCCTGGCACTTCGGCTCCGACGGGTCCTCCCCGCTCGATCGTGCGCGGCGCTTCGGCTATCCGGGCCTCGTCCTCGGGCAGAACATCTCGGAGACCTACGAGACAGAGCTCGAGACCCTCGGCGCATGGATGCAGGCGCCCGATACGCGCGAGACGATCGTCGATCCGCGCGCGCGTGAGATGGGGTTCTCGTGGTTTCAGGAGCCCGCCGGCAAGATCTGGTGGACCCTCGTCATCGGCAATTCGGCGATGGCCGCGCCCCGACCGGCGCCGAACCCGGCCGCGGTCGTTCAGGCGGAATAGACGCTCTTCAGGGGTAGATGACGATCGGCGTGCCGTCCTGCACCATGGCGTAGATCTCTTCGATCGCCTCGTTGCTCACCGCGATACAACCTGCCGTCCAGTCCCGGCGACCGACGAACATGTCGGGCGTGCCGTGGATGAAGATGTCCCCGCCCGGGTCGAGCCCGGCTTCGAGCGCGCGCGCCACATCTTCCGGATCCGGATAGGAGATGCCGACGGACAGGTGATACTGGCTGTTCGGGTTGCGGCGGTCGATCCGGTAGACCCCCTCGGGCGTCTTGCCGTCCCCTTCGAAGTACTTGTGACCGTTCGGCGCGAAGCCCAGCTCGAACGGATATACCTCGAGGGTCTGGCTCCCGTGCATCAGCGCGAGGGTGCGCTGCGTCTTCCACACCTGCACGGACGTCACCTGCGGCCCGTTGTAAGTGCGGAACTTCGATGACGCGCACGACGTCAGAACGAGACCCGCCATGAGAAGCATGACAATACGGAGGATGCGCATTTTGACTGACCCGGAAACCCTGAATTGGCGTTTTCGCCTTTTGCAGCCGTATACCGGTTTTTCGGACCTGTCGCTAGAAGGTTAAGGCGTCACAGCCTCGTGAAGGCGGCAAACAGCTCGACATGGGCGGACCAGCGAAACTGGTCCACGACGGTGATCGGGCCCATCTTGAACCCGCCGTCGAGCAGGGTCTGCGCGTCCCGCGCGAAGGTCACCGGATTGCACGACACCATCGCAACCTGGGTGAGGTCGGAATCGGCGATTTCGCGCACTTGCGCCTCCGCCCCGGCACGCGGCGGGTCGAGCACGGCGGCATCGAACCGGCCGAGGTCGGACACGTCGAGCGGGTTGCGGAAGAGGTCGCGTTTCTCGGTCGTGACCTTCTTGATGCCCTGCGTGTGCCGCCAGCCCTTGTCGAGAGCCTCCAGCATGGGGGCGAAAGTTTCGACCGCGTGGACCTCGCTTCGCTCCGCGAGGGGCAGGGAAAAGGTGCCGCAGCCGGAGAACAGGTCGACCACGCGCGCCGCGCCGAGAACGGTGTCGAGAACGCGCGTCTTCAGCGCCGTCTCACCCTGACGCGTCGCCTGGAGGAACGCGCCGGGCGGCGGCGCGACCTGTGCCTTGCCGAACTGCTGCACGGGCGGCAGCCGGGTGACGATCTGCTCGTCCTCGAGCACCAGCCGCGACAGGTCGTTCGCCTGCGCGAAGTCGGCCAGCGTGCGGCGCAGCTCCTCGTCGAGCGGCTTGGCGTTATGGATATGCAGATCCGGACCGTTCAGCGTGTCGGTCACCGTGTAGGCGATCTCTCCCTTCCGGGAACCGATGGCGACGGTCAGCTCCTCGAGCGCGGGGATCAGGCCACGCAGGGCGGGCAGCAGGATCTCGCAATCCGGCACTTCGATCAGAACGTCCGACCCGCGCGCATGAAAGCCGACGAGCGCACCCTTCTTGGTACGGCGCCCGGACAGCTTCGCCCGGCGGCGCGAGCGCGGCGGGGACGTCTCTATCCCGGCGATCTCACCGTCGATCCCGCGCGCCTTGAGCGCCGTCTCCACGATCCCGATCTTCCACGCGGCCACGAACGCGTCGCTCGCATGCTGCATCGAGCATCCGCCGCACGTCCTGAAGTGACGGCACGGCGGCGCGACACGATCGGACGACGGCGTGACGATCTTCTCGCCCTCGATCTCTTCGCCCGGTAGGACCCGTGGAATGAGCGTGCCATCTTCGGCGCGGCCAAGGCCGTGGTGCGTCAGGCTTTCGATCTTCATCTTATTCGGCTGCGTCCCGTGTGAAGCCGCCCGACTGGCGGTTCCAGTAGCGGGCATAGAAGCCGCTCTTCGCGAGCAGCTGGTCGTGGTTGCCCTCTTCGACGATGCGCCCGTCGTCAAGCACGATGATCCGGTCCATGTCGCTGATCGTGGACAGCCGGTGCGCGATGGCGATCACCGTCTTGCCCTCCATCGCCCGGTCGAGCGCGTCCTGAATCGCCGCTTCGACCTCGGAATCGAGCGCGGAGGTCGCTTCGTCCAGCACGAGGATCGGCGCGTCCTTGATCATGGCGCGGGCGAGCGCGATCCGTTGCCGCTGGCCGCCGGACAGCTTAACGCCCCGCTCGCCGAGATGCGCACCGTAACCCTTGCGGCCCCGGTGGTCCTCCAGCAACTCGATGAAGCTGTGTGCCTCTGCCCGCTCGGCGGCATCGACAAGGTCCGACTCGGACGCGTCGGGACGCCCGTAGAGGATGTTGTCCTCAGCCGTCCGGTTGAACATCGCGGTTTCCTGCGTGACCATCCCGATCGCGCGGCGCAGGCTCTCCTGCGTGACGACGCGGATGTCCTGACCGTCGATGCGGATCTGTCCCTGTTCCGGATCGTAGAGCCGCATCAACAGCGCGACGAGCGTCGATTTGCCGGCACCGGAAGCGCCGACGATGGCCAGCTTCTCACCCGCGCGAATCGTCAGGTTGATGTCCCGGATACCGCCGACATCCCGACCGTAGCCGAAGCTCACGTGGTCGAAGACGATCTCGCCTTCCTGCACGGTGAGCTCCGTCGCATTGGGCGCATCGACCAGCGTGTGGGCAGGCGTCAGCGTGTTGATGCCATCCTCGATCTCACCGATGTTGCCGTAGATGCCGAGCATGGTGAACGATATCCAGCCGGTCATCTGCGCGAGCCGGATCGCCATTGCGCCGATCGCGGCGATGTCGCCCGTGCTCACCCCGCCGGCGGGACCAAGCAGCAGGCCGGTGCCGACCAAAGCGATCGGCAGAAAGCCGGCGATCAGGATCAGGCCAAAGCGGAACAGCGCCGAAACAGAGCCGAACCGGGTCGATTCTTCCTGGAACGATTCCATCGCGCCGATTGCGGCGCGATCTTCATGCTCGGCTTGGGCGAACAGCTTGACCGTCTTGATGTTGGTGATCGTGTCCACGACCTGTCCCGTCACCATCGCTCGGGCAGCGGCGCGCGCCTTGGACCGGGTACGGATCAGCGGCAGGAAGAACCACAGCAGCGCGACATAGGCGACGAACCAGCCGCCCAGGATGAGGAGGAACACGGGGTTCACCGCGGAAATCAGGACCGCCGTGCCGACGAGCGCCGCGAGACCGAAAAGGACGGCGTTCACCGTCTCGACCACGACATCCGTCAGCGCGCGGGACAGCTGCATCTGCTTCTGCGCCAGTCGCCCGGCGAAGTCGTTGTCGAAGAAGGTCACCGAATGGCCGAGCGTCCAGCGGTGCAGCCGCGACAGTGTCAGGGTGAAGATGGATGGCGCGATGACAACGGACTGGAAGGTCGATGAGGCCCCGACCAGCAGCGGCCGCAGCACGAGCAACAGCAGCACCGACGCCGCGACGAGCCAGCTGTAGTTGGCCCAGAAGGTCGACATGTCGGTCGATGCGGCGTCCACCGCCTGGCCGAGAAGCCACATCGACAACATCTCCGACCCGCCGGCGAGCGCGGACAGGAAAGTGGCGACAGCGAGGACTTTCCACGATCCCTTCAGGCACCAGTTGATGAATTTCATCAGGGTCCCCGGCGGAGGTCCGTCCGCCGGGGTCGCGCTGCTGATCAGGCTCGCGCACCAGTCTATCCATCGCCTGTAGGTGTCCGCTATCACTCCGCCGCCTCCACGTCGTCACCGAGGAACCCGCCCGACTGCCGGCTCCACAGCTGGGCATATAGTCCGCCCTGCGCGAGAAGCTCGGCATGGGGGCCGTCTTCGATGATACGTCCGTGGTCCATGACGACAATGCGGTCCATCTGGGCGATGGTGGACAGCCGGTGCGCGATGGCGATCACCGTCTTGCCCTCCATCATCCCGTAGAGGGTCTCCTGGATGGCGGCCTCGACTTCGGAATCGAGCGCCGACGTGGCTTCGTCGAGCAGCAGGATCGGGGCGTCCTTCAGCATGACCCGGGCCAGCGCGATCCGCTGCCGCTGGCCGCCCGACAGCTTCACGCCGCGTTCGCCGACCTGCGCGTCGTAGCCCTTGCGCCCTTCCCCGTCCTCGAGCGTGAGGATGAAGTCGTGCGCCTCGGCCTTGCGCGCCGCGTCGACCATCGCCTCTTCAGTGGCGCCGGGGCGACCATAGAGGATGTTGTCGCGGACCGACCGGTGAAGCAGGGCACTATCCTGTTGCACCATCCCGATCGAGGCCCGCAGCGAGTCCTGCGAGACCTCGGCGATGTCGCGACCGTCGATCAGGATGCGACCCTGTTCGGCGTCGTAGAACCGCAGCAGCAACTTCACGAGCGTCGACTTGCCCGCACCGGAGCGCCCGACCACACCGACCTTTTCGCCCGCGCGGATCGTCAGGTTCACCCGGTCGAGCCCGCCGTGAGTCTTGCCGTAATGGTGCGACAGGTTATCGATCGCGATGTCGCCCTCGTGGACCTCGAGCGTGCCGGCCTTGGGCGAGTCGAGCAGCCGGATCGGCTGGCTGATCGTCTCCATCCCCTCGGACACGATGCCGAGGTTGCGGAACAGCTGCGTCACCGCCCACATGATCCAGCCGGTCATCGCCGAAAGCCGCAGCGTCAGCGCCGCCGCCGCCGCGACGATCCCGACCGAGGCCGAGCCGTTGATGTAGAGCCACGCGGCCCACCCGGTGATGACCACGACCAGCACGCCGTTCAGCGCGGTCAGGCCGATGTCCATCGTGGAATAGATGCGGTGCTCTTTCTGGACGGTGGTCAGCGTCTTGTCGATCGCGCCCTTGGCGTAGTCGATCTCACGATCATGGTGCGCGAACATCTTCACCGAGTTGATGTTGGTGTAGCTGTCCACCACGCGGCCCGTGAATTCCGACCGCGCGTCCGAGCTCGCCTTTGAGGCCGGACCGACGTTCTTCACGACCCATGTCATCAGCCACATGTAGAGACCGAGCCAGACGACCAGCGGGATCAGGAGCCGGGGATCGGCGCCCCACAGCAGGACGGCGGAGCCGATCACGTAGGCGATCGCGAAGCTCACGGCATCGAGCACCTGGAACGTGGCCTCGGTCGCGGCGGTCGGCGTCTGGGTGATCCGGTTCGCGATCCGCCCGGCGAAGTCGTTCTCGAACCAGCCGACGGACTGGCGCAGCACGTGACGGTGCGCCCGCCAGCGCACCAGCGCGCCGAGCGTCGGAACCAGCGTGTTGTTCAGCAGCGCGATATGGATCGCGTAGATCAGCGGCCGCACGATCAGGATGAACAGCGCCACCATCACGAATTCGACCGCGAAGCTCTGCCAGACCTCTGCCCGGTCAGTCGCGGTCAGCACGTCGACGAACCGACCCATGTACCAGATCAGCCAGAGCTCGATCGCGGCCACGACGGCGGCGAACACCATCGTCCAGCCGAGCATTTTCCGGAACGGTTGCAGGTAACCGAGCATGAACGGCCACAGCTTGCGCGGCGGTTTGTCGGCTTCGTCATAACGGCTGTAGGGGTCGACGAGGTTCTCGAAGAAACGGAACATCTCAGGAGTCCTGATTTTTTGGAGTAGTCTAGGAAGGGGCGATGAAATTATCGCGGTGCAGACCAAGTCCGCCGCGATCGGGATCGGACTGGGTCAGGCCAGTTCGTTAATAATCCCGGTATTCATCAGCACCTCCTGAATGTTCGTGACGGTTGCTTAGACCAATCTTTCGCGGCTGTCACCCCTTACATGCCCGAGTCATGCAATAGCGCTGCGCGGTCCAGTCTGAAGCCGCTGTCGATCCATTTCCGCTCCGCCGATTTCAGGTAATCCCCAAGCGCCTTGCCCTCCAGCCGACCCTTCAGATCGCCAGCGGACAAAGGGAACTTTTGCCCTGCACCCTGCCGTGCTTCGGACGCCTGCCTGTTATCGAACGGGCGCACGAAAAGCGCGTCCCGGAGCACCAGAACGTCCTGCGCCTTTTCGCCGAGCCGATAGCCGAGCTCCCCCGCGCCCATGTCGCTGTCGCGGCTTTCGGACAGCCGTTCGAGGTCCCGCGATTCGGCCCGCGACAGCCGGAGCGCGTCGCCGACCTCCACGCCGCCCATCGCGGCGAGGCGGCGAATCCAGTCGGGCGAGAGGCCGGCCTGACCCTCCACATGGACCAGAACGGCCACTTGTCCGGAACTCGCCCCAGGCAGAACCTGCGCCAGCGCCCCGCAGGCCTCCATCGCGGCGATGGCGGGCGCGGGATCGGGCGCGGCGAGCAGCTTGCGCATCTCGTGGCCGATCCTCTCTTTCGAGAGGCCGCCGATGCCTTCGACGTTTGCCGCGCAGGCGGCGAGGCCATCTGCGTCCAGCCCCTCGCCCGCGTCGCCGTACCACGCGTGGAACCGGAAGAAGCGCAGGATGCGGAGGTAATCCTCGCGAATGCGCTGATCCGGGTCGTCGATGAAGCGGACATGGCGCGCCTCGAGGTCCGGCAACCCGCCGATCGGATCAGCGACCGTGCCGTCCGGCGCCGCATAAAGCGCGTTCATCGTGAAGTCGCGGCGGCGGGCGTCTTCCTCCAGACTGTCGGAGAAAGCCACCACCGCACGGCGGCCGTCCGTCTCTACATCACGGCGAAAGGTCGTGATCTCGTAAGGTGCGCCGTCGGCGATGACCGTGACGGTGCCATGCTCGACGCCCGTCGGCACGGCCTTCAATCCAGCCGCCTCGGCCAGCGCGATGACCTGTTCTGGATGCGCGTCGGTCGAGATGTCGAGGTCGCTGACCGGCGCGCGCAGCAGCGCGTTGCGAACGCAACCACCGACGAACCATGCTTGGTGCCCGGCATCGGTGAGCGCGCCGCAGACCGCTTGCGACGGCGCAGAGGTCAGCCAGTCCGCGTCGATCCGGGTCATGACAGGCGGTCCGCCAGACCGCGCAGCATCCGCGCGGTGGCGCCCCAGATGTAGTACGGTCCGTAGGGGCAGACGAGGTAGCTGCGTCGCTGCCCCTGCCATTCGCGGCTTTCGATCCGGTAGTTGCCGGGATCGGCCAGGAAATCGAGCGGGACCTCGAAGACTTCCGCGACTTCACCTGCCTCCGGCACCGGGTCGAACCGGCCCTGCACCATCGCCACGAACGGCGTCGCGGAGAAGCCCGTGACCGTCTCATGCGGCGGTAGCGGGCCGATCATATCGACCCTGTTCCGGCTCAATCCGACCTCTTCCTCCGCCTCGCGCAGCGCGGCGTCCATGAGTGACGCATCTGTCGGCTCCTGCTTGCCGCCAGGAAAGGCGATCTGTCCGGGGTGATGTTTCAGCCGCGAGGACCGCATGGTGAGGATCACCCGCGCCTCTTCCGTGACGGCGATCAGGACACCGGCGGCACGCAGAACGCGCCCCGCCGGTCTATTGCCCTTGTTGAAGTCGAAATCGGACGAGCCCTCGCTCTCGCGGGAGACCGCGGTGACAAGGCGCGCCCGAAGATCCGTCACGGCTCTTTCGTCGCCTGGAAGCCGAGCGTCTCGGGCTCGAACTCGTAATGCGCGCCACAGAACTGGCAGTCGGCGGTGACGATGCCATCCTCGGTCGTCATGTAGGCGATGTCCTTCTTGGAGTAGATGGACAAGCTTTGACGCACGCGCTCGGACGAACAGGTGCAACCGAACTGCACGGGCTGCGGGTCGAAGACCCGGGGCGTTTCCTCGTGGAACAGCCGGACCAGAAGGTCGGTCGGCTGGACCTGCGGGCCGATCAGTTCGATGTCGTCGACCGTGTCGAGCAGGATGTTCGCGCGGTTCCAGTTCTCCTCGTCGTCGCCGTCGAGGATGTCTTCCGGCAGCATCAGCCCGCCTTCGCCGGATCCGCCCTCGCCTTTCGCGAAGGGGGAGGCCTTGGGCATGGTCTGAAGCATCACGCCACCGGCGCGCCAGCGTTCGGCCTCACCCGCGAGGGTGGAGCGCCCGAAGGACAGCGCGAACCGGGTGGGAAGCTGTTCGGACTGGGCGAAGTACGTCTCGGCACACGTGCGAAGCGAGCCGCCGGCGATCGGGGTGATCCCCTGGTAGGGCGTCATCCCGTCACCCTGGTCGATCAGGATGGCGAAATAGCCCTTGCCGATCTGCGGAAAGGCATCGCCCGTGGGGTCGAGCCGGTCCGCGTCGTAGCTGGCATAGGCACGAATCTGCGCCGGCTCACCCTCCTTGGAGGGGCCGTAATAGTCGGTGGCGATCAGCCGGGCCGGGCCGTCGCCGCGCACTTGCAGGGACAGCTTCCAGCGCAGCTTGATCGTCTGGCCGATCAGCGCGGTGAGCAGGGCCATTTCGGCGACGAGCGCCTCGATGGCCGGGGGGTAGTCATGCTGGGACAGAACCTTTTCAAGGACCCCGTCAAGACGCGCCACCCGGCCCCGGACGTCCGAGCGGTCGAGTTGAAAGGGCAGGACGGTATCGTCCCAGGCGATCTGAGAGCCGAGGGTCATGGGCTTTCCTAACCTGTCGGGGGTTGGCATACCGCGTCCATATAGGTGCGACAAGGAAAGGTGAAACCCCATGATCCGTCGCTACGGAGAACGCGTCATACCCGGCCTGCGCTACAAGCACCGCCCTGGCGCCTATGCGATCCTGCCGCGGGACGGCAAGTTGCTTACCACGTTCCAGGCCGAACCGGATGCGGAGTTCCAGTGTCCGGGCGGCGGCATCGACCCCGGCGAAAGCCCAATTCGCGCGCTGCACCGCGAGGTCTACGAGGAAACCGGCTGGTCCATCGCGCGGCCGCGCCGGATCGGCGCCTACCGCCGCTTCGCCTTCATGCCGGATTACGAGATGTGGGCGGAGAAGGTCGCGCACCTCTACATTGCCCGTCCGGTGCGCCGACTCTCGGCGCCGACGGAGCCTGGGCACGTGGCCGTCTGGCTCAGCCCGGAAGAGGCGCTGGACCTGCTGGCGAACGACGGGGAGCGCGACGCGCTCGACCGGCTGCTCTATTCGGCAAGGGGCCTGTTCTCGACCAGGTGACCGTAGAGCGTGGTCAGCACGCTGAGGCCGACCATGCCGACGAACCAGGTGATGGCGATGCCGATGACCTGTCCGCCCAGCGCTCCGAACGGCACGGCGAGCAGGCCGAGCACGAAGTTCAGCAGCGCCAGCAGCAGCGCGACGCCGAGGATCTGGTTGGACAGCTTCGCCGTCCGCGACCAGCTTTCCGACAGCTTCATGCTGTCGCCGATCGCGGCGGCCGGCAGAACCAGCGCCCAGCGGAGCGAGACGTAGCTCGTCACGAGGCTGAGCAGGATGGTGAAGACGGAGATGCCGAGCAACTGGTTCACCATCATCAGCGGCGTCAGAACCAGCGACAGGACGAACATCGAGGGCACCATCACAAGCAAGATGAGCACACCGATCAACAGGGAGCGGCCGACGTAGGTGCGCACGGCCGGAAACGGGGTCGTCGGCACTGCACCCGGATATTCCTCGAGCAGCACGAACCGATGCCACGCGACGGCCACCCAGCCGAAGACAAACAGGACCGTCGGGATCAGGACCAGCAGCAGGATGAGCATCGGGCCCGCGTCCTCGACCGCAATCGCTTCCGGATCGGACATTGCGACCGGATCGCTCATCATCTGCACCGTTTCGAGGTCAAGTCCGAGCACGGTGATGAGGACGACGGCGAGGATCAGACCCAGCGCGACCGGTACGGCCGAGACCTTCAGCGCGTCCACGATGTTGCGCAGCACCATCATGATCGCGTGGCGCACGATATGGACAGACATTCCCGGTCACTCCTTCCGACTTGCGGCGCTACGTGACCTGCTGAGCCACCCCGGGTCAAGCGGCCAGCTTGCCCCTTTCGGGGATTCCCGCTACCTCGCATCCGTTCATCAAGACGGAGTGACACATGTCCGCGCCGAAGAAAGTCGTGCTCGCCTATTCCGGTGGCCTCGACACCTCGATCATCCTGAAGTGGCTCCAGACCGAATATGGCTGCGAGGTGGTGACCTTCACCGCCGACCTCGGCCAGGGGGAGGAGCTTGAGCCGGCCCGCAAGAAAGCGGAGATGCTCGGCATCAAGCCGGAGAACATCTATATCGAGGATGTTCGAGAAGAGTTCGTCCGAGACTTCGTCTTCCCGATGTTCCGCGCCAACGCGCTGTACGAGGGCCTGTACCTGCTCGGCACCTCGATCGCGCGCCCGCTGATTTCCAAGCGGCTGGTCGAGATCGCGGCAGAGACCGGTGCCGATGCCGTAGCGCACGGCGCGACGGGCAAGGGCAACGACCAGGTCCGGTTCGAGCTGGCGGCCTACGCGCTGAACCCCGACATCAAGGTCATCGCGCCGTGGCGCGAGTGGGACCTGACCTCCCGGACCCGGCTTCTCGAGTTCGCGGAAGCCAATCAGATCCCGATCGCCAAGGACAAGCGCGGCGAGGCGCCGTTCTCGGTCGACGCCAACCTTCTGCACACCTCGTCCGAGGGCAAGGTGCTGGAGAATCCCTCTGAAGAGGCGCCCGATTACGTGCTTCAGCGGATCACCCGCCCCGAAGATGCGCCGGACGAGCCGGAGATGGTCGAGATCACCTTCGAGAAGGGCGACGCCGTCGCGATCAACGGCGAAGCGATGTCGCCCGCGACCATCCTGACGAAGCTGAACGAGCTCGGCGGCAAGCACGGCGTCGGTATCCTCGACCTTGTCGAGAACCGCTTCGTCGGCATGAAGAGCCGTGGCATCTACGAAACGCCCGGTGGCACGATCCTCCTGGAAGCCCATCGGGGGATCGAGCAGATCACGCTCGATTCCGGTTCCGGCCACCTGAAGGACAGCATCATGCCGCGCTACGCGGAGCTGATCTACAACGGCTTCTGGTTCTCGCCCGAGCGCGAGATGCTCCAGGCGCTGATCGACAAGAGCCAGGAGCTCGTCTCGGGAACCGTTCGCGTGAAGCTCTACAAGGGCTCCTGCCGGACCGTCGCGCGCTGGTCGGAGAACTCGCTTTACTCAGAGGCGCACGTGACGTTCGAAGAGGATCTTGGCGCCTACGATCAGAAGGACGCCGCGGGCTTCATCCAGCTGAACGCGCTGCGGCTCAAGCTGCTGGCCGGTCGCAAGCGCCGTCTGAAGTAAGCGCCGCCGAAAAACAACGAAGCCCGCGCCGAGGGGAGGGCGCGGGCTTCATCGAGGCGCGGCGAGGGGTCGTCTCCGCGCCCTGTTCGATCAGGTCAGATCACTGGGCCGTCGTGGCACTCATGACGTGCTCATCCTCGTCACAGCAGTCCGGATCGTCACAAAAACTCTCAAAGTTCGGCGTAGCTAACCGCCGATATGTCAAAGGCACGTGAGGCTGGGACAGCAAGTTTCATCGCGTCAGATCTTTTTTCAGTTTTTCTGCGACGGTGTTTTCTGCTGACACGCCCCGGCGCGTCGGGGCAAGTATCGGCCAACTGACCAAGCCCCCGGTAAGAGGAAATCGCCCCATGTCCGTCACGCTGAAGCCCGTCGTCCGCGACGATGTCGTCCCGCTGGCCCAGCTGAGGGTCGGTGCCGATCAGGACAGCTTCGTCGCGCCGAACGTCTGGTCCCTCGCGCAGCTCCATTACGAAACGGGCGCCCACGCGTTCGGGATCATGGACGGCGACGACCGTGTCGGCTTCTGCCAGGTCATCGACATGCGCGAACATGACCACCGTGAACCGCACGATGACGAGAACTCCGCATTTCTCTGGCGCATGATGATCGCCGACGGCAAGCAACGTCAGGGTTACGGCAAGGCGGCGATCGCCTTGATCTGCGACTGGGCACGTGACCGTGGCCTGCCCCGGCTCATGACCAGCTGTGTCGAGACGAACGCGGCGGCGCTCGCTTTCTACCAATCAGCAGGCTTCGCCCCGACCGGCGACATGGACGGCAAGGAAGTGATCCTGTCGAGGCCTGTCTGAAATGAAACAGCCCGCACCGAGGGGACGGCATGCGGGCTGTTTCGGGATCCGGATTTCGGGGGGAGGAACCGGATCACCGACATTCCGTGAGTGGAACGTCTGAATACACGTAATCCCTTATGGCCGAGTTGCACGCAGCCGCGCGAAGATCCGCCAGACGCGCGACCTGCGTCGGCTTCGGACCGCTGTCGCGAAAGACCTGACGGCCGGTCGCCGACCGTGCACAGCCCGTCAGATCTTGTGTGCCTCAAGGGTCCGGTAATAGGGCAGCGCCTCTTCCATCAGGGCGGCAGCATCGCCTTCGAGCTCCGGCAGCGGCCCTTCGGCGCCGGCGAACCCGGTGCTCTTGTGGATCGCGCCGTACCAGTGAGAGGCCCATATCCCGTCAGAGGGGTGCCCACCCTCGGACCACGACAACATAGCTGGGTCGAACTCCAGCCCGATCGCATTGCAGAGCCGCGCCAGCGTGGCGCGCGGGCTCTTGCGGATGTCGGCGCTGTCGACCACGACACCGCCCACCTTTTTGTAGACCTCGACCTGTTGCCGGAAGCCGATGTCGTCCTGCGTGACTCCGGTCCGTTTCGCCCCGTAGGAGGCGACGACCCGCGCCGGATGGCGCAGCAGGTGGATGTTGGTGCAGCTCTCCGCCCAGTCCATCGGGAATTCCGGTAACATATGGAGCGCCATATGTTTCATGTAGAAGTTCGCCTTCCCCTCCGGGATCGTCCCCTTGCACATCGCCCCGACGAGGTTTGGGTCGGGCTCATGGCTCGCAATGATCTCGTCCCGCATCGGGTGGGGAATGCCGGTATGAAGCAGGTAGGCCGCGTAGAAAGGCTCGTCCCACACAGCGAAATCGGGCCGGCTGGCGAAGGAATACATCATCGCGGTCGACAGGTTCCGCGGTCCTGACCAGCAGGCGATCTTCATCTGGGGCTCCCGGTTGCGGCGGTCCGGCGAACGCTATGTCCTGGGCGGAAATGTTCCAAGATATAAAGAGGACGTGACCTCACGACCGGGTGTGTTGCCGGATCGCATTGCGCGGCAGAGGGTTGCGCCAACTGGAGGTATCAAGATGAACAGTCTCAAGAGTTGCGTCAAAACCATCGCCCTGGTCGGCGCCATCGCGGCCGGCATGGCCCTCACCGGCGGCAAGGCCCGCGCCCAGGACCAGGGCGTGCTCACCGTGGCCGGCGGCTGCTTCTGGTGCGTCGAAGCGGACTTCGAAAAGGTCCAAGGCGTCAGCGAGGCCGTGTCCGGCTATACTGGCGGCACGACCGAGAACCCGACCTACCGGGAAGTGAGCCGTGGCGGCACCGGCCACTACGAGGCGGTCGAGATCATGTACGACCCCTCCGTCGTCGACCGCCGCCAGCTACTGGACCTGTTCTTCCGCTCGATCGACCCGACAGACGCGGGCGGCCAGTTCTGCGACCGTGGCGAGAGCTACCGCACGGCTGTCTTCGTCGGCTCCGAAGAAGAGCGCCAGGTCGCCGAAGCCGCCAAGGCCGCGGCGGAGGAAGAACTCGGGCAGGAGATCGTCACGCCGATCCTCGATCTGCAGCCGTTCTACATCGCCGAGGACAAGCACCAGGATTACTACAAGGGCTCCAACCTGATCCTGACCCGCGGCGGCCCGAAGCGTCAGTCCGAGGCATACGACTTCTACCGCGAAGGCTGCGGCCGCGACGCCCGGATCGAAGAACTCTGGGGCAGCGACGCCCCGTTCCTGCCGGCGTCGTAAGTCGCATCGATATGCACTGGGTGCCAAAATAGCGAAGTGCGCAAGTGCGAGCGACTAAGCGTTGCGAGAACAGAACGTATTTGCTATATTCGGGATCGAAAACAACGATCAGCAGCGTGGCTTTTCGTATCCAGCAAGGGCTCGTGTGGTTGCCGCCGCGCGAGCCTTTTCAGTTTGTCTCCAGCGTCACGACATCTCCGCTCGCTGCGTCGGCATCGGCGGCGTCGTGGGTGACCAGCAGGACGGGCAGCTGGCGGGCGCGGGCGCGGGTGAAGACCAGGTCCCTGACACGGTCGCGCAGGGCCGCGTCGAGGCGCGAGAACGGTTCGTCGAGGAGCAGCGCAGCCGGTTCCGACAGCAGCATCCGCATCAGGGCGATCCGGGACCTCTGACCACCCGACAGGGTCGCCGGGTCGCGCAGGCCGTAACCGGCGAGGTCGACTTCGGCGAGGGCTTCCTCGATCCGCTGCCGTCGGTCGGGGCCGGGGCGCAGGCCGAAGGCGAGGTTCTGGGCAACCGACATGTGCGGGAACAGCAGGTCGTCCTGTAGCAGGATGCCGATGCGGCGGCGCTCGGGCGGCAGGTCGGTCACGTCCGTGCCGTTCAGCAGCACCCGGCCCTCCGCCTCGAACGCGCGGGACAGGGTGCCGGTGACGAAGGCCAGCAACGTCGACTTGCCGGAGCCGGACGGCCCCATGATCGTGAGCACGTCGCCGGGTCCGACTGTCCGGTCGACAGCGACGAGGGTCTCCCCCTTGCGCGTGATCCGCACTTGGTCGAGCGTCAGTCCCTCAGACATCGGCCAGCCCCCTCCGGTTGCGCCAGACGATGGCGGGAAGGCCGAGCGCGAGCGCGAAGGGCAGGAACGCGGCCAGCGTCTGCATCAGGCCCCAGACACCGATCGCGCGGCGGTCGCCGCCGGATGACAGGGCAACGGCTTCGGTGGTCAGGGTCTGCACGCGGCCTCCTCCGGTCAGCAGGGTCGGCAGATACTGCCCGACGGAGACGGCAAAGCCCACCGCACCCGCCGTCAGAACCGAGCGGAGCAGCATCGGCAACCGCACGCGCCAGAGGATGCGTCCCGGCCCCGCTCCGAGCGCGGCCGCAACGGTTGCCTGCCGCGTGTCCCACGCATGAAACGGCGTCTGCAGCGACAGGTAGACATAGGGCAGCACGAAGACGAGGTGCGCCGCGATCACCGGCAACAGGCCCCGGTCCAGCGACAGGTTCAACAGCATGATCTGAAGCCCCGGCAGGAAGGCGGTCTGCGGGATCAGCAGCGGCAGGTAGAGGATGACGATACTGCGCCCCATGCGCACTTCGTTGCGATGCTCCGCCTCGAGGCAGGCGATGGTCAGGGCGAGTGCGATGAGCGTTGCGGTCCCTGCGATCAGGACCGTGCTGCCGAGCGTGTGGAGCGCCTCCGGACCATGCCGCATCCAGCTTATGAGGGTCGGTGCTTCCGGCAGGGCGGAGGGAAAGCTCCACCTTGCCGCGAAGGACCAGACAAGAAGCGAGATCAGACCGAGGATCACTGCCAGCGCCGCTGAGGTGCCGAGGATGAGGCCGAGACCGCGCAGGGGCGCGTCGAAGCGACCGCGCGTGCCGGCCTCGACCCATCGCTGCCAGATCATGGCGGCGACAAGCTCGCCAACGCGCCAAAGACCGATCGCCGCGACGACGAGGGCAAGTTGCAGGAGCGCGGCCGCCGCCGCCTGGAGCCGGTAGGTCAGGTCGGGGTCTGCCATCCAACGCACGATCTGCACCGACAGGGTCGGCGGCGTGTTCGGACCAAGGATCATCGCCACGTCGACCGTCGACATCGAGTAGGCGAGCGTGACGTAGACCGGTAGCCGGATCTGGGCATAGAGCCGGGGGTAGACCGCCTTCAGAAATCCGGTGACCCGCCCGTAGCCAAGCGCGGTCGAGACGAGGCGGCTTTGCGCGGGTTGCGCTTGCGGCAGGGCCGCGAGTGACATCAGCAGCAGGAACGGCGCCTCCTTCGCGATCAGCCCGAGGATCAGCGCGATGCCCCACGGATCCTGCGGGATCAGCAGGTCGGGCGGCTTGTCCCAGCCCGTCAGCCACGGCGACAGGGCCCGCGCGATCCAGCCCGATGGCGCGATCAGGAAGGCCAGCCCGAAGGCCGCCGCGGCGTGCGGCAGCGCCAGGAGCGGGGACAAGGTCCGTTGCAACAGGGCGAAAGTCCGCGTTCCGGTCCAGCCGGCCAGAACCAGCGTCGCCACCAGAAGCGCGCCGGCGGTCGAGATGATCCCAGTGAAGGCCGACAGCCAAACCGCGCCCGGCAGACCGCGCCAATCGAACAGGCGACCAAAGGCGGCAAGCGACAGTCCGTCCCCCTCGGCGCCGGGCAACATGCCGAAGGCGGGGAGGATCGTGCACCACAGTCCGACGGCGACTGGCCCCAGCAGGGCCAGCACCATCAGGGCCGGGACGAGTGGCGGAAGACGCCGCCGCGGCGACATATCAGTCCGCGACGCCGTAGCGCTCCTGCCAGTCGTCAGCGAGTGCGGTTGCCCAGCTCGGGTGCGGCTCGTCCTGGACGGTGCCGAGCTCTTCCGGCGGCAGGGTCGCCATGCCGAGCTGGATCATCTCAAACGCCTGCCGGTCTTCTTCATCCAGCGTCGACAGGTCGAGGACCGTGCCGTAGCCAAGCACTTCGGGATCCTGCGCCCGCGCCTGCGCCTCGGGCGACAGGATGAAGTTGGCCAACACCATCGCGCCGGCCTTGCTGCCGGAATTGTAGGGGATGGCGAGGAAGGAGGCGTTGCCGATGGTTCCGTCGTCCAGAACGAAGGTCCGCACTGTCTCGGGCAGCTGGAAGTTGGCGATGGCGGTCGAGGCCTCCCCCGGCGAGAAGGAAATGGCGAGGTCGATTTCCTCGTCGTTCATCAGCTGAAGCTGCCGGGGCCCGGTGTCGGGATAGGCCCGCCCTTCCCGCCAGAGGACCGGCGTCAGAGCGTCGAGATACTCCCAGAGCGGCGCGGTGACAGCCTCGTAATCGACTGCGTCCACAGGCTCCGACAGGACAGCGGGATCGTCGACCAGTTCGATCAGTGCCTGTTTCAGGAACGTGGTGCCGAGGAAGTCCGGCGGCTGGGGATAGGTGAACCGACCCGGATTCGCTTCTGCCCAGGTGAGGATCTCTTCCATGGAGCCGAGCGGCTCTTCGAGGTCGGCGGTGTCGTGCATGAAGACGACCTGCGCCATCGCCCACGGGGACTCGTAGCCTTCAGTGGGAACGGTAAAGTCGGTCTGCACGGTCTTGCCGTCGACATCGACATATTGCCAGTTCGGCAGGTCCTCGGCGAAGGGGCCAAACAGAAGCTCCTGCTCTTTCATGGAAGCGAAGTTCGCGCCGTTGATCCAGATGAGATCGACCGCGCCGTCAGCGTCCTCGCCCGCTTCACGCTCCGCCAGCACGCGGGTGACAGCGTCGGCAGTGTCGGTGAGTTTCACTTGCTCGACCGTGACGCCGTACTCTTCCGACAACCGCTCACCGGTCCAGGCGATGAAGTCGTTGGTCGTGGTCGACCCGCCCCAGGCGTACCAGTAGACGGTCTGCCCCTCGGCCTCGGCCAGCACGGCATCCCAGTCGGCGGGATCGGGGTCGGCGAAAGCGGGGGTCGCGATGAGCGCGGCGATGACGACAGCACGCATGTTCTTGTCCTTTCAGGCGGTGAAGACCCTGCTGGCGCCGTAGACGCGCAGGGTCGCAGTAACGAAACAGAGGCCACCGAAGACCCACGCGAGCGCCGGGAAGGCGTCCGGGAACAGGCAGATGGCGACGAAGAAACCGATCGTCTCCGCGCCCTCCAGCAGGCCGTTGGAGTAGTAGAGCGTCTTTTGCCCCTGGGCTGAGGTCTCGATCCCTTTCTTCTCGGCGAGGATCGCGTAGCCGAGGAAGCTGCTGCCGTTGACGTAGAAACTGGCGAGCACGAACGCCCCGGCCAGTCCGTTCGCGTCAGGGTCATGCAGCACGAAGGCGAGCGGGATGATCCCGTAGAAGGCGAAGTCGGCGACAATGTCGAGGTAGCCGCCGAACGCGGTCTTCTGCGACGCCCGCGCAATCGCCCCGTCGAGACCGTCCGACAATCGCGATACCAGCACGATCACCAGGGCGAGGCCAAAAGCCCCGGCCCAGATCGCCGGCACCGCGAGGATGCCGATCCCGAGCCCGGCGAGCGTGACGGCATTCGCGCTGATCCCACGGTCGGCCATCCTCCGGCCAAGCCGGTTGAGTGGCGGGTCGATGATCTTGCGAAAAGCGGCGTCCAGCATGGTGCGACAAGTCGTGCACCATGGCTGCGCTTTCGTCCATCGGCCAAACGCGAACGTGAGGCGCCGAAGCATTTCGCCCCGCCCGTCGAGGGACGGGGCGAACAGGTCAGTCGCTGGACCGCAGATACCCCGCATAGACCCAGCCGCGCAGGCTGCCCCACGAGACGTCGCACCACCGGGTCGAGATCATCTGCGTCCGCTGGGCCCGGTTCGCCTGATCGTAGGCGATCTGGTCCATCTCGGGGGTGCAGCCGCCCGCCTCGACCAGAATGCCCTGCGCGGTTGGCGGCAGTTCTCCGACGACGGCATAGCCCGTTCCGGGCCCGGTGCGGACATTCAGGGTGTCATTCGAGGCGACACGCTGCACGGCGAAACGGTCGGCCCAGACGCCGAAACCGGGCACATCACCCTCCATCGGCTCGTCCGACGGCTCTGCCGGGCCGGAATTCGGCGCATCAGCGACATAGTTGAAGCGCAGCGTATCGGGCGCGGTGCCGGTGATCTGGCAGGCATCGTTCACCACGGGCTTCTGACCCGTCATCGTCACCTCGATATTGTTCGAAGCGATCGGCCCTTCGACGTAGTAGCTGTAAGGACCGCAAGCCCCGGTGAAGATCCGGGCGCGGCCTTCCATCCGGTTGCCGACGCGGGTGCCCTCGAACAGCAGGGTGCCCTGCCGGACGCCGACGCCGCTCAGCCCGCTGCGCGGTTGGTAATACCAGATCACGCGGCGATCACCGGGGCCGCTTTCCCACCCCATCGACGAGTTGTTGTGATTCCAGAGCGAAATGCCCGAGCCACCCGCAACCGGCCGCCACGAACTGACATCGTAAGTCACCGGATCGACCCGAACCGGGGCGAGCGGGTTTGGTTCATTCATGCTGTAGACCATCTCCTCGAGGTCGATCAGCGCGGCGCTGCACTTGGCGTCCGTGCGTTCTCCTCCGAAGGCGAGGCCGTTGATCGTGTAGATGCCACGGATCTGCTGCACCATCTCGGTGTCGGCGGAGGCGTTCAACTCCGCGGTCACCGCGTCGAGCTCGAGGCAACTCGCCGGGTCGGACGGCGCGGCGCGATTGACGAGTGTGACAGGCAGGAAAGAGCCGTTGTGGATGATGGAGCCCGAAAGGCCGCCGCCAGACTCGACCGCGGAAAGCTGCACCGTCGCGCTGCCGCCGGCGGAGAAGTCGCTCCGCATAACCAGCTGCATGGAGTTACCGACCGTCGTGCCCGACAGCACCGACACGGACGACGCCCCGCCCGGTTGGAAGTCATCTGTCGTCGTACCCGACCCGGTCACGTCGCCCGCGCCGTCGTCAAAAAGTTCGAGCCACATGATCTGCGGGCCGGAGCCGTTCAGCACGACTTCCCAAGCGCCGGAGAACCGGCCTTCGGCCATGGCCTGAAGGGGAAACAAAAGGAGTGAAAAGAGCAGGAATAGTGGTCTGGGAAACATGGATCGGCTCCGTCATGCAAAATTGCTTTTCAGGAATTTAATCCGCACGCGCGCCGTTCACCAAGACTGGTTTTCCCTACATCGCCGCCGCCTGTATTGTTCTTCAGTCACAGCGGGTCCGGTCAATATCCGGTGCGCACCAACTTGTGACACTCGACATGAATATTTTTGATGTTTAGCTGTCGAGCATGCCGCACGATCACAGCCACCATCACCATCATCACGAAGTCCCCGAAGGCGATGGGCGGCTTGCGCTTGCGGTGGCCGGCAACCTCGGCCTGACGGTCGCGCAGATCGTCGGTGGTATCTTCTCGGGCTCGCTCGCACTGATCGCCGACGCGCTGCACAACCTGTCGGACGCGATGGCGCTCGTCATCGCCTTTGCCGCCCGCAAGATCGCGCGGCGTCCGGCGGACAAGGACATGACCTTCGGGTACGCGCGGGCCGAAACGGTCGCGGCGCTGATCAACTACACCACACTGATCGTCCTGGGCCTCTACCTCGCCTACGAAGCAGTCATGCGCTTCTTCTCGCCGGAGCCGGTGGCAGGCTGGGCCGTGGTCATCATCGCGGGCATCGCGCTGGTCATCGACCTGGCGACCGCCGCGCTGACCTACGCGATGTCGAAGTCGAGCCAGAACATCCGCGCCGCCTTCCTGCACAACGTGGCCGACGCGGCAGGGTCCGTCGCGGTGATCCTTTCGGGCACGCTCATCATCATGTTCGGCTGGATGTGGATCGACCCGGTCATCACGCTGCTGATCTCGGCCTACATCCTTTGGATGTCGTTCTCCGAGATCGGCGAAGTGATCCGCGTCCTGATGCTGGGCAAACCCACCGGGATCGACACCGGCAAGGTCATCGCCGAGATCGCCGGCGTGTCCGGGGTGCGCGACGTGCACCATGTCCACCTCTGGCAGGTCGAGGAACGGCTCGCCGGGTTCGAGGCGCACGTGGTCATCGCGAATGGCCGCTGGGCCGACGCGGACGCGATCAAGTCCAAGATCAAGTCACGCCTGCACGACCGTTTCGGGATCGAGCATTCGACGCTGGAACTGGAATGCGCGGTACACGCCTGCTCCGGCGCGCCGGTCCTCGGTCACGCCTGAGCGCGCTGCGCCTTCGGCTCGTCCGACGGCGTCTCGGCCCAGCCATGTCCCGTCCGGTAGAATGACGCGCTTTCGCGCTTCTCGAAAGTCGGGCTTTCGCCGGCCGAATAGACGTCGATATGGATCAACCCGGGCTCTGCCTCGATCAGGTTGAAGGTGTTCGCCTCGCCTCGCAACCGCGTCGACAGCCCCGTACCGGCCTGAACGAACAACAGGCCCGGCGCATTGGTAAACGGCGCGGCGGAGGCATTGTGCAGATGCCCCGACAGGACGAGGTCGGTTCCGCAGGCCTCGAGACGCCGAAGCGCCTCGTTCGATCCCTGCATCAGTCGTTTGTCGACATCGGGCCCGTGCTCGAGCGGATGGTGCATCACCGCGATCCGGGTGCGGCGCTCGACCCCGTCGAAGGCACGGCAGACGCGATCGACCGTATGGCGCCCGATCTTGCCGCGTTGCCACGAGAAGCGGTTCACCGTGTTTACCCCGACGATCACGACTGAATTGTCGGAGAAGGTCGGCTCCAGCTCCCGGTCGATGGCGGCACGATAACGCGCCCACGGGCGCACGAAACGGACCCACAGGTTGTCGAGCGGCGTGTCATGATTGCCGGGCACCGCGATGACGCGCGGGCCGATCCGCTCGACGAAGCGCCGCGCTTCTTCGTATTGCGAGACGCGGGCGCGCTGGGTGAAATCGCCCGAGATCACGACGAGATCGGGGTCGATCTCTTCCAGCTTGGCGAGGAGCGGGTCTTCCAGTTCGGGCCTGTCCCGGCCGAAATGCAGGTCAGAGAGATGGACGATCCGGCTCATGCCGGTCCTTCTTCAGGGATCATGATCAGCAAATCCTCGTCGGACATTCGGAAATTGAACGGGCTCTCTTCGAGCCGCTTTTCGCCATCGAACGCGAGCAGCGCCTTGCGACGGCGGGTGGCGATGTCGAGGGTCTTTGCCTCGATCACGTCGTAGTCCCGGCCGCTGCGCACGGTGCGCATGACCAGCCGCCAAGACAACTTGAACAGGTCGAGGCGGCTTTCGGCGTTCGCGACCAGAACGGCGAAGGCGTCGTGTGAAATCGCAGGCTCGCCCTCGAGCCCAAACCGCTCCAGCTGGAAGGCGGAGCGCGACACGAAGACCAGCGCGGTGCGCTGGGTCGTCTTCTTGCCGTCGGCGTCGATCTCGAGGTGCATGGGCCTTTGGAAGCGGAAGAACGTCTTGGCGACCGACCAGTGCGCCATCAGCCGCAAGCGGCCCCACCGTTTGTACACCGTCTCCCGCTCGCGCAGGATCGACGGATAGATGCCGAGGCTGGCATTGTTCAGGAAGACCTGTCCGTTCACCATGCCGACCCGGATCGCATGCGGCGCGCCCTTCAGGATCTGCCGCGCCGCTTCCTCGGGTTCTTCCGACAGGCCAAGGCCACGGGCAAAATAGTTGAAAGTGCCGAGGGGTAGCGCACCCATCGGCACACCGGTCCCGACCATGGCACCAGCGATCGCCATCGTGGTGCCATCGCCCCCCGCCGAGACGATCAGGTCCGCGCCGTCGTCGATCAGCCGGCGGACCAGTTCAGCGATGTCTTCTTTCGGGTCCCAGCGAACAAGCTCCGTCTCTGCGCCGAACACATCCAGCGCGGCGTCGATCGCCTCCTTGTCACGGGAATTGCGCCCCGACCCGGGGTTCGCGATGACCCGCACCTTGCGCGCGGTGAAGTGGTCCGTTGTCTCTGCAAGACCGGCATTCGCCATGATGCGTCCCCTGACATATCCAGTGTCTGAACGCAGTCAGTCGGGAAAGAGTTGCGAGGATTCGCGATTTCGACCGTACTCCCCGGGTGGGGTCGGGGGCGATGCCCCCGACGCCGTCAATAGACGCCCGGCAGCGGTCCGGGACGCAGCGACGGCAGGACCGTCACCTTCGCGTGGTGGGCCACCCGCTCGTTCAGGTCGATCACGTCCTGGTCCAGCATCCGGATACAGCCCGACGACACGGCCTGCCCCAGATACTCCGGCTCGCAGGCGCCGTGGATGCGATAGAGCGTGTCCTGCCCGTTCTGAAACAGGTAGAGCGCCCGCGCCCCGAGCGGGTTGCCCGGCCCGCCGTCCATGCCGCCATTGGCGACCGAGTAGGGTTCGAGGTCGGGCCGGCGGGCGATCATCTCGTCCGGAACTTTCCAGCGCGGCCACTCGCGGGCGAACTGCACGACCGCTTCGCCATGCCAGCCACGCCCCTGCGCACCGGTCCCGACGCCGTAACGCAGGGCGCGACCGTCCTGCAGCATGAAGTGCAGGAACCCCGCATCGGGGTCGATCACGATCGACCCCGGCGCATGGCCTCTGAACGGGCTGTCGACCTCCTGCATCCAGAGGTTCTCGGGCACGACCCCTTCGGGAATCGCGGGCACCGGGAACGGTTCGTCGGTGATGGCGCCATAGCGCGCTGGGAGCGGCGGAATGACAGGCTCCGGCGGGGGTGCGTCGGTCTGCTGGAACGCCATCGCCGGTTGTGGCTCCGGCGTCCGAGTACAGGCGGAAACGGCAGCAGCCGAGGCTGCGCCAAGAAAAGTGCGTCTGGTGAACATGTGTCTGGTCCTTTGACTGTCTGATCTGACGGGCGAGGGATCAGACAGGTCTCGGGGGCCTCCGCGGCGGGGCCTGGCCGGGATCGGACAGGAACCTTCCGGTCGCCGGCAGGAGCACGGCGACCTCGTCGGGCACGCAGGGCAGGTCGACGTCGGACGGCAGCGCCCGGTCGGGCCAGCAGATCGAGGCGGGCAGTGAGGTGCTGCGACAATGTTTCAGGAGCGCAAGGACCGTGCCGCCATCCTCTGGCGAAGTCGCCGAAATGGATGGCCCATCAGTCGCCGGCAGTCGCGCGGAGAAGGCCCCGAGGGGCAGCATCGCGAAACAGAGCGCGACGACGACGAAAAGGCGGGATGCGATGCGCATGGCGGCAAGTGTGCCCGTGCGGGGTGCCCCGTCCAGACCCGGACGGAACACATGGGCGTGAGGAGGCGGGCCGCGACGGCCCGCCTCCGTCCCGATCAGAACGGGCTGTCGGGGAAGTAGTAGTCTTCCGCGTTGTCCGGCGTGATGAGCACGGAGCCGATGGTGAAGGTGCCGGAGACCGGAGCCGACGAGGTCATGCCGACAGCCGTCATCTCGATCGCGGTGGCGATCATCGCCGGCGGGTAGGTCACGTTGGCGGGGATCATCTCGTCGCCTTCCATCGTGCGCTGGATCATCTCCTTCATGCCGGCACCGCCGAGCACGAACTGGATGTCGTCGCGGCCGGCTGCGTCGATGGCAGCCAGAACGCCGACGGCCATGTCGTCATCCGAAGCCCACACAGCGTCGATTTCCGGATACTTCGACAGGAAGTCCTGCATCACGGTGAAGCTGTCGTCGCGGTTCCAGTTGCCGTGCTCCATCTCGAGCACTTCGATGCCGGAGCCCTCGATCGCGGCCTCGAACCCTTCGACACGCATGTTGTCGATGGTCGTCGGGATGCCGCGCAGGCCGACGATCTTGGCGCCTTCCTCGAGATTGGCGGCCATGTATTCACCGGACACCTGTCCGAAGCCGGAGTTGTCACCGGCGACATACAGGTCCTCGATCCCCTCTTCCGACAGGCCACGGTCGACGACTGTCACCCAGACGCCGCTGTCGGCGACGGACTTCACCGGGCCGGTCAGCGGCTCGGATTCGAAGGGAAGCACGACGAGCGCGGAGATGTTGCGCGTCGCGACCATGTCCTCGATGTCGGACACCTGTTCAGCCGGGTCACCGGCGGTGGCCAGCACGAAGTCGAGCTCGGGATAGACTTCTTCCAGTCGATCCACGGCTTCCTGCGCGTGGTAGTTCATGCCGCCGGCCCAGCCGTGCGTGGCCGCCGGGATCGAGACACCGATCACGGTGGTGTCCTGGGCGAACGCGGGCGCGGCGAGAAGCGCGAGCACGCTGGCCGTTGCAAGATGTTTCATGGGTTACCTCCTCCATTAACAACCATGATGCGGGGGTTTACCCCTCCGCAGTCTTCCCTCGCTGCAGGATCACAGCGAGAATGATGATGATCCCCTGGATCGCGCCGTTCAGGTACGGCGACACGAAGTCCGTGAGGTTCAGGATATTGCCGATCAGGGACAGGATCAGCACACCGACAACGGTGCCCCAGACCCGGCCGAAGCCACCCTTCAGCATGGTGCCGCCGATGATGACGGCGGCGATCGCTTCGAGCTCCCACAACACGCCGGTCGAGGCCGATGCGGAGCCGAGGCGCGGCACGTACATGATCGTCGCCACCCCCACGAGCAGGCCAAGCAGGATGTAGGTCATGATCCGCACCCGGTTCACGTCGATCGAGGAATAGCGCGCGACCTGGTCGTTCGACCCCAACGCGGCACAATAGCGCCCGAAGGTCGTCTTGCGCATGATGACCTCACCGATGATCGCGACGATCGCGAAGACGATGATCGGCCAGCTGATCCCCAGAAGCCCGTCGTAATAGACCGGCCGGTAGGTCTGCCGCAGCCCGAAGTCGAGCGACAGCGTCCCCCCGTCCGCCAGCCACGTGACGAGCGAGCGGTAGATGCCCATCGTGCCGAGCGTGACGATGAAGGCTTCGATCCGCATGTTCGTTATGAGAAACCCGTTCAGGAACCCAGCCCCGAGCCCCGCGATCAGCGCGGCGACCATCCCGACGAGGATGATCGGCACCCCCTGCCCCATCGACGGCAGCAGCCAGTTCATCACGAGGATCATCAGACCCGCGATGAAGGCCGCCATCGACCCGACCGACAGATCGAGCCCGCCGGCCGTGATGACGAAGGTCATGCCGACCGCGATGATCCCGATGAAGGCCGAGCGTGCGAGCACGTTCGTGATGTTGGCGTAGCTCAGGAAGTTGCTGTTCATCAGCGCCCCGACCACCACAAGCACGAGCAGCGCGATCAGCGGGCCCAGCGCATGCAGGTCGAGCCCCCGGCGGGCGGGAGCGGGCGTTGCAGTGTCGGATGCGCTCATGGGGAGGCCTCTTCGATCTTGTGTTCCAGCCCCATGGCGAGGCGGACGATGGCGTCTTCGGACTTGTCCGCGCCGGAGACTTCGCCGGCGATGCGGCCCTGCCGCATGACCAGCACCCGGTCGGATAGGCCGATGACCTCGGTCATTTCGGAACTGATGACGATGATCGACACGCCTTTGGCGGCGAGGTCGTGAATGAAATCGTAGATCTGCTGCTTCGTGCCAATGTCGATGCCGCGCGTCGGCTCGTCGATGATGACGATGCGCGGATCGGCCAGCATGATCTTGGCGATCAGCAGCTTCTGCTGGTTGCCGCCCGACAGGTTGCCGGCGTTCATCCGCTTCTGCGGGGCGCGGATGTCGAAATCGGAAATCGCCTTGTCCAGCGCCTCCACCTCTTCCGCGTCGTTCAGGAACGGCTTGGCGAACCGCGGAAGGGACTGAAGCGTCAGGTTCTCCTTCAGCCCCATGTTGAGGACGAGGCCCCGACCTTTCCGGTCCTCCGTCAGGTAGACGAGCCCCAGCCGCTGTGCGTCGCGGGGCGAGGAGATGCGAACGGATTTGCCGTCGATCTCGACTGCGCCGCTATGGGTGCGCAGGCCGACGAGGCCCTCCATCGCTTCCGTCCGGCCGGAGCCGATCAACCCGGCAATGCCGAGGATCTCGCTCTTGCGGAGGTCGAAGGACACGCCTTTCGCGTAGCCGGGCACCGTCAGGTCCTTCACCGACAGCGCGACATCGTCGCCGATGCTGGTCGCGCGTTCCGGGAACAGGTCGGACAATTCGCGGCCGACCATACCCTCTGCCATCTGGTCTTCGCTCATCTCCGACGTTGGGCCGGAATGTACCACGCGACCGTCCCGCATGATCGTCAGCCGGTCGGAGATGCGCTTCACCTCGTCGAGCTTGTGACTGGTGAACAGGATCGCGACGCCGTCCGCCTTCAGGCGTTCGATCTGCTCGAACAGCACCTCGGACTCGCGGCTGGTGAGCACGGCCGTCGGTTCGTCCATGATGAGCACGCGGGCGTTGCGCAGCAGCGCCTTCGCGATTTCAACCATCTGCTTGTCGGGGGTCGAGATGTCCCGAACCCGCGCTCTCGGATCGACCCGGCAGTGCAGCCGCTCAAGCAGCGACACCGTCTCCGACCGCATCCGCGCCTTGTCGAGGAACATGCCCTTCCGAAGCTCATGGCCGAGGAAGATGTTCTCCTCGACCGTCAGTTGCTCGGCAAGGTTGAACTCCTGGTGGATCAGTACGACGCCTTCGGCTTCGGCCTGCTGGCTGTTGCGGAAGCGATGCGGCGTACCGGCGAGGCTGACCGTTCCCGACGTGGGGGACAGGTAGCCGGACATGATCTTCATGGTGGTGGATTTGCCCGCGCCGTTCTCACCGATCAGCGCATGGACTTCGCCCGGCCGCATGTCGAGCGACACGCCGAACAGCACCTGAACCGGGCCAAAGCTCCGGTCGATGGCGTCAAGAGACAGCACGGGCCCCGATTTCTCGGCACCTTTCCCGATGTTCGACATAAGTCCTCCTCGCGCCACACCGTTAGCGGTAGCGCCGAGGCTGTCAATGCCCGTCTGAGGTCAGTCGTCGACGGTCATGGGAAGGGTGATGGCAATACCGTGCCCGCCGGTGTCGAGCGTCAGACGCTCGAGCTCGCCGCCGAGCTGGTTCACCGCGGAGTCGATGATCCGCAGGCCGAGTCCCGGGGTCGCCTCGTCATCCATGCCGACGCCGTTGTCGATGCAGACCAGCCGATAATCATCCGCGTCCCGTTCGCAGCGGATCGTGACCTCGCCGTCCTGTCCGTCCGGGAAGGCGTGCTTCACGGCATTGGCGACGACTTCGTTCAGGATCACGGCACAGGCCGTCGCGGTCCGCGAATGAACCCGCGCCTTCACCGGATCAAGCTTGATGCGGATGTTGTCCGGCGTGTTGTTCTGCAGCAGCCGGGTCACCCGGGAGAGGTAGTTGCCGAGGTCGATCAGCGAGTCCGTGCCGGACTGGTAGAGCGCCTCGTGCAGTGCCGCGACAGTCTCGATCCGGCTGCGCAGGGTCGAAAGCGCAAGCTTCGTCTCCTCCTCCTTGGCGTCGAGGCCGAGCAACCGGGCGTAGGAGGCGATCGACTGGAGCGAGTTCTTCACCCGGTGGTCGACTTCCTTCTGCTGGACCTCGGCAAGGCGCAGCGCCCGCTTGCCTTCCATCCGTGCGACGACCTGGTCGGCGAGGATGCGGAGGGTCGTCTTCTGCAGGTCCGTCAGGGTGCGCGGCTTGTAGTCGAGAATACAGAGCGTGCCGAGCGGCAGTCCGGACGACGTGATCAGTGGCGCACCGGCATAGAACCGCAGGTTCGGGTCGCCGACGCAGATCGGATTGTCGAGCGTCCGCTCGTCCTTCAGCGTGTCCGGAATTTCGAAGATGTCGGACTGTTGGATCGCATGGGCGCAGATCGACCGGTCGAGGTCCGTCTCCGGTTCGCCGAGCCCCTGCTCCGACTTGAACCACTGACGACCCTCGGCGACGAGGCTGATAAGCCCGACCGGCGCTTCGCAGATCCGGGTTGCGAGGCCGACGATATCGTCGAACGCCACGTCCTGGGGCGTGTCGAGGATGTCATACGACGCCAGCTCTTCGAGCCTCTTGGATTCCTGTGGGTGTTCGTCAGCACGCATAATGAGAAAGGCCGGATCGAAATTTAGAGGTCATTCCTAGACCAAGGACATAGCAGTTCAAGCGGTATCGCCGCCGGGAGCGAGGAAACGCCGGAACAGAAGGTCAAGATGCGGCCCGGCGCCGTCGAATGGGTCTGTATTGCCGCGTACCGCACGTATTTGCACGTCGAAATCCGCGTAATGCTGAGTCAGCGCCCAGACCGAGAAGATCAGGTGCGTCGGGTCGAGCGCCGCGATCCGCCCTTCCGACACCCACCTCTGGATCACGGACGACGCGTGATCGACCATGTCGCGCAGCTCTCCTTCGAGCGCGCCGAGGATGTGGGGCGCGCCTTGCAGGACCTCGTTGGCGAACAGGCGGCTCTCACGCGGGTAGTCGCGGGACAGGGCGAGCTTGCGGTCCACGTAGAGAAGCAGTTCCTCCATCGGGTCGCCCTCGGGGTCGAGCGCCTGCAGCGGCGCGAGCCAGATCGACAGCAACTCTTCCAGCAGGGCAGTGTAGATCGCCTCTTTCGACGGAAAGTAATACAGCAGGTTCGGCTTCGACAGCCCGGCCCCGCTGGCGATCCGGTCGAGGGTCGCACCGCGAAAGCCCGCTTCGGAAAACGCTTCGAGCCCCGCGTCGAGGATCGCTTCCCTGTTCTTCTTCTGGATCCGGGTCTCGGCGGTCATATCTATCCGTATCGCGAGGGCCACTGCCGACCAACTGTGCATTTGCCCGTCGAGCGGGCACTTCGGGGCCGCTGACAGCCTCCGCCGCCTTGACTGACCTTTCGGCTCTGGTAGCGTCAGTTTGACCAGATGGTCAAATCAGAAGGTGCGCCGGGTCCGAGGCGCACCAGCCATGCCGACAGGAGAGAGCATGCCTGCAGCCCCCGCCGCGAACCTCACGATCAATGGCGACAGGCTCTGGGACAGCCTCATGGAGATGGCGAAGATCGGCCCCGGCATTGCCGGCGGCAACAACCGACAGACCCTCACGGATGCCGATGCGGAAGGCCGCGCGCTGTTCCAGACATGGTGCGAGGACGCGGGCTGCACGATGGGCCTCGACCAGATGGGCAACATGTTCGCCCGGCGCGACGGCACCGATCCGGACGCGCTGCCGGTCTATGTAGGCTCGCACCTCGACACGCAGCCGACCGGCGGCAAGTACGACGGCGTGCTCGGTGTGCTCGGCGCGCTCGAGATCATCCGCTCGCTCAATGACCTGAACATCAAGACGAAGCACCCGATCGTCGTGACCAACTGGACGAACGAGGAAGGCACCCGCTTCGCCCCGGCCATGCTGTCGTCCGGCGTCTTTGCCGGCGTTCACACGCAGGACTGGGCCTATGACCGCACCGACGCGGACGGCAAGGCCTTCGGGTCTGAACTGGAACGTATCGGCTGGAAGGGCGACGAGGAGGTCGGCGCGCGCAAGATGCACGCGTTCTTCGAGTTGCACATCGAACAGGGCCCGATCCTCGAGGCCGAGAAGACCGACATCGGCGTGGTCACTCACGGTCAGGGCCTCAGCTGGACGCAGGTCACGATCACCGGGAAGGAGGCGCACACCGGCTCCACTCCGATGCCGATGCGCAAGAACGCCGGCCTCGGCATGGCCCGCGTGCTGGAGCGGGTCGACGCGATCGCGTGGAGCCACAAGCCCCACGCCGTGGGCGCGGCGGGCCAGATCAATGTCTATCCCAACAGCCGCAACGTGATCCCGGGCAAGGCGGTCTTCACCGTCGACTTCCGCTCGCCCGAGCTGGAGGTGATCGAGGACATGGAGCGCCGCCTCCGCGAGGAAGCGACCGAGATTTGCGAGCAGATGGGCCTCTCGGTCGAGTTCGAGAAGGTCGGCGGCTTCGATCCGGTGGAGTTCGACGCCGGCTGCGTGACCGCCGTCCGCAACGCGGCGGATCGGCTCGGCTACAGCCACATGAACCTGATTTCCGGCGCCGGCCACGACGCCTGCTGGATCAACCAGGTCGCTCCGACGGCGATGGTGATGTGTCCCTGCGTCGACGGCCTGTCCCACAACGAGGCCGAGGAGATCAGCAAGGACTGGGCCAAGGCCGGGGCCGACGTGCTGTTCCACGCGGTCGTCGAGACGGCGGAGATCGTCGAGTGAAGTGGCTCGCGCCGCTCACTCTGCTCGCGGCCTGCGCGACAGAGGCGGTAGTGCCGGTCGATGTGCCCGACGTTGTCCGCGCGAACCTGCCCGAGGGCGTCCCGATCAGCGACACGCTGCAACTCAATGACGGATGCTGGGCCTATTACTACCAGATCGACGTTATCCTCTCGATCGAGGGACCGTCTGGCCAGAGGATCTGTACATGACCATTCAGCTTCAGAACCGCGACTTCAAGGCACCGCGACCCGTCGCGCTGATACCGGCGTGAGGGTCTTCGGCCTCCTCCTTCTTCCGCTCGGATTGGCCGCGTGTCAGCCCGATCCTTCCATGCCGGTGGAGCCTGTTCCCGCCGGTATACTCGAGGAGCTGCCGCCGGGCGTTTCGCCCTCCGAAGTCTACAGCCGCTCATCGGAGCCTCCGGGCGGTCCCTGCTATTTCTACAGGAACGACCGCGGCGAAGAGGTGCTGCTGAACTGCATTATGTAAGAAGGCGACGTCATTGATGAAAAAAGTCATTCTACTGCTACCGCTGCTTCTCGCAGCCGCTTGTAGCCCGCCGCGTCCCGGCCCGCCGCCGGGTGCGTTCCCGATGCCCGCCGGTACGATGGAGCCGCCCGCCCCGACGCGGGAAAGCTGCTCCCGCTACACGCCCGACGGCGGAGAGACGATCATCGAGGAGTGCCTGGCATGAAAACGGTCCTGTCCATTCTCGTCGCGCTGGCGGCCACGGGCGCTGCGGCTCAGGAGGCCCTGCCGGCTTGTGACACGCTCGAGCCCGGCGATGCCGGCGGTGTCGACTGCTCCTTGCCCGGTCGCGGCGAGGCTCGCCTCGTCTTCGACTACACCGGCGACGAGGGCCTCTGGCAACTCGCCTTCATCGAGCTCGACAGTGAGACCGTACTCTTCACCTCGCCCGTCATCGATGTGGAGGGCGTGAACACCGCGCCCGAGCTGCGCGACATCACCGGCGACGGCACGGCGGAGCTGTTCGTGCCCTACTCCGCCGGCATGGTGAACATCTACAACCAGGTCTGGACGCCGACCGAGGCGGGCTGGTCCTACATGGGCGACCTCGGCGGGTTCGGCGCGGCCAGCATCGAACTGCGCGACGGGCTCATCATCAACAACGAGCGCAGCAGCGCCGCCGTATACTACGAGACGGCAATGACCACCGCCAACGGCATGTTCGAAGACGTCTACGAGATGGAAATCGACTACGCGGCACAGGCCTGCAGCCTTGTCGAAGGCAGCGCCTTCGCATCGGCCGGCCTGTCCGCTGAAGACCTAATCACGGCGTGCGAGGCACGCGACTGGTGAACGTCCCGGTCCGCCGGGGCGAAGCACGAAACAGGGAGAACGACCCATGACCACCGTCATCAAGAACGGCACCATCGTCACGGCGGACCTGACCTACGAGGCCGACGTCTTGGTCGAGGGCGGCAAGATCGTCGAGATCGGCCCCGACCTGAAAGGCGACGAGGTCCTCGACGCGACCGGCTGCTACGTGATGCCCGGCGGGATCGACCCGCACACGCACCTCGAGATGCCGTTCATGGGCACCTACTCCACCGACGATTTCGACAGCGGCACGCAGGCCGCGCTCGCCGGCGGCACGACGATGGTCGTCGATTTCGCGCTTCCGCAGCCGGGACAGGGTCTGCTCGACGCGATCCAGATGTGGGACAACAAGTCGACCCGCGCCCATTGCGACTACTCTTTCCACATGGCCGTCACGTGGTGGAGCGAGCAGGTCTTCAACGAGATGGAGACAGTCGTGAAGGAGCGGGGGATCAACACCTTCAAACACTTCATGGCCTACAAGGACGCGCTGATGGTCAACGACGACGAGATGTATTCGTCGTTCCAGCGCCTGGCCGAACTCGGCGCCATCGCGATGGTCCATGCCGAGAACGGTGACGTCGTCGCGGAACTGTCGGCCAAGCTGCTCGCAGCCGGCAATACCGGCCCCGAGGCCCACGCCTATTCCCGCCCCAGCCAGGTCGAGGGCGAGGCCACGAACCGCGCGATCATGATCGCCGACATGGCGGGCGTGCCGCTCTACGTCGTTCACACCTCCTGCGAAGAGAGCCACGAAGCGATCCGGCGGGCCAAGATGGCCGGCAAGCGGGTCTGGGGCGAGCCGCTGATCCAGCACCTGACGCTCGATGAGTCCGAGTATTTCAACCAGGACTGGGACCATGCCGCCCGTCGCGTCATGTCCCCGCCGTTCCGTGACAAGAAACACCAGGACAGTCTCTGGGCCGGCCTTCAGTCCGGCACGCTGTCGGTGGTGGCGACCGATCACTGCGCCTTCACCACGGATCAGAAGCGCTACGGCGTCGGCGATTTCACCAAGATCCCGAACGGCACCGGCGGGCTCGAGGACCGGATGCCCATGCTCTGGACCTACGGCGTGGGCACCGGACGGCTGACCCCGAACGAGTTCGTGGCCGTCACATCGACCAACATCGCCAAGATCCTGAACTGTTACCCGCGCAAGGGTGCGATCCTGGTCGGGGCCGACGCCGACATCGTCGTATGGGATCCGGAGAAGGAAAAGACGATCACGGCCGACAAGCAGGTCTCTGCGATCGACTACAACGTCTTCGAGGGCAAGCACGTGAAGGGTCTGCCCCGCTACACCCTCACTCGGGGCCGCGTCGCGCTGGTCGACGGCGAGGTGAAGCCGAAGGAGGGTCACGGCGAGTTTGTGAAGCGCGCCCCGAACGGCACCGTCAACAAGGCTCTGTCGCAGTGGAAAGACCTCACCGCGCCACGCCCGGTGGAACGGTCCGGCATCCCGGCGACGGGGGTCTGATGAGCCACCACCTGAGCAACGGCAGCGCCGCGCCGTCCATGACGGAGCGCGCCGCGTGAGTGGTGCGGTCGTCTCCGCCCGCGACGTGGACCTCACGTTTCGCACCAACGACGGCCCCGTCCATGCGCTGTCGGGGGTGAACCTCGACATCGGCAAGGGCGAGTTCGTCAGCTTCATCGGTCCGTCCGGCTGCGGCAAGACGACGTTCCTGCGTTGTATCGCCGGCCTGGAGACACCGACCGGCGGCAAGCTGACCGTCAACGGCATGAGCCCGGACGAGGCACGGCGCGCCCGCGCCTATGGTTACGTCTTCCAGGCAGCGGGGCTCTATCCCTGGCGGACCATCGGCGGCAACGTCCGCCTTCCGCTGGAGATCATGGGCTTCTCGAAAGAGGAACAGGCGCGGCGCGTGCGCGATACGCTGGAGCTCGTCGATCTGGGCGGGTTCGAGAAGAAATATCCGTGGCAACTGTCGGGCGGTATGCAGCAACGGGCGAGCATCGCGCGTGCCCTGTCCTTCGATGCCGACATCCTGCTGATGGACGAACCGTTCGGCGCGCTGGACGAGATCGTGCGCGACCGCCTGAACGAGGAGCTGCTCGACCTCTGGGCGCGCACCGGCAAGACGGTCGGTTTCGTGACCCACTCGATCCCCGAGGCGGTCTACCTCTCGACCCGGATCGTCGTCATGTCGCCGCGGCCGGGCCGGATCACAGACGTGATCGAAAGCCCGCTTCCTGCGGAGCGACCGCTCGACATCCGCGACAGCCGGGAATTCATCGAGGTCGCGCACCGCGTGCGCGAAGGTCTGCGGGCGGGGCATATCGATGAGTAGCGTGCGCCGCTTTCTCCCGTCACGCGGGGACCGAGCCGCATGAGGAATCTCGTCCCCGTTCTGGTCGTCCTCGCCGTGATCGCGGGCCTCTGGTACGCGGCCGTCGCCCCGATGAACATTCGCGGCGCGCTGATGGTCGCGGAGCGGTCGGGCGAGACAGTGGTGCCGGAGGGCACCTCGACCCGCTTCGACGTGTCGGTCTGGAAACTGATGGCCGACAATCCCGACCACATCCACCTCGCCTACGGGCTCGACCGGCCCCGGCTGCCGACACCGGGCCAAGTGGCCGGCGAGCTATGGGCCTCGACCGGCGCAATGGCGCTGGAGGGGAACGGATTCTCCAACCGGTCGCTGATCTATCATGGCTGGATCACGCTGCGCTCGACCCTCTGGGGCTTCCTTCTCGGTACTTTCCTTGGCCTGCTCGGCGCGGTTGCGATCGTGCATGCGCGCGTCGTGGACATGAGCCTGATGCCGTGGGCGATCATCAGCCAGACGATCCCGATCGTCGCGCTCGCCCCGATGATCATCGTCCTGTCGAGCCAGGTCGGCATCGACGGGCGCGGCGTGCCAAAGGCGATCATCTCGGCCTACCTCTGCTATTTCCCTGTTCTGGTCGGGATGGTGACCGGGCTGCGGTCCCCCGACCGGTCGCAGCTCGACCTGCTGAAGACTTACAACGCCTCGCAATGGCAGGTCTTTTCCAAGCTGCGGATGCCGGCGTCGCTGCCCTATCTCTTCGCCTCGCTCAAGATCGGCATCGCGGCGGCGCTTGTCGGAACCATCGTCGGAGAGCTGCCGACCGGCGCGATCTCCGGGCTCGGCGCGCGGATCCTGATCGGCGACCAGTTCGGCACGCCGCTCGCCATCTGGGCGGCCCTGTTCGCCGCCGCGATCCTCGCCGGCATCCTCGTCACGCTGCTCGACGTGACGCAGAGGCTGACGCTACGCCGGATGGGAGTGCGCTGATGCTGGTCGCCGCCATCGTCTTCTGGCTCGCCGCGTGGGGCATGAACGTCGCGATCGCGAACTCACCCGGGCGCGACACCACGCCGGCACGGGTCATGGTGCCGCTTATGTTCGGCGTGGCGCTGCTCGTCCTGTGGGAAGGTCTGGTCACCGCGTTCAACGTGCCGGGCGTCATCCTGCCGCCCCCGTCGCAGGTGGCTCAGACGATCGCCGGCTCGACCGGTATGCTGTGGATCGACTTCCGCCAGACGCTGCTGAAAGGTGCTCTGTCGGGCTATGCCATCGGCTGCGTGGTGGCGTTCCTTGTCGCGGTCCTGATCGACCGGGTGCCGTTTCTGACTCGAGGGCTTCTGCCGATCGGGAACTTCGTGGCGGCGCTTCCGATCGTCGGCATCGCCCCGATCCTCGTCAGCTGGTACGGCTTCGACTGGCAAAGCAAGGCAGCCGTGGTCGTCGTCATGGTGTTCTTCCCGATGCTGGTGAACACCGTCCAGGGCCTGCGCGAAACGGACGCCATGCAGCGCGACCTGATGCGCACCTACGGGGCATCCTACTGGCAGACGCTGATGAAGCTGCGGCTTCCGGCAGCGATGCCGTTCATCTTCAACGGGCTCAAGATTTCCAGCTCTCTCGCGCTGATCGGGGCCATCGTTGCCGAGTATTTCGGCTCTCCCACGCACGGAATGGGATTTCGCATCTCCACCGGCGTCGGAAGCTTGAGCATCGACCTCGTCTGGGCTGAGATTGCAGTCGCCGCCCTCGCCGGCACGTTGTTCTACGGGCTGGTCGCTTGGTTCGAACGGCGCGTGACCTTCTGGCACCCGTCGCACTGGCATTGAGGCAAGAGCAAAGAAAAGACCAACAGGGAAATACTTGGAGAACGGACAATGAAGACACTAGTGACAGCGGCGGTTGCCGCGCTCGGTCTGGCCGCCCCGGCATGGGCGCAGGACGAGGTGACACTTCAGTTGAAGTGGGTCACGCAGGCCCAGTTCGCGGGCTACTACGTGGCGCAGGACCAGGGCTTCTACGAGGAAGAGGGGCTCGACGTCACCATCCTTCCCGGCGGCCCGGACATCGCGCCCGAGCAGGTGATCGCCGGCGACGGGGCCGACGTCATCACCACCTGGATGGCTGCCGCACTCGCCGCGCGGGAACGGGGCCTCGGACTCGTCAACATCGCGCAGCCGTTCAAGACGGGTGGTCTGCAGCTCACCTGCCTGAAATCCTCCGGCATTGAGACGGAAGAGGATTTCCCCGGCAAGACGCTCGGCGTCTGGTTCTACGGCAACGAATATCCATTCTACGCGTGGATGGCGCAGCTCGGCATCGCAACCGATGGCGCGGATGAGGACGGGGTGGACGTGCTCCGCCAGGCGTTCAACGTGAACCCGCTTCTCGAAGGTCAGGCCGATTGCATCTCGACCATGACCTACAACGAGTACGGCCAGGTCCTTGATGCCGGTATCTCGGAAGACGAGCTGGTGAACTTCAACTACCTCGAGATGGGCAACGGGATGCTCGAAGACGGGCTCTACGTGCTTGAGGAAGACCTTGAGGATCCGGAGTTCGCCGACAAGATGGTCCGCTTCGTCCGCGCTTCGATGAAGGGCTGGAAATGGGCCGAGGAAAACCCGGAAGAGGCCGCGCAGATCGTGGTCGACAACGACCAGACCGGCGCCCAGACGCTTGAGCACCAGATCTACATGATGGGTGAGGTCGCCAAGCTGACCGAAGGCTCCGAAGGTGCGCTCGACCCGGCCGATTACGAGCAGACGGTCGCCACGCTGCTGTCCGCCGTGTCCGAAGACAACCCGGCGATCACGGAAGAGCCGGAAGGCGCCTACACGACCGATATCACCGACGAAGCGCTCGGCGGCGATATGTGAAAGACGGGGGCGGGCCACCGGCCCGCCCTGCCCTCGCGGCGCGGCCCTCAGGGCCGCCAGATTGCCCCCGTCACGCAAAACAGACCCTTAACCTGCCAAATTCATTGTCGTTTCGCAGCGGTGCCGCCGACAGACGGCCACCGATCGGGGCTGTCGGGAATAAAGACTTGCCTCATCCGGCTTCGGCACGAACACTTGAAGCCGGAAGGACGACACTTGCCCGAAAAGCCACGCCACATCCGCAGGCCGCAGCCCGGCACGGCCGAACCGCGTGCCGCGATCGGCGGTACCGCCCTCCCCGGACCAGTCTCTGTTCCGGCAGACCGCGCCGCTTGACCAGCAGTCCGGCCACCGGGCCGGTCAAAGGATAGGATACGTGACCGCCGTTACCGACGAGAAGCTCGACAAGCAGGCGCGCAAGATCCTGCGTGACAACGACCGGGGCGGCTACACGGTGCCGACGTCGGGCCTTTACCCCTACCAGTGGAACTGGGATTCCATGTTCTCCGCCTGGGGCATCGCCACCTTCGACGTGCGTCGCGCGTGGTTCGAGATCACGACCCTGCTCTACGGGCAGTGGGATAACGGAATGATCCCGCACATCATCTTCCACAAACGGGCCGAGGGGTATTTCCCCGGTCCCGATGTCTGGGCGGTGGAGCGCGTCCCCCACACCAGCGGCATCAGCCAGCCGCCGGTCGCGGCGACGATGATCCGCTCGATCTACGAGTCCGACAAGAAGGCCGGGCGCGTCCATATGGAGCTGATCTACGGGCGTCTCGTCTCGTGGCATCGCTGGTGGATGAAGAACCGCGTGCAGGACGGCATGGTCGCGATCACCCATCCGTGGGAATCCGGGCGCGACAACGCCGTCGACTGGGACAGCGCGATGCAGGCGGTCGATGGCAGCAACGTCGGCGACTACACCCGCCGCGACACGAGCCACGTGAACCCCGAGATGCGCCCGAAGAAAGAGGATTACGACCGCTACCTCGCGCTCGTCCAGTTCAGCCGGGACAATGGCTGGAACGAGAAATACATCGCGGAACACGCCGCCTTCCGCGTTGCCGATGTCGGCATGACATTCATCCTGCTGCGCGCCTGTCGGGACCTCTTGCAGATCGCCGCCGACCTCGATCACGACACGCCGGAGATCGAAGGCTGGATCGAAACGCTGGAGGCTGGCGTCGCGAACCACTGGAACCCCGAGGGCTACTACGACTCAGTGAATCTTCGCACCGGAGAGTTCACCGGCTCGCTCTCTTCCGGTTCTTTCCTCTGCTGGTATGCCGGTGTCGATCCGCCGGAGATGATGAGCCATCTGAAAGCCATCCTTGCCGAGGTCCGCTACGGCGTGCCGAGCAACGACCCGAGAGCCGAGACGTTCAATCCGCTACGCTATTGGCGGGGGCCGGTCTGGGGCATGATGAATGCGCTTATCGCCATCGGTCTCAAGGATCAGGGACACACCCTCACCGCGGAACGACTGCGCAAGGACACACGCGAACTGATCGAGGATCACGGCTTCTACGAATACTGGAGCCCGGTCGACGGCACCCCCGCCGGCGGGCGCAACTTCTCGTGGACCGCTGCAATCTGGCTGACGTGGGCCGGTCCCCATGCCAAGGGCGGGTTCTGACCGCACGGGCACTGGACTCTCCGCCCGGCAGGCTATGTGCTGACCGGACGGAGATAGAGGAGACCCCCGATGCAGACCCCGCTTCCCACACGACCGTTCGGCAAGACCGGCATGGACATCACCCGCACCGGCTTCGGCGCATGGGCCATCGGTGGCAACATGTGGGGGCCGCAGGACGATCAGGACTCCATCGACGCCATCCGCCACGCGATCTCTGTCGGGGTGAACTGGATCGACACGGCCGCCGTCTATGGCAACGGCCACTCGGAAGAGGTGATCGCCGAGGCGCTGAAGGACATGCCCGAGGCCGATCGCCCCTATGTCTTTACAAAGGGCGGCATCATCCGCGACGCCGACGGGACTAACCCCCGCCGCGAAGGCGCGACGCTGCGCCGTCAGTGCGAGGAGTCGCTCGCCCGATTGAAGGTCGACGTCATCGACCTCTACCAGCTGCACTGGCCGTCCGACGACGTGTCGCTCGAGGAAAGCTGGCAGGCGATGCTGGACCTGAAGAAAGACGGCCTTGTGAATCATGTCGGCTTGTCGAACCACTGGGTCGACCAGCTCGACACGGCCGAGGCGATGGGCCACGTCGAGACGCTGCAACCGCCGTTCTCGATGATCAAGCGCGCCGCCGGTGACACTGTGCTGCCGTGGTGCGACCGGAACGGCACCGGCACGATCTGCTACTCGCCGATGCAGGCCGGCCTGCTGACCGGGGCCTTCACTGCGGAACGCGCCGCCAACCTCCCCGAGAACGACTGGCGCCGTAACGCACCCGACTTCCAGGGCGAGGCACTGGAGCGGAACCTCGCCCTCGCCGAAGCCCTGAAACCGATCGCCGAGAAGCACGGCCTGCCCGGCACCGGTCCCGTCGCCCTAGCCTGGTGCCTGAGCTGGCCGGGCCTGACCGGCACCATCGTCGGGGCGCGCTCCCCCGCGCAGATCGACGGCTGGCTACCCGCCGCGACGCTTGAGCTCGACTCCGAGGACCTCGCCGCGCTCACCAAGGCGATCGAGACCACGGGTGCGGGCGAAGGTCCCGTCACCGCCTGACACGTGTCGGATTTCGCACAGGCGTCGGCATTCTGCCGCGCCTCGTGCGACCCCACGCCAAAAGGTTTGGTCTGACACCTTCGCGGATGGAATAGTCAGCCCCGGATGAGACTGTCACAGACAGTTGGTTGAGGGGCGCAGCATGTGGACGAGGCTCAAGAACGCGGCGGCCAGGAGGCTGCCGAACGACGGTACGATCAATTGCCAGGGAATCGTGCTCGAGGATGACGAGAAGATCGTGGTCCCGCGTGTCCGCAAGAACCTGCTGAACGGCAACTACGAGATGCAGGAACGCATGTTCCTCGACAAGCTGATCGAGCCGGGCGAACAGATCCTCGAGATCGGCGCCGGGCTCGGCTTCATCTCCACCTTCTGCGCCAAGCACCGGTACACCAAATCCATCGTGACGGTTGAAGCGAACCCGGCCCTGATCCCCTACATCGCCAAGACCCATTCGCTGAACGCGGTGAAGGTCGAGGTCATCAACGCGCTGTTCCGCGAAGGCGACGAGGGCGGCACGGCGACGTTCTACATTCGCGAGCCGTTCTGGGGTTCGTCCCTGCGGGGTGGCGGATCGCTCGTCCGGGACGAAGTCGAAGTCCCGACCATGTCCTTCAACGCCTTCGTCGCAGAGCGTCAGCCGACGATGATCATCTGCGACATCGAAGGTGGCGAAGTCGAACTGCTCAAGGCGGCGGAGATGCCGAGCGTGAACAAGTTCATGGTCGAGGTTCACACCGGGGCTACCGGGCCTGCCGGCGTGAACACCGTGTTCTCCGAGATGATGAAGCGCGGCTTCTATTACTCGCAGAAGTTCTCGACCGGACCGGTCGTCTGCTTCCTGCGCGATACCTGAGACGGGTTACCAGTTGGTGATCGACCCGTCGCGCCGACGCAGCATCGGCGGGTCGATATATTCGAACTCGGCCCGCTTCAGGAACTCTTCATCGACCTCGACGCCAAGCCCCGGCTCCATCGGCACCACGTAAGCCGCGCCGTCGAGCTCGACCTTCTTCGGACAGAGCTCCGCACTCTCGAAGCCAAGCTGTTCGACCGGGGACGCCCGGCATTCAAGCCATGCGAAGTTCGGCACTGCCGCGCCGAGATGAACGCTCGCCGCGGTACAAACCGGTCCGAGCGGGTTGTGCGGCATCAGGTCGATGTAATGCGCCTCTGCCAGCCCGGCGACTTTCATCGCCTCGGTGAAACCGCCGACGTTGCAGATGTCGAGGCGGGCATATTGCACGATGTCGCGTTCGAGATAGGGCAGGAACTGCCACTTGGACGAGAACTCCTCGCCCAATGCGAAGGGGATGTCGGTCATCCGGCGCAACGCCTCGTAGGCGCCGGGGGCCTCGTCACGGATCGGTTCTTCGAGGAAATCGAGCGTCCCGGCGGGCACCTTCTGCGCGAAGTTCGCCGCTTCGCCGACACTGAGGCGATGGTGATACTCGACCCCGAGCACGACCTCGTGGCCGATCGCCTCGCGCACCTTCATGGCCCATTCGGCAGTCTTGCCGATCGACTCGCGGGGTTCGAACATCTCCGGATTCTCCTGCCCTTCGGCGAGGAGCCTGACGCAATTCCATCCCGCATCGCGCAGGATCAGAGCCTGTTCGACCATCTCCGGCCCCGGCGCGGCCGAAGTCGTTCCGAATGCCGGAACCGTTTTGCGATGCTGGCCGCCGAGAAGCTGGTGCACCGGCACGCCAAGCGCCTTGCCCCGGATGTCATGGAACGCGATGTCGAGCGCCGCCTGCGCGGCGGTCAGCACGCGCCCGCCTTCAAAGTACTGGCTGCGATACATCTCCTGCCAGAGAGCGCCGGATTGCATCGGATCACGCCCGATCAGGAAATTCGCGTAATGCTTGATCGCGCCGGCCACAGCGAGTTCGCGGTAGGACAGGCCGGATTCGCCCCAGCCGTAGATGCCCTCGTCGGTCTCGACCTTGACCAGAAGCTGGTTCCGGACGCCGATACGGACGGGATAGGGAGTGATGGCGGTGATCTTCATCTGTGTCGTCCAGTTCGGGGGCTATTGCCCCCGGACTATGACGCCACGCACCGCGGCGGCAAGGGTCTGATTGCCGTTGCAATCCCAGGTATCGAGCGGCGAACAGGCTCTAAGCAGGCCTGAACCGGCGGATCACTCCGCCGCTTTGGCCATCGGGTTGTTCGGGTGCGTCGTCCAGTTGGCGTATTCGTCCTGCACGACCTTGCCGGTCCTCGGATCGGTGGTGCCTGCGGCGAGGCGTTCCATCGTGATGCAATCCTCGACCGGGCAGACGTCGACGCAGAGGTTGCAGGCGACGCATTCCTCGTCGATCACCTCGAACACCCGGCCTTCTTTCATCGCGATTGCCTGGTGAGACGTGTCCTCGCAGGCCGCATAGCAGCGGCCGCACTTGATGCAGGCGTCCTGATCGATCCGCGCCTTGGTGACGTAATTCAGGTTCAGGTACTGCCAATCAGTGACGTTCGGAACAGCCTTGCCGACGAAATCGGCGGTCGAGGTGTAGCCTTTCTCGTCCATCCATGCCGACAGACCGCGCTTCATCTCTTCGACGATGCGGAAGCCGTAGGTCATCGCCGCCGTGCAGACCTGAACGTTGCCGCAGCCGAGCGCCATGAACTCCGCCGCGTCGCGCCACGTGGTGATGCCGCCGATCCCGCTGATCGGCAGGCCGCGCGTGTCCTCGCCCCGCGCAATCTCGGAGACCATCGACATCGCGATCGGCTTTACCGCCGGGCCGCAATAGCCGCCGTGCGAGCCCTTGCCGTCGATCGTCGGCATCGGCGCGAAATTGTCGAGGTCCACCCCGGTGATCGAGTTGATCGTGTTGATGAGGCTCACCGCGTCGGCCCCACCGGCCTTTGCGGCGGCCGCGGGTTTGCGGATGTCCGTGATATTGGGCGTCAGCTTCACGATCACCGGACGATCGTAGTATTTCTTGCACCACTCGGTGACCATCTGAATGTACTCGGGCACCTGTCCGACGGCTGAGCCCATGCCGCGCTCGCTCATCCCGTGGGGGCACCCGAAGTTCAGCTCGATCCCGTCGGCATTGGTCTCTGTGACGCGAGGCAGGATCGCACGCCAGCTTTCCTCGTCACAGGGGACCATGATGGACGCGATCAGCGCGTGATCCGGATAGTCCTTCTTCACGCGCGTCATTTCCTCGAGGTTCGTCTCGAGCGGGCGGTCGGTGATTAGCTCGATGTTGTTGAGCCCGAGCAGCCGACGGTCGGCACCGTAGATCGCGCCGTACCGGGGGCCGTTCACGTTGACGACCGGCGGCCCCTCGGCGCCGAGCGTCTTCCACACGACCCCGCCCCAGCCTGCGTCGAAAGCGCGGCGAACGTTGTATTCCTTGTCGGTCGGCGGCGCGGAGGCCAGCCAGAAGGGGTTCGGGCTCTTGATGCCCAGAAAGTCCGTCGTCAGGTCAGCCATCAGAGCCTCCTATTGGCAGATCGCGTAGATGCGGAAGGCGAGCTCCTGCGCGCGGTCCGTCACGTTGCGGATGTCGATGCGCCATCCACCCCGACCGTCGGGGTAGTTGGCAACGACCATGAAATCGATGCTGTTGTCGGGCTGGCCATACAGCCGGTATCCACCGGAGATCGCCGTCATTCCGCCGGAACATTCATAGGTGCGGGACACGACTTCGCCGGCGCTCAGGCGCTTGCGCTCGTAACGTTCGCTCTCGCGCTCCTGCGCCGTGGCGGGCGCGGCAACGAGGCAGAGAAGGGCGAGTGTCGTGATGCGGACCATGAGTCAGAGTGCCTCGTGAATATCCTCGGCCGCATCGCGGCCCTGCCGCACGGCCCAGACGGTGAGGTTCTTGCCGGGACTGACACAGTCGCCACCCGCCCAGACACCGGCGAGCGAGGTCTTGCCCGTCTCCCCTGCCCCCAGCACCTTGCCGTCGAGGTCGATCTCTTCCGGTGGCGTGTCGAGCATCTGTCCGATCGCAAGCAGCACCTGGTCCGCCGGGATCTGCATCGGCTCCGTGCCGTCCAGATCTCCGGTGCGGGCAACCTCGATCATCCGGTCGGCACCGGTGCCGTGGCTGCCGATGGCTTGAGCGTTGAACATCAGGCGCACCCCTTTCGAGGCGGCGAGGTCCTGTTCGTATTCTGACGCGGGCATCGCGCCCTTGTCTCTGCGGTACAGGATCGTGACTGAATCCGCGCCGAGCAGCTTGGATTGCACGGCTGCGTCGATCGCCGTCATGCCACCACCGATGACGACGACATTGCGCCCGATGGGAAGCGAGGTGAGATCGTCAGACTGCCGCAGCGCCGCGATGAAATCGATGGCCGACGTCACACCCTCGTCGCCGAGCTCCGGCAGGCCGTAGGCGCCGGGCAGACCGATGCCGAGGAAGACGGCGTCGTGGCTCGCCCGCAGCTCGGTCAGTCGGGCGTCGTCGATAACCTCGCTGGTCTTCACCGTGATCCCCCCGATGGAGAGAAGCCAGTCGACCTCCCGCTGCGCGAATTCGTCGACCGTCTTGTAGGAGGCGATACCGTACTCGTTGAGGCCGCCGGCCTTGTCCCGCGCCTCGTAGATCGTGACCGCGTGACCCTTCATGGCCAGCCGGTGCGCACAGGCGAGGCCGGCCGGGCCGGACCCGACGATGGCGATGGATTTTCCCGTATCGGCGGCGCGAACGAACGGGTGCCCCTGCCGCGCCATGACGCTGTCGGTGGCGTAACGCTGAAGGCGCCCGATCTCGACCGGCTTGCCCTCTGCGAGCTCACGGACACAGGCCTCTTCGCACAGCTCCTCAGTCGGACAGACACGGGCGCACATCCCGCCGAGGATGTTCTGGTCGAAGATCGTCTTGCCCGCGGCCTCCGGCTGTCCGGTCGCGATCTGGCGGATGAACAGCGGGATGTCGATCGCCGTCGGGCAGGCCGTGACGCAGGGCGCATCGTGGCAGAAATAACAGCGATCCGCGGCCACATGTGCCTCGTGCGGGTCATAGGGCGCGTGGAGGTCGGCGAAGTTCGAGGCGATCTCGTCGGGAGGCAGCCGTCCCGGAACGATCCCTGGCGTGGATGGAGTGGTCATCGGCTCTCCCTGTTTTGAGAAAGCCTGCCACAGGCCTGAGATTTTACCAAATGGTAAAATACCGCCCGCGCTCAGGACGCGGGCGGTTGCCGCTTCCTTGTGCAGTCTGCCCCGATCAGGAGCTCGACGCCTCTGCTTCGTCCTTGTGGAAGCCCTCGAGCTGCGGCCGCTTGCCGACCGAGACGGAGTCGATGTCTTCCAGCATGAAGCCCCGGATCAGCGCCGGGATCATCATCGTGACGAGGATGAAGATCGGCAGACCAACCACGGTGATGACCTGTTGCAGCGCGTCGAGCCCTGCATCCCCGGCCAACACGATCAGCATCGCGGCGACGAGGCCCTCGGCAGCGCCCCAGAACACCCGCTGATGGACCGGGCCCGGATCGGGCGTGCCGGTGCAGAGCATGTCGACCACGAGCGACGCCGAGTCCGACGACGTAGCGAAGAAGATCGCCACGATGATGACGGCGAGGCCCTGCACGATGGACGTGAAGGGAAAATGTTCGAAGAAGGCGAACATGGCCAGCGGGATGCTCTCCGCGACTGCGTCGCTGATCTCGCCCGCCTGATCGCCAAGTGCGGTCCGGGCCGCCTGCCCGATGCCGTCGAACTCCATCGCCTGCCAGCCGAAGATCGCGAACCAGATCAGGGTGAACAGCGACGGTGCCAGCAGCACACCGAAGACGAACTCCCGGATGGTGCGGCCCCGGCTGATGCGGGCGACGAACAGGCCGATGAAGGGCGACCACGTCACGGTCCACGCCCAGTAGAAGACCGTCCAGCTGCCCTGCCAGCCCCATTCACCGTTGTCGGGGTTGGTGTCGGCCAGCATGTCGTTCCAGAAGGCCAGTCGCGGCAGGTTGCCGAAGTAGAGGCCGAACGTCTCGACGATGCCGCGCAGCAGGAACAGGGTCGATCCGCAGACCAGCACGAAGACCATCAGCGCGATCGCCATGCCGATGTTGAGGTTCGAGAGCATCTTCACGCCCTTGTCGAGCCCGGCAACGATCGACCCGACCGCAACGCAGGTCAGGACGGCGAGGATCAGGACCTGCGTGACGGTGCCGTCGCCGACTCCGAACAGCTCCGAAAGACCGGCGGCGATCTGGCTGGACCCGAGGCCGAGCGACACGGCGACCCCGAACAACGTGCCGAGGATCGAGGCAATGTCGATGGCCTTGCCGACGGGGCCGTGGATGCCCTCACGCAGCAGCGGGTAGAAGACCGATGACACGCGCACCGGCAGATCGTAGCGGTTGATGAAATAGGCGAAGGCCAGACCCGGCAGCGTGAAGATCGTCCAGGTGTGCAGGCCGAGGTGGTAGATCGCGATGGAAATACCGTCCTTCGCGGCCTGCTCGCTGTAGGGTTCGACACCGGGAAGCGGCGGCTCCATGAAGTGGCTGATCGGCTCTGCCACGCCCCAGAACATCAGGACTGTGCCGATGCCGCCGGCGAAGAGCATCGTGAACCACGACATGTTGTCGTAGTCCGGCCGGCTGTCCCTGGGCCCGAGGCGAATATGCCCGTGCCGGGACACCGCCGCCCAGATCAGGAAGCCGAGCCAGAGGTTCACGCCGAAGATGAAGAACCAGCCGAGGTTGGTGACGATCCACTCGCGCCCCGTCGCGAAGGCCGCGCCGATCGTGTCCGGCGCTATGACGAGCGCGAGCACGAAAACGATGGTCGCCCCTGCCGAGATGAAGAAGATCGTCGGATCGGTCCGCAGTCCGAGTCGCGCCGCCAGTCGTTCCATGCGTCTGTCCCTCAGGGCTGTTTTGTTTCAATCCGACCTAGAGCCACAGTTTCGTGAGGCGACCGAAACCGGCCAAAAACATCGAAAAAGGCGGGCAATCTCTTGCCCGCCTTCGTCATTGACCCAAGCGATTGAGCGTTCAGCTCATCACGGTGCCAAGCGTTGCGCCCTTCTTCGCGCGCTCCTTCGCTTCGCGGAGTTCCTCGACGGTGCGCTCCTTCAGGCGGGCTGCACCGGCCCACTCGCGCGTCTTCACCTTGGGGTTCTTCATCCGCTCTTCTGCCGCCGGAATGGCGTGCGCGTATTGCGGCAGCCACTCAGCCTGCGCGATCAGCATCTCGTCGACCATCTGCCAGACTTCGTCCGGGGTGCAGATCGCACCGACGAGCGGGTCGTGCAGAACGGCCTGTTTCAGCAGGTCGACGTCACCGGTCAGGGCGGCGTGAACGGCCATCCGCTGCACGTTGACCGAGACGTTGCAGGTCGCCTGGCACGCCATCGGCAACTCGATGCCTTCGATCATGTTGATACCGAAACGGTCGACGTAGCCGGGGCTTTCGATGATGCAGTCCTCGGGCAGGTTCGTGATGATCCCGCCGTTGCGCATATTGAAGTGACCACGATACGGGCGGCCGGTTTCCATCGCCTCGAGAATCCAGCTCGCGTGCTCGTCGGTACGCTCGTAATCCTCCAGCTTGGTGCCCGCTTCCTCGAGGAACTTCGGAAAGTCCTCTTCGAACCAGTTCCGGTTCTCGCGGCAATACCGAAGGTAACCGCCGGTCTCACCGTTGATCCAGACGTCGGTGCTGATCCAGTCGTTGATCTCTTCCGGGCGCTTCCGATACCACGGCAGGTACTCGGACAGGTGTCCGTTGGACTCCGTCGAGTAGTAGCCGAACCGCTTCAGCACATCGATGCGCACCTTTTCCTGCTGGGAATAGAGGTTGTGGCTCTCGAACGCCTCGATCAGCTCTTCCTTGGAGACGTCGCGCCCGTTCACCTTGATGTCGAGGTACCACGTCTGGTGGTTGATGCCCGAGCAGACGATGTCGACATCTTCGAACGGCACCTTCAGCGCCTTGGCGATCTGGCGGTGGCCGTTGGGGACGCCGTGGCACAGGCCGACGGTGTTGATCCCGGCGCCGAGCGCGGCCCAGGTCATCATGACCATCGGGTTGGCGTAGTTCAGAAGCAGGGCATTCGGCTCTGCCACTTCCTTGATGTCCTTGCAGAAGTCGAGCATCGCGTTGATGCCGCGCTGGCCGTACATGATGCCGCCGGCGCAGATCGTGTCACCGACGCACTGGTCGACGCCGTACTTGAGCGGGATGTTGATGTCGCTCTCGAAGGCTTCGAGCCCGCCGATCCGGACGCAGCACATGATATAGCGCGCATCCTTCAGCGCCTCGCGCCGGTCGGTCGTCGCGGTGACGGTCGTCTTGAGGCCATTCACGTCCACGATCCGCTCGATGATCTGGCGGACCATGTCGAGGTTGTGCGCGTTGATGTCGGTCAGCGCGATCTCGATCTCTTCGAATTCCGGCACCTTCAGGATGTCGGAACAGAGTTTCTTGGTGAAGCCGACGCTCCCCGCGCCGATGATGCAGATCTTGAAGCTCATGCTGCCATCTCTTTCGTTAGGGACGAAAGCCAGGCCCGGTGAGGGAGGCACTTGCCGGCCGCACGGGTGTAATCTTTCGTCAGTTGCTCGTGTGTCTTGCGCAGCGTCGCCCGCCGCTTGGGATCACGGGACAGCGCCTCTTTCGCCGCCGCCCGGTTCAGAAGTCCCAGCCCGTCGAGGACGGGGATATAAAGCTGCTCCTGCACGTGGGGGAAATTCCCCGGCAGGGTCGTGAAGTCTCGCCGCTCGGGCATCCGCGTCTGCCACGCCGCGAGGCGGTCGCGCAGGGTCTGCGGGTGGCTCGCGGCAACGTCGCGCCAGAACGGCGTGTCGTTCCGCTCGCTGACGTAATGAAGGCGGATGAAGTCCCGGAAATCATCGACCTGCCGCGCGACGGCGGCATTGTAGTGATCGCGTCCCTTCGGGTCGTCGAGCCACCGGTCCAGCCACATGCACTGCACCACTGTCCCGTGGATCGACGTCGCCTCCAGCGGTTCGAGGAATGACGACGACAGGCCCAGCGCGATGACGTTGCCGATCCAAGCGTCCTTCAGGCGGCCTGCGTCGATCCTGATGTCGTTGCGCGGCTCGATCGCGTGGCCGAGCGCGGTTTCGATCTCCGCCCTGGCCTCGTCCGGCGACGTGTGCGCGTCCGAGTAGACGTAGCCGCAGCCGTAGCGATCCGAGGTCGGGATCTTCCACATCCAGCCCGCCCCCTGCGCCCATGCGAGCGTAAGGGGGTCTATCTCCTCTCCCGGTTTCAGGTCGATCCAGAACGGCATCGCCCGGTTGACCGGCAGCGTGTCCGAGTAGCTCTGCCACTCCGCACCCATCGGTCCGATCAGCGCCCGGCGGAAGCCGGTGCAGTCGAGGAAGACGTCGCCTTCCAGAACCTGTCCGGATTCGAGCCGAAGCCCCTTTACAGAGCCTGTTTCGCCGTCTCGCTCCAACCCTTCGACCACGTCGTCGACAAGGGTGATCCCGCTAGCTTGGCTCTTGAGCCAGGCGCCGGCCTTCGCCTGGTCGAAATGGTAGGCGAAATGAAACGGACCGGCCGCGACTTCACGGCCCTTCACCTCGGCATAGGGCGCGCGGCGCTTCTCCATCAGGTGACGGAAGAGGTGCGCCTCGCCTACCGGACGACCGGAGGCAACGGCGTATAGGTCAAGCCCCTGCCCCGCCACCTGCGCGATCTCGTCGATCGGCCCGTCATAGCTGTGGCCCTTGCGGCGCCAGTCCCTGTGACGAATGCCGTATTTCACCGTCGCCCCGGTCTCCGCGATGAACTTGCGTTCATCGAGACCGAGGTGCTTGAGCATGTGCCGGAACACCGCCGTGGTCCCCTCCCCCACCCCGATGGTCGGGATGCGGGAGGATTCGACCACCGTCACGCGCCGACCCGGCGCGCGAGAGAGGATGAGCGCGGCGAGCCAGCCCGCCGTGCCCCCTCCGACGATGACGACACGTTTGCTCATGCCGACTTGCGCTGCTCCGGACGGGCCCATTCCGGCAACCAGTCGCCGTGGGCGGCCAGCAGGTCGTGGGTCAGATCCCAGATCTGGTCAAGATCGAGCTCCGCCGCCGTGTGCGGGTCAAGCATCGCGGCGTGGTAGATGTGCTCCGGGTTCTCCGTCAGGAGCGCCTGAACCGTGAGGTCCTGCACGTTGATGTTGGTCCGCATCAGCGCGATGAGCTGCGGCGGGATGTCTTCCACCACGGTCGGTTGCAGGCCGTTCGCGTCGACCAGGGTCGGCACCTCGATGGCACAGCCGTCGGGCAGCTGCGGGATGTTCCCCTTGTTCGGGAAGTTGCCATAGATCACCGAGGGCTCGCCCGTGATGACGGAGTTCACGATCTCCGACGCGTATTCATGGGACGGCTTCACGACAACTTCTTCGGCGTCACGGTATTCCTGCGCCTGCTTGGTCCAGCGTTCGACCTGTTCCACGCAGCGCTTCGGGTATTCGTCGAGCGGGATACCGAACTTCTCGATCAGGTCCGGACGGTCGCGCTTGATGAAATAGGGCACGTACTCGGCGAAGTGCTCCGACGATTCAGTGACGAAGTAGCCCAGACGGGTGAACATCTCGTAGCGCACCTTGTTCGGGCAGCGCGGGTTCCAGCCGGCTTTCGGGAAGCGACCCTCGAGGTAGCCCTGCTTCAGCGCCGGGTAGAGATCCTTGTAGCTGCCGTCGGGCTGGCGCTGCTCGAAGTACTTGTAGAACGCCATGTGGTTGATGCCGGCGCACTGGTAGCGGATGTCGCCGATCGGGATGTCGAGATCCTTGGCCAGCTCTTCCGCCGTACCCTGGACCGAGTGGCAGAGACCGACCTGCTGGATCGACGGGAACTTCGCGCCGATCGCCCAGGTGTTGATCGCCATCGGGTTCACGTACTGCATGACGATCGCGTTCGGGGCGACCTCCATCAGGTCCTCGCAGATGCTCCAGAGCACGGGCACCGTGCGCAGGCCGCGCATGATGCCGCCGATGCCGAGCGTGTCGGCGATCGTCTGGCGGAGGCCGAATTTCTTCGGCACCTCGAAGTCCGTGACGGTGCAGGGCTCGTAGCCGCCCACTTGGAAGCAGCAGACGACGAAGTCCGTGCCGGCGAGCGCGCGGCGCTGGTCGGTGTAGGTTTCGATCTTGGCGTGGCCGCCGAGCGTCTTGGCCATCTTGCCGATGATCAGCTCGGATTCCTCGAGCCGCTGGGGGTTGATGTCCATCAGCCGGATGGTCGCATTCTTCAATGCGGGACGCTGAAGGATGTCGCCGGCGAGGTTCTTGGCGAACACGGCGCTGCCGGCGCCGATGAAGGTAACTGTCGTCATGTGGCAATCTCGAAGGCTGCGCGGACAAGCCGCTGTGTGTAGTCGGATTTCGGGTTTACGAGGACCTCGTTGACCGGGCCCTGTTCGACGATCTTGCCGTGCTGCATCACCATGACCCGGTGGCACAGCGCTCTCACCACCTTCAGGTCATGGCTGATGAACAGGTAGCTCAGACCCTTTTCGCGCTGCAGCTTGCGCAACAGCTCGATGATCTGGGCCTGCACGGAAAGATCGAGCGCCGAGGTCGGCTCATCCAGCAGGATGAATTCCGGCTCCAGCGCGATGGCACGCGCGATGGCGAGCCTCTGCCGTTGCCCGCCCGAGAACTCGTGCGGGAAACGGTGAGAGATCGTGTCGGGCAACCCCGCGTCGCGGAGCGCCTGCTTCATGCGCTCGTAGCGCTCCCGGCGGCTGTTGCCGATGCCGTTGACCACGAGACCTTCCTCGATGATCTGGCGGACCGACATCCGGGGGTTGAGCGAGGCGAAGGGGTCCTGGAACACGATCTGCATCCGGGAGCGGTAGGGCACCATCTCCTTGCGGGTCTTGTTCTGGATCTCGTCGCCGAGGAACGTGACGCGGCCGTCGTCCATGTGGATCAGCCGCAGCATGGCCTGCCCGAAGGTGGTCTTTCCCGAGCCGGATTCGCCGACGAGGCCGAGCGTCTCGCCTCGCTTGAGGTCGAGGTCGAGGCTGTCGACCGCGATGAGCGGTTCGTAGGTGCCCCGGAAGGCGCCACCCTTGCGGAGCATGAACTCCACCCGGACGCCCTCACCGGTCAGGACGGACTCTTGATCGCCCTCCAGCGGATTGGCCTGGCCCGTCGGTTCCGCCGCGAGCAGCCGCTTGGTATAGGCGTGCGTCGGGTTGGTGAAGATCTGCTCCGTCGGGCCCTGTTCGCGCACTTCGCCGTGCTGCATGACATAGACGTGGTCCGCGAACTCGCGCACGACCGTCAGGTCGTGGGTGATGAGCACGACGCCCATCCCGAACTTGTCCTTCAGGTCGTCGATCAGATGCAGGATTTCCGCCTGCACTGTCACGTCGAGCGCCGTGGTCGGCTCATCCGCGATCAGCACGTCGGGACGATTGGCCAGCGCCATCGCGATCATCACCCGCTGCCGCTGCCCGCCCGAGAGCTGGTGCGGATACTGCTGCACCCGCGCTTCGGGGTTCGGAATGCGCACTTCGTCCAGCAGCTCGATCGCGCGGTTCCAAGCGGCTTTCTTGCCGAGCCTCTGGTGGAGCATGATGACCTCCACCAGCTGAACGCCGATCTTGTAGATCGGGTTGAGCGACGACATCGGCTCCTGGAAGATCATGCTGATCCGGTTGCCCCGAAGCTGGCGCATCTCCTTCAGCGAAAGGTGCGCCATGTCCTTGTCACGGTACATGATCTTGGTGTCGTTCGAGACGGTTGCCCGCTTGGACAACAGCCGCATCACGGCCCGCGCCGTGACCGACTTGCCCGATCCGGACTCGCCGACCAGCGCGGTCGTCTTGCCGGGGTAGAGCTTGAAGGACACGTCCCGCACCGCTTCGACCTTGCCGCCGTCCACGGTGAAGGTCACGCCGACCTTGTGCGCGTCGAGGATGGGAGTGAGGTCATTCATGGCCGAACGCCTTTGTCAGAGCCGCATTGGGGAAAGAAGTCATTGTCATTGTCCTTCCTCAATACGGGTCGATCGCGTCACGCAGCCCGTCGCCGAGCGCGTTGAAGGCGAAGACGGTGACGAGCACGAAGCCGACCGGCGACAGGATCCACGGATAGGACCCAATGACCGAGAAGGTGCCGGCATCCTGAAGCATCAGCCCCCAGGAGATCAGCGGCGGTTTCACGGCGAAGCCGAGGAAGCCGAGGAAGCTCTCGAGCAGAACGATCGTCGGGATGCCGAGGGTGACGGCGACGATCACGTGGCTGGTCACGTTGGGCAGGATGTGCCGCGTGATGATCCGCCGGTCGCTCGCTCCCACGGCCATCGCCGCGCGGACGTAATCCACCTGGCGGAGCGCCATCGTCTTTCCGCGCACCTCTCGCGAGAGCTGTGCCCACCCCAGCCCGACGATCACCAGCACCACGAAGCTGATGAAAAGTGTCGACGGCGCCGTAACGGGGATCAGCGTGGTCAGCGCCAGGTAGAAGGGCAGCTGCGGGAAGGCGAGGATGATCTCGACGAACCGCTGGAACCAGAGGTCGAACCGACCGCCGATATAACCCGAGGTGATCCCGACAAGCGTGCCGATGATCGTGATGAGGGTGATCGAACTCAGCGCGATCGCCAGCGAAATCTGGCTGCCGACGATGCCGCGGCTCAGGATGTCCCGGCCCAGCTTGTCGGTGCCCAGGAAGTGCAGCGGAGAGCCGTCGGCCGTGCCGATGAAGTGCCGCTCCCACGTCATGCCGAGCATCTGGTACTCCCAGCCTTTGGCGAAGAGCACGATCCGGCGCGGGTTCTCGTAATCGGGCGCCATCAGCGGCTGGAACGTGATCGGGTCGTACTCCTCGCTCTCGACGATCGGGTAGACCACCGGCATCAGCCGCCAGCCCGGCTCGACCCGGCCTTCGGGCGGGTTCTCGATCTCCGGCACGTACCAGGAGAACTTGGCCGGCGGGGCGAAGGCGATGTCCGGCTCCTTCGGGTTCATCGGGGCGAAGAACTGACCGAAGAGTGCGATCACCAGCAGCATCACCACCATCGTCAGCCCCAGCATCCCCGGGATCGAGCGGCGGAACCGCTGCCAGACGAGCGAGCTGTAGGACTGGCTCTCGGTCGAGACGGTCGAGAGACGCATGTCCTCGCCCTCGTCCACCGGCGGTGCCAGTTCATCGGTGATGCGGCGCATCGGATCCTTGTCGTCGGTGTAGTCCGGTCCGTGAGTCATCTCAGTCGCTCCCAACCCGGATTCGCGGATCGAGAACCGCAAGCAGAAGGTCTGCGATGATGTTGCCGATGATCAGAGTCGCCCCGAGCACGAGCAGCAACGTCGCCGTCACGTAGACATCGCCGATGCCCATCGAGCCGACGATCGCGGGACCGACGGTCGCCAGCGAAAAGACGATGGCCACCTCAATCTCGCCGGTCAGCATGTAGGGCAGCACGACGCCCTGATAGGCGACGAGCGGGTGCAGGGCGTTCGGCACGGCGTGGCCCATGATGACCCGCCGCTCGGGCAGGCCCTTGGCGCGGGCGGTTTCGACATATTGCTGGTTCAGCGTGTCGAGCAGGTTCCCCCGCATGACACGCAGGTTGTAGGCCAGGCCGCCGACGGTGGCGATGAAGACCACGGGCCAGACGTGCTGGATCAGGTTCCAGAGCTTGGCCCAGTTGAAGTCGAACGGACCAAGCCAGTAGGGCTGACCGCCGTAACGGCTGGAATAAAAGCTGCCCAGCTCCTGCACGTTCAGTTTGAACGCGAGGACGTAGAGGATGATGAGCGCCAGCAGGAAGCGCGGCACGGTCATCCCGAGGAACGACACGAAGGACAGCACCGTATCGGCCCAGGAATACTGGCGCGTCGCGGCGATGATGCCGAAGCCGATGCCGAGCAGCGACGCGAAGAAGTGACAGGTCAGCGCCAGCAGGATGGTGCGGGGCAGGCGCTCGCCCACGACCTCGGCCACGGGCTTGTTGTAGTAGAACGAGTGACCGAAGTCGCCCTCGCTGACGATGCCCCAGATCCAGCGGAAGTACTGGATGACCATGGGGTCGTTCAGGCCGTTCGCCTCGCGGTAACGCTCGGCCGCCTCATTGGCGACGGCGATGGAGGCGTTGCCCTGCGTGATCATCATCGTGCGGATGTAGTCGCCGTAGTCGCCCGGCGGCGCGTTGATGATGATGAAGGTGATGATCGACATGACGATCAGCACCGGGATCGCCTGAAGCAGTCTTATGACGAGAAATCGCAGCATTTGCGCTCCGGGAGCAGTCTGGGAACGGACCCGGGGCGACAGCGTGCCGCCGCCCCGGAGCCTGGGAGGAACAGGTCAGCCTGCGGTCACGGGACCGTCGCTGCCGGGCTCACCCGGAATTGCATCAGGATACAGTTCGGTATCCATCTGGTCGGCCTCCGGGACGAACACCCGCTCGCGGATGATGTTGTCCTCGGCCCAGTTGTACATGAAGATCGGCGCCCCCGACGGGATGTTGTCGAAACGCTTGTTGATGATCAGTGCACCCGGGTAGTTGGTCAGACCGATGCCGTAGAGGTTCTCGGTGTAGAGCTGCTGATAGGTCTTCATCAGCTCGGCCCGCTCTTCGGAATCGTTCGTGGCCATGAAGCCGTTCACTGCGTCGACCATCTCTTCCTCGAAGGGCATCAGGTCGAGTTCGCCGTCGTCGTTGGCGAAGTGGACGGAGCTCGTCCGCGGGCCGGTCGGAGCCAGCTGCGCGGTGTTCTGCACCACGGTGATCAGGTCCGACGCGTTCCGCTCGACCCGCCAGTCGTACCGGCCGGAGTCGCGCGTGGCGTCCCGGTCGTTACCCGACATCAGGTTGAGGGACAGCTTGATGCCAGCCTCTTCCATCATCGCGACCACGGCCTCGGCGAGGTTACGGTCGGTCTGGTAGTCGGTGTTCGCCAGCAGCGTGATGGTCACGTCACCGTCACCGGCGGGCGAACCCTCGGGCCAGTTGTAGAACCCGTTGCCGTCGGTATCCTCGAGCCCTGCGGCCTCGAAATGCGCAGCCGCGCTTTCGAGCGAGTAGGGATAGAAGACGGTGCTGTCCTTGTCATAGAACGTCGTGCCCGCGTAGAGGCCGCCCGGATATTGCGAGGTGAACGGACCTTTCACCAGGCTTTCGCCCAGCCGGACCCGATCCAGCGCCTGCGTGACGCCCTGGCGGAATTCGAGGTTGCGGTTCAGCTCGCGCACGGCCTGCTGACGGTCGTCGGGCTCGCCCCATCCGTTGCCGGAAAAGTTCATGTAGAGCGAATAGCCGATGATCCGGGGACCGAACTCGAGACGGGCCGGCGCATCGTCCTCTGCCGCGCGACGCAGCGATTCGACGAAGTTCTCGGCCTGTTCGAGGTTGCTGAAGTCGCCGGTGCCGGCCACGGCCTGAACGTCACGGTCCGCCCAGGTGGACAGGCGGTACTGCATCTCGTTCAGGTAGGGCAGCTGGTTTCCGTCGCTGTCGACTTTCCAGTAGTAGGGGTTGCGCCGCATCACGACGATATCGTCGGCCCGGTACTCGACCGGAACCCAACCGCCCATGACCGGGAAGTTCATGTACTCCGGCGGGAAGGCATTACGGAAATCCTCGTAGGAATTGTCCGGGTTGTTGGCCGGATGCTCGGGCGCGAGGATGTGGCTCGGTCCCGGGCAGAACGTGCCGTAGGCCATCGAGTAGAGCACCTGCTCGGGCCGCTCGGTCGTGAAGGTGAACTTGACCGTATAGTCATCGACCTTCTCGAGCGTCGTGCCCTGGCCGAAGGTCTCGGGCGTGGCGCCGTTGAGCGGCTGCACTTCCGGATCCTGTACGATGTGATCCCAGTAGAACATGACGTCCTCGGAATCGAACGGGTCGCCGTCGGACCACTTGGCGCCTTCGATCAGACTGACCGTCAGCTCCATGCCGTCGTCGGACCACTCCCAGCTTTTCGCCAGGTTCGGCAGCGGCTCGAGGCTGTCGGCGTTCAGGGTGAACAGCGGGCCGGTACGGGTCAGGCACTCGAACAGGCCGATGTCGATGCCGCCCCAGCCGGTCACCTGGCCGCCCCAGTAGTTCCAGCCCTCGGGCCGGCCACCAATGACGTGGCGCATGGTGTCGCCGTAGACGCCGGCACCGTCGACCATGTTCGAGGTCTCGTAGACCATCGGTTCGGTCGGCAGACGCTCCTCGACGGGCGGCAGCGTGCCGTTCTCGACGAAGGCATCCATGTATTCGGGCTGGCTGTAGCTATCCAGGCTGCGATACGTGAAGATCTCGTCTCTGTTGACGAAGTTAGGCTCGCCCTGCGCCGAGAAAGGCGGGGGTTCCGGCGGAGCTGTCGGCTCAACCACCTGCGCCATCGCAGGCGCGGCGACGCCGATAAGGAGCGCCGCCGGAGCGGCGCGCGACATAAGTCTCATGTAGTGTCCTCCCATTGGGTCGCGGGCGACCCGGCTTTTTCTGCCATTCACCTTTCCGGCTCGCATCTCTCCTCGAACGCGACCGTGTCGGTGGCACAGAACTTGCGCCCAAGGACGTTGCATCCTCAACAGCGAAATGCGAAATTGTATTCCGGGTTTTTAAGATCGGCACCGAAGTCATATGCCTCGCGACCAAATTGATGCCGGCCCTCTCAAGGGCGTCCCCAGCCACGAGCGGCACTTCTACGCCCTGACGCGCGCCATCGGCCGCTTCGGCATGCGCCTGTTCGAACCTTCCGTGATGGACGCGCCGCACTGGCACGGCCACGTCGAAGGCAATTTCATCACCGGCGCGACGATGATCTACGATGTCGACGGCGTCCGCGTGCATGTGCCGGAGGGCCGGCTGATCCTGTTCTGGGCCGGGCTCCCGCACCAGCTTGTCGAAGTCACGCCAACCGGAACCGGCACGCCGCGACTCGCCAACATCTACCTGCCGCTCGATGCGTTTCTCTTCATGCCGCACATCGCGCGCCTGCAGGTGTCGCTGCTCGGCGGTGCGATTGCCGCGTTGCCGGAGGATATGGTGACCTCAGACTGCATCGAGGGCTGGTACAAGGATTACCGCGCGAACGAGTACGAGCGGCTCGAGATCATGAAGATGGAGCTCAACGCGCTCCTTCGACGGGCATTGCTCGACGACATTCCCTACCTGCTCGCGCCGCTGGCCGAGATTGGAGAGGAGCGCATCCTGTCATCGGCGCACATCCGGCACGTGGTGGCGATGGTGAAGCACATCCTCGAACACCTGTCCGAGCCGCTGACCAACGCGGACGTCGCCGCCGTCACCGGGCTCCACCAGAATTACGCGCTGTCGCTGTTCTCGCGCACCATGCGGCTGCCGATGAAAAAGTTCATCATCCGGATGCGCCTGCTGCGGGCGAGGGCACTATTGATGGGGTCGTCCATGGGCATCGGGCAGGTGGTGGAACAGTCGGGATTCACCTCCACCAGCCAGTTCTACGACCACTTCCGATCTGCCTACGGCCTGTCGCCGCACCAGATGCGGGCGCGTTACACGCAGATGGAGCTCCGCTAGTCCGCGAAGTGCGCCATCTGGTCGTCGTAGGCCTTGCGGAAGGCCGGCCGGGCCGTCATCCGGTCGACATAAGCCTTTACGGACGGGTAGGGGCCCAGCGCGTCGAAGCGGTCGGGCAGACGCAGCACCTCCGCCATGATGAGATCCGCCACCGTGAACCGTCCGCCGGCGAGCCACTCGCGCTCCGCCATCACGGGCTCGAGGCGACTGAGCCGGTTGGCGAGGAAGTCGTCGAACTTGCCGCGCGATTCGGTTTCGTCGCCGGTGAAGACGAACAGGCTCCACGGAAGCGACGCCATCTCGACCGAGTTCAGCGCGGCAAAGAGCCATTCGACCACCTCGGTCCGCAGGGCAGGGTCCTTCGGCATCAGGAGTTCGCTCTTTTCAGCGATATGGAGCAGGCCTGCACCGCTTTCGAAGACCGAGATCCCGCCATCGGTGATCCAGGGCACCTGTCCGAACGGCTGCCGCTCGAGGTGTCCGGGACCGCGATCCCTGAACGACGTGCTTTCGACGCGATAGGGCAACCCGGCTTCTTCCAGCGCCCAGCGCAGTCGAATGTCGCGAACGTATCCGCGCGGCGGCTCGGGGACCCAGTCGTAGGTGGTGATGACGATCTCGCTCATGGCGTGTCCTCCACACGGGTGCGCATCGAGCGCGCACCCTACATCCTGAACGCGCGAACCTCGGAAAGGTCCGGGATGACGTCAGACGTTCCGTGCCGCGTCACCATCAGCGCGGCGGCGCGGGTCGCCTGCTCGATCGCCTGCCCCATCGGCATGCCCTGGTCGAGACCGGCAAGAACGTAACCGGTGAACGTGTCGCCTGCGCCCGTCGTATCGACCGGGTCGACCTTCATGGCGTCGAAATGCGTCGTCCCCCGCGACGTCACCCAGTCGCACCCCTTGGAGCCGAGCGTGATGACCACGTCATCGACAGGCAGATCGGCGGGCGACTGACCGGTGGCCTCGGTCAGTTGCCGGGCCTCCACTTCGTTCAGAAACAGCATCTCGCAGAACGGCAGAACGGCCTTCACCGCATCAGCATCGAACGGCGCGGCGGCGTAGGTGACGGCAAGGCCCATCTCCTTCGCGAGCTTCGCGGCCTCGGCCTGAAGCGTCGTCTCGTTCTGGAAGACGAAGCGGTCGCCCGTCTCTGCCTCCGACAGTGCGTTCTGCAGGTTCGTCAGCGGAATCGCGTGATTTGCGCCGGGATAGAGAATGATCGTGTTCTCTCCCTGCGCATCGACTGCGATCAGCGCCTGCCCCGTACCCTCCTCCGTCTCGGCGATGAACCGGGTATCGACGCCATTTTCCATCAGCCGGTCGACGGTCCATTGCCCGTCCGCCCCGACGGCGCCGATGTGCGAGACTCGCGATCCGGCCCGCGCCACGGCAACCGACATGTTGGTGCCCTTGCCGCCGAGGAAGATCTTGCGCCCGGTGGAGCCCAGCGTCTCGCCCGGCGACGGGATGTGCGGCACGGAGAAGACCACGTCGATATTGATTGAGCCGAGGTTCCAGATGGCCAAGGTCGTCTACTCCACTTTGCAGGCCGCGATGACGGCCATGTTCAGGATGTCGTTCACTGTCGAGACCGTCGAGCAGACCTGGATCGGCTTGTTCACACCGGCGAGGATCGGCCCGATGACGGTCGCGCCGCCCATCTCCTGCATCAGCTTGACGGAGATCGAGGCGGAGTGCCGTGCAGGAACGACCAGCACGTTCGCCGGACCGGTAAGGCGGGTGAACGGGTAGTGCTCAGCCGAGCGAGCGTTGAGCGCGACGTCCACGGTCATCTCGCCCTCGTATTCGAAGTTCACGCCCCGCGCGTCCAGAACCTTGGGTGCCTTGTGCATCTTCTCGGCCCGCTCGGACACCGGGTAGCCGAAGGTCGAGAAGCTGACGAACGCCACTCGCGGCACGAGGCCGAGCGTCCGCGCGACGGAGGCGCCCCGTTCGGCGATGGTTGCGAGGTCGTTCTCGTCGGGCCATTCATGCACCAGCGTATCGGTGATGAGCACGATCCTCCCACGCGCCAGAACGGCAGAGACACCCACCGCCCCGTCATGCGGGCCGGCGTCGAAGACGTGGTTGATGAACTCGAGCACATGCGCCGACTTCCGCGTCGCACCCGTCACCATCCCGTCGGCATGGCCATGCGCCAGCATCAGCGCCGCGAAGACGTGACGATCCCGCGCGGCGAGGCGGTGCACGTCTTGCTGGTCGTGCCCTTTGCGTTGAAGCCGCTGGTAGAGGAAGGATTTGTAGGTCTCGAGATGTTCGGTGTTGGCCGCGTTCACGACGCGCAGTTCCCGCACCGCATCGCCGAGGCCCTCGGCCTCCAGCTTCTGTTTCACGTCCGCCTCGCGCCCGACGACGAGCGCGCGGCCGTAACCGTTGCGTTGATACATGACGGCGGCCTTGAGCACGCGCGGATCGTCACCCTCGGCAAAGACGACCGAGGCCTGCGCGGTGCGCGCCCGGGCGTAGATGCCGCGAAGGATCGACGCGGTGGGGTCCATCCGGGCCTTCAGCGAGTTTTCGTAGGCCTCCATGTCGACGATGGGCCGCCGGGCGACGCCGGTGTCCATCCCGGCCTTCGCGACGGCGGGCGGAATGCGGTGGATCAGTCTCGGGTCGAAGGGCGTCGGGATGATGTAATCCCGCCCGAACGTCAGCTTCTTGCCGTAGGCGACGGCGACCTCGTCCGGCACATCCTCGCGCGCCAGAGCCGCGAGCGCTTCGGCGCAGGCGATCTTCATCTCGTCGTTGATCGCGCGGGCGTGGATGTCGAGCGCACCACGGAACAGGTAGGGAAAGCCGAGAACGTTGTTCACCTGGTTGGGATAGTCGCTGCGGCCCGTCGCGACGATCGCGTCGACCCGGACGGCGTGTGCTTCTTCCGGCGTGATTTCGGGATCCGGGTTGGCCATGGCGAAGATGACCGGGTTATCCGCCATGCTCTCGACCATCGCTTGCGTGACGGACCCTTTGGCGGACACACCGAGGAAGACGTCCGCGCCCTCCATCGCCTCTTCCAGCGAGCGGAGGTCGGTCTTCACGGCGTGGGCCGACTTCCACTGGTTCATCCCCTCGGTGCGGCCCTGGTAGATGACGCCCTTGGTGTCGCAGCAGATGCAGTTCTCGTGCCGCGCGCCCATGCTCTTGAGCAGTTCGATACAGGCGATCCCCGCCGCGCCCGCGCCGTTCAGAACGATGCGGCAATCCTCGATCTTCTTGCCAGAGAGGTGCAGCGCGTTGATCAAGCCGGCGGCGCAGATCACGGCAGTGCCGTGCTGGTCGTCGTGGAAGACGGGGATGTCCATCTCTTCCTTGAGCCGCTGCTCGATGATGAAACACTCCGGCGCCTTGATGTCCTCGAGGTTCACGCCCCCGAAGGTCGGCCCCATCAGTCGCACCGCGTTGCAGAACTCGTCCGGGTCCTCGGTGTCGAGTTCGATGTCGATGGAGTTCACGTCGGCGAACCGCTTGAAGAGCACCGACTTGCCCTCCATCACCGGCTTCCCGCCAAGCGCGCCGAGGTTGCCGAGGCCAAGCACCGCCGTCCCGTTGGAGATCACGGCCACGAGGTTGCCCTTGTTCGTGTAGTCGTAGGCGAGCTCCGGGTTCTCCGCGATCGCCTCGCACGGGACGGCGACGCCGGGCGAATAGGCGAGCGAAAGATCCCGCTGCGTGGTCATCGGAACGGTCGGCGTCACCTCCCACTTGCCGGGCGACGGATCCATGTGAAACGCGAGCGCGTCCTCGCGGGTAAATTTGGCGGCCATTCTGTGCCCTCGGTCTGGTTTTGACCTAGGTGCCACGGGGAAGAGCCTCATGGCCACAGAAAACAGGGGACAGCACTCATGTACAACGACGCCCTCGCCAATATTCCCTCTCGTTCGGACGGGGACGCCGTGAACGTCTTCATCGAGACACCCAAAGGCAGCCGGCACAAATACGACATTCACGAAAGCGGCCTCGTCCGTATCTCCATCGAGCTGCCGGAGGGCGTGACCTTCCCGTTCTCCTTCGGATTCGTGCCGCAGACGACGGCGGAGGACGGCGACGAACTCGATATTCTGCTGGTGACCGCCGGCAGCGTGCCGGCCGGCGCGCTGATCGAGGCCCGGCCGATCGGCGTGCTGAAGATGGAGAACGAGGAGCACGGCAAGATGGCGCGCAATGACCGGGTCGTCGCGGTCGCCACCATGTCCCGTATCTTTCAGAACGTCGAAACCCTGTCTGATATGCGCAACGGCTTCGCATGGGACATCGAGGAGTTCTTCGACACCTACAACCGCATGATCGAGCGCCCCTTCAAGATCTGCGGCCGGGGCGAGAAGGACGAGGCGATGACCATGCTGGAAGATGCCGAGGCCCGTTTCCGGGGTGATTGAGCCTGCCCGCCTCTCCCCGTAACAACGGGGAGCAGACGAGCGGGGGACGACAGGCATGTCAGGCAACGTGACGCCGATGATGGCGCAGTATCTCGACATCAAGTCGGGCTACCCGGACGCGCTCCTGTTCTACCGGATGGGCGACTTCTACGAGATGTTCTTCGACGACGCCGTCGCAGCGGCCGAAGCGCTCGACATCGCGCTGACCAAGCGCGGCAAGCATCTGGGTGAGGACATCGCCATGTGCGGCGTCCCGGTTCACGCCGCCGAGGGCTACTTGCTGACGCTGATCCGCAAGGGCTTCCGCGTCGCCATTGCCGAGCAGATGGAAGATCCCGCCGAAGCCAAGAAGCGTGGGTCGAAATCGGTCGTGAACCGTGACGTGGTCCGGCTGGTCACCCCCGGCACGCTGACAGAGGAGTCGCTGCTCGACGCACGGCGGCACAACTTCCTCGCGGCTTACGCGACGATCCGGGACGAAGGCGCGCTCGCCTGGGTCGACATCTCGACCGGCGCGCTGTCGGTCATGCCCTGCACGGCGATGCGACTGGGGCCGGAACTCGCCCGCCTCGGCGCGCGCGAGGTGCTGCTGCCCGAGGCGATCGAGTCCGAATTCGCCGATCTGGTGTCCGATCTCGGCGCGGCGTCCACCTCGCTCGCCGGATCGGCGTTCGATTCCACCGGCGGGGAGGCGCGGCTGTGCAAGCTGTTCTCGGTCTCGTCCCTCGACGGGTTCGGCGCGTTCGGACGTGTCGAGATCTCGGCGCTCGCCGGACTGGTCGAATACCTCGAGATCACGCAACGTGGGAAGCTGCCGCTGCTCCGCCCGCCAGTGCGCGAGGGCGTACGTGCCTCGATGCAGATCGACGCGGCGACGCGGCGGTCTCTCGAGCTCACCTCGGCGATGGCCGGGGGCAGGGCGGGCTCGCTGCTCGGGACCGTCGACCGCACGGTGACCTCCGCCGGGGCACGGCTGCTGGAGCGGCGCATCTCCGCGCCGTCGCGGCAGCTCGACGTGATCCGGGCACGGCAGGATGCGGTGGCCTTCGCGGTGGAACAGACCCGGTTGTCCGCCGATCTGCGCGACGCGCTGCGGCAGGTGGCCGACGTCGATCGTGCGCTGTCCCGGTTGTCGCTGGAGCGCGGCGGACCCCGCGACATGGCGGGACTCCGCAACTCGCTCGCGCAGGCAGAGCAGATCGCAACCCGTCTTGATGGCGTGGACTTGCCCGACCTGCTGCGCGAGGCTGCCGGCGACCTTGTCGGCCATGATGATCTGCTCGAACTTCTTGACGCCGCGCTGATCGCGGAACCGCCGCTGCTCGCAAGGGACGGCGGGTTCATCGCACCCGGCTACGACGAGGAACTGGACGAGGCGCGGCGCCTGCGGGACGAGGGACGATCGGTCATCGCCGGAATGCAGGCCGATTTCGTCTCTGCCACCGGGATCTCGAGCCTGAAGATCAAGCACAACAACGTGCTCGGCTACTTCATCGAGACGACCGCGACCCACGCGGAGAAGATGCTGTCCCCGCCGCTGTCGGAGACCTTCATTCACCGCCAGACGACCGCCAGCCAGGTGCGGTTCACGACGGTCGAATTGTCCGATCTCGAGACACGGATCCTGAACGCAGGCTCCCGTGCGCTGGAGATCGAAAAGCGTCTCTATTCCAAGCTGCGAGAAGCAATCCTGGCCAATGCCGCCGTTCTTTCGAACCTCGCCCGCGCTTTGTCGGAGTTCGACCTTGCGACAGCGTTGGCCGACCTCGCCTCGGCGCGCGACTGGTGCCGTCCGCAAGTCGACGACAGCCGCGCGTTCGACATCGTCGGCGGCCGTCACCCGGTCGTCGAAGACGCGCTTCGCAAGGATGGCGCGCCGTTTGTCGCGAACGACTGCGATCTGAGCAGCGCGTCGATCCACCTGCTGACCGGCCCGAACATGGCCGGCAAGTCGACCTACCTCCGCCAGAACGCCCTGATCGCCGTGCTGGCACAGATCGGCAGCTACGTGCCTGCCGACAGCGCGCATGTCGGGATCGTAAGCCAATTGTTCAGCCGGGTCGGGGCGTCGGACGACCTTGCCAGGGGACGCTCGACCTTCATGGTCGAAATGGTCGAGACGGCGGCGATCCTGAACCAGGCCGACGACCGGGCGCTCGTGATCCTCGACGAGATCGGGCGCGGGACGGCAACCTATGACGGTCTCTCGATCGCCTGGGCGACGCTCGAACATCTGCACGAGGTGAACCGCTGTCGCGCGCTTTTCGCGACGCACTATCACGAGATGTCGGCCCTCGCCGGCAAGCTGGAGGGAGTCGAGAACGCGACCGTCGCTGTGAAGGAGTGGGAGGGCGACGTCGTGTTCCTGCACGAAGTGCGGCAGGGCACCGCCGACCGGTCCTACGGCGTACAGGTCGCACGGCTCGCCGGGCTGCCTGACGCGGTGATCGAACGGGCACGAGTCGTGTTGGAGGCTCTGGAGAAGGGTGAACGCGAGGGCGACGGCTCCCGGCAGGCGGTGATCGACGATCTGCCGTTGTTCGCGGCGGCGCCGAAACCGGTGTCGCCCGTGAAACACCAGGCGTCCGAAGTCGAAGGGCGGCTGCGCGATGTACTGCCCGATGAGCTGACGCCGCGCGAGGCGCTGGCGCTGGTGTACGAGCTGAAGGGGCTGGTGCGGTAGGTGTGGGTTGGGGTGCGCATCGAGCGCGCACCCTACGCATGAAAAAGGGGGGCACGAGGCCCCCCCTTTTGCTGAGTCGTTTCGACTGGCTTAGAACCAGTTTTCGCCGACGTTTTCGAGGTTCTGCAGCTCTTCCTCGGTCATGTTGGTGACGTAGGCATAGCCTTCGTTCGTCGTGTCCATTTCGACGAGTTTCACGTTGTCCATGGAGACGAGCACGTGGCTGTCACCGATGTCGAGGAACCCACCGGTTTCGACGATAAGACCGGTCAGCTGTCCGTCACGGGACACGGCCACGTCGGTCACGTTGCCGATCTGGTCCCATTCGCTGTCGACCTCGGTGTAATAATCGGTTTCGTCCCAATCATCGGCCTCGACCTCCAGAGTGAAGACTTCGGCGTCCGTCAGTTCGTTGACGCGAACGATGTCCTCCATCTGCTGCTCATTCATCGTGCCGGACTGCATGTCCTGTGCGACGGCAGCAGTGCCGAAACCGAGAACGAGAGCAGCGGTGGCGGTGGTGAGCGTCTTGATGTTGGTCATGTCGTATCTCCCTTCCATAAGTTGGGTACGACGAGTCAACGACACCCCCCCGGCCTGCTGTTCCTTTGAGCTCGGCGCCAAGCGGCAAACATATGTTAAGTCAGGGGAGGCGTGATCCACTTCTGCACGGCAGACAGATGAACTGCCGCCGTAGGGTGCGCGCTTGATGCGCACCCCCGGACCCGCCGGTCCTTACGACGCTGGCGTCGAGCTCACACCGACCTGCGCGGGACGCAGCAGACGGTCGTGCAGCATGAAGCCCGTGGCCATCACCTGGATGATTTCGCCGGCGGTCGTGCCCGGCACCGGGGCCTCGAACATCGCCTGATGTTCCTGCGGATCGAACTTTTCACCGACTTCCGGCGCGATCGGCTCGATCCCGTGCTTCTTGAAGACGTTCAGAAGCTCTTTCATCGTCAGCTCAACCCCTTCGAGCAGCGACTTGGAGATTTCCTTCTGCTCTTCGTTCGCGGTCTCGAGCGCACGCGACAGGTTGTCGTAGACCGGGAGCATGTCCCGGGCCAGCTTGCTGCCGCCGTAGTTCTCCGCCTCGCGCCGGTCGCGATCGGCCCGCTTGCGCGTGTTCTCGGCATCGGCGAGGGCACGGACGAACCGGTCCTTAAGTTCATCCCGCTCGGCCCGCAGCGTCTCGAGTTCATCGGGATCGGCTGCGGTCTCGGGCGCGTCGGATTCTTCGACCCCGTCGGTGGGCTCGCTCTCTCCGCGCAGCTCCGCCGCGACTTCTTCCATGAATTCCTGCTCGCTCTTCGGCTTTGCCATCATCACTTCCTTCAGGCCCGATCGGACACCAGGCGTCCGACCAACTGTGCTGTGTAATCAACGATGGGGACGATCCGGCCATAATTCAGCCGGGTCGGCCCGATGACGCCCACGGCGCCAATGATTTTTCGATCTGCGTTCATATAGGGACTCACCACCAGAGAGGAACCCGAAAGTGAGAAGAGTTTGTTTTCCGAGCCGATGAAGATGCGGACCCCTTCGCCTTCTTCGGCCAGTTCGAGGAACTCGGCGATATCGCGCTTTCGTTCGAGGTCGTCAAACAATTCGCGGATCCGCTGCAGGTCTTCCTCGTGACCGTCCTCGGTCAGCAGGTTGCCGCGCCCGCGGACGATCAGACGTTCTATCGATTCGCCCTTGTTTTCCCAAACTGCGATGCCGGATTCGACCAGTTGTGCCGCCAACGAGTCGATCTCCGTGCGGCGGGCGCTGATCTCGCGCGTCATGGCGACGCCGAGCTCGGACAGGGTGCGCCCCTCGGCCACGGCGTTCACGAAGTTCGCAGCCTCCCGCATCGACGACGGAGTCTGCCCCGGCGGCGGGGTGAAGACGCGGTTCTCCACATGACCGTTGGCGAAGACCAGCACGACCAGCGCGCGATCCTGCGACAACGACACGAACTCGACGTGTTTCACGGGCGCTTCGTGCTTCGGCGCGAGGACGAGGCTCGCCCCTTGCGTCACGCCCGACAGGGCAGAGCCGATCCGGTCGAGGACCGTGGTCACCTCGTCGCTGTTGGAGCCGAGTGTTTCGTCGATCCTTGCACGGTCATCGCCGGCCAGGTCGCCGATCTCGAGCAGGCCGTCAACGAACATGCGCAGCCCGAGCTGCGTCGGCACCCGGCCCGCACTGATGTGCGGTGAGCCGAGCAGGCCGAGATACTCGAGATCCTGCATCACGTTGCGCACGGTCGCCGCGCTCACCTTCTCGGACATGGAGCGGGTGAGCGTGCGGGAGCCGACCGGCGCACCGGTGTCGAGGTAGCCTTCGACAACCCGGCGAAAGACTTCGCGGGAGCGGGCGTTCATCTCGTCGAAGATTGCGGACTGATCCGTCACGTCTGCCTGCCAATCCAGAGGGGCGAGGCAATTAAAACCACGCGAGCGGTGAGGTCAATCGGGGTTGGAAAGCGGAAGCGGCCCGACTAGAGGGAGCTTGCAACCATGTGAGGATAGCGTGATGCGGCCATCGGGACGAAACCTTGACGAAATGCGCGCGGTGTCGATCGACGTCGGCGTCACGAAACATGCTGAAGGCTCCTGCCTCATCAAGGTCGGTGACACTCACGTGCTCTGTACCGCGTCGATCGAAGATCGCCCGCCGCCGTTCCTGAAAGGCACCGGCCTTGGCTGGGTGACGGCGGAATACGGGATGCTGCCGCGCTCCACCGGGTCGCGGATGCGGCGCGAGGCGACGGCCGGCAAGCAGGGCGGCCGCACCGTGGAGATCCAGCGCCTGATCGGCCGCTCCCTTCGCGCCGGCGTCGACCGCGTCGCGCTTGGCGAGCGTCAGATCACGGTGGACTGCGACGTGCTGCAGGCTGACGGCGGCACGCGTTGCGCGTCGATCACCGGCGGCTGGGTCGCACTGCGCCTCGCGGTCAACAAGCTGATGAAGGCGGGGGACGTTCTGTCCGACCCGCTGGCAGAGCCCGTGTCCGCCGTGAGCTGCGGCATCTACGCTGGTCAGCCCGTGCTCGACCTCGACTACCCCGAAGATTCCGAAGCGGGTGTCGATGGCAACTTCGTGATGACCGGTGACCGCCTCATCGAAGTGCAGATGTCAGCCGAAGGCGCTACCTTCTCCCGCAAGGAGATGGAGCAGCTGATGGCACTCGCAGAGCAGGGCACGGCAGAACTGACGGCAGCGCAGAAAGCTGCGGTGGCCTGATGCGCAGGTTCGACGGGACAGAGCTGGTCGTAGCGACGCATAACGCTGGTAAATTGTATGAAATCAAGGACTTGCTGGCGCCATACGGCGTTTCTGTCACGTCGAACGCCGATCATGGACTGCCTGAGCCGGACGAAACCGAAGAAACCTTCGCCGGCAACGCCAGGATCAAGGCCCGTGCCGCCGTCGCCGCGCTCGGTCTGCCCGCCCTGTCCGATGACAGCGGTATCTGCATCGACGGGCTGGACGGCCAACCGGGCGTCCACACGGCGGACTGGGCCGAGACGCCGGACGGTCGGGACTTTCGCATGGCCATGACCCGCGCCTGGACGGAACTGGAAGAGCGCGGAGCGCCAGAACCTCGAACGGCGCGCTTCTGCTGCACGTTGGTTCTGGCCTGGCCGGACGGTCATGACGAGGTCTTCGCCGGTGAAGTCCCGGGACGAGTTGTCTGGCCCATGCGCGGTGACCTCGGCCACGGTTACGATCCGATCTTCGTGCCCGACGGCTACAACATCACCTTCGGCGAGATGGACCCGGCGGAGAAGAACCGCATCTCGCACCGGGCTCGCGCCTTCGAGAAGCTGATTGCGGGTTGCTTTGGCTGACCTGTCTGACGACTGGCGGGCAGGGGGCTTTGGACTCTATGTTCATTGGCCCTTCTGCCAGTCGAAGTGCCCTTACTGCGACTTCAACTCTCATGTCGTGGCCAACGTCGACCAGACTCGATGGGCCACCGCGCTCGCCTCAGAGATCACGCGCTATCGCGAAGAGACCGGGCCCCGCGTTCTGCAATCCATCTTCTTCGGAGGCGGCACGCCCAGCCTGATGGCGCCAGAGACGGTCGCCACGGTGATGGAAGCCGCCCGTGCGGCCTGGCCGACGGTCAACGAACTCGAAGTCACGCTGGAAGCCAACCCGACCTCGGTCGAGGCCGGCCGCTTCGCCGGTTACCGCGATGCCGGGGTCAACCGGGTGTCCATGGGGGTGCAGGCACTCAACGATACAGACCTGCGCCGCCTCGGACGGATGCACACCGTCGCAGAAGCGCAAACTGCCTTCGATGTTGCCCGAAACGTCTTCGAGCGGGTCAGCTTCGACCTGATCTACGCGCGACAGGATCAGGACGCCGCCGCGTGGGAAGCCGAACTTCGCGAGGCGCTGTCGATGGCGATCGACCACCTGTCGCTGTACCAACTGACCATCGAAGACGGCACTGTCTTCGGCGCGCGGCACGCCGTAGGGCACCTGCGCGGCCTGCCGGACGAAGATCGCGCGGCCGATATGTGGGACATCACGCAAGAGGTCTGCGCCGCCGCCGGGATGCCATCTTATGAAATCTCGAACCACGCCCGCCCTGGCGCGGAGAGCAAACACAACCTGCTGTACTGGAAAACCGGCGATTATGTCGGCGTTGGTCCGGGCGCACACGGACGCCTTACTCTTGGCGAACAACGCTTCTCGACGGAAGCGGCGCGGATGCCGGGGGAATGGTTGTCAGCTGTCGAGTCGCGCGGTTCGGCAGAGATCGCCCGTGATGAACTGACGACCGAAGATCGGCTGGCCGAACTACTCCTCATGGGTATGCGCTTGCGAAGTGGGGTCGACCTGTCCCGCGCCCGCGCATTCGGATGGTCACCCGATGTCGCGTCCGAACTCGAGGCGAACAGACTGGTCACGATTTCGAATGACCATATCGCCGTAACTGACCAAGGTCGGCCGATCCTGAACGCCGTCTTGCGCGAATTGTTGGCTTAAGTCCCGGACAACAGCCGCAACAGATCGTCGAGTTGCGCGAAATCCCGGTAGTGCAGTGTCACCGTGCCACCCTCGGTGCCCGGCTTGTGGTCGATGGACACACCCATTCGAAGCTGCGCCATCAGCTCCGCTTCGATCTGCTTGGTGTCTGCGTCCTTCTCAGCCTTACCGCGTTTCTTCGGCTCTGAGCTGGGCTCCTTAGCCTCCTTCGCAAGCTTCTCGGCCTCGCGAACAGAGAGGCCCTGCTTGACGATCCGCTTTGCGATCTCCTCCGCATCATCGCGTCCGACGAGCGTCCGCGCATGACCGGCACTGAGATTGCCTTCGATCATCAGCGTTTGAACCGTATCCGGCAGCGAGAGAAGCCGCAGAAGGTTCGCAATGTGGCTGCGGCTTTTGCCGAGCGCGCTTGCCAGCTGATCCTGCGTATGTCCAAAGCGCTCCATCAGCTGTCGATAGCCGGCGGCCTCATCAACCGGGTTGAGATCGGCGCGCTGAATATTCTCGATGATCGCGACTTCGAGCACTTCGGTATCGTCGAACTCGCGCACCAGGACCGGCACGTCGTGCAGCTGAACCTGCTGCGCGGCGCGCCAGCGGCGTTCGCCGGCAACAATTTCGAAATGGTCCGGCTGGTTGGGGGAGGGGCGCACGATCAGCGGCTGAATGATCCCCTTCTCGCGGATCGAGCTCGCGAGCTCAGCCAATGCGTCGGAATTGAAACTGCGGCGCGGCTGGTTCGGGTTCGGATGAACCTGCTCGATCGGAATTCGCATGTCGGGTCGACGCGGGGTCTCCGATGTGGCCGAGCCGGTATCGACATCCGCCATGAGAGCGGACAACCCGCGACCAAGACCTCTGGATTTGGGGCGATTATCTGCCATTCTGCCTGTCCTCCGGGATCAATGGTCGCGTTCGAGAAGTTCAGCCGCGAGGGCCTTGTAAGCCGCGGCGCCGCGGCTGGACGGATCGTAATCCAGCACCGGCATGGCGAAGGACGGGGCCTCGGACAGCCGGACATTTCGCGGAATGACCGTATTGAAAACGAGATCGCCCAGATTGTCGCGGGCGTCTTCCTCGACCTGAAGCGCAAGGTTGTTGCGCCGGTCGTACATCGTCAGCGCAACCCCTTCGATCCGAAGGTTCGGATTGGCGGACTGCCGAACTTCGCGAACGGTGAGCATGAGCTGAGACAACCCCTCAAGGGCGAAGAACTCGGATTGGAGCGGCACGAGAACCGAGTTCGCGGCAACGAGCGCATTGATCGTCAGGAGGTTCAGACTGGGCGGGCAGTCGATCAGGATGTAATCGAGCGAAAGGGTATCGATCGCTACCTGCCGAAGGGCGTCGTGTAGCAGGAAGCTGCGTTTTTCGTTGGAAATCAGCTCGATATCGGCAGAGCTTAAATCTGTCGTTGCCGGAACAATGAACAGGTTATCGACCTCGGTCTGCCGCGCGGCTTCCGACGGTGTGGCGTCCCCCAGCAGCAGGTCGTAAATCGTGATCTCGCGATCGTCGGCATCAACGCCAAGTCCTGTCGACGCGTTTCCCTGCGGATCAAGGTCGACAATCATCACACGCTGCTCGGAGCGGGCAAGTGCTGCGCCGAGGTTGATCGCCGTGGTGGTCTTTCCGACGCCACCTTTCTGGTTCGCGATTGCGATAATTCTGGGGGCCGGTGGTCTCGTCGGGTCAGACACGCTCGATCCTTTCCAACTTCAATATTGCTGCCTCGGCGTCGGTCTTACTGGGAGATTGTTCAAGCTGGAAGGTCCAACCTTGCTGCGCGTCGCGGATTTCGTCCAAGGCGCTGCGGCCCTTGGGGAAAATTGCGATTCCGTCAGGTTTGAGGTGGCGGGAGGCGAGCGGCAGGAGTTCGGATAGTGAGGCCAAAGCGCGGGCTGTCAGTACATCAGCCTGCATCGGCGCCAGGGTTTCGGCGCGGCTGGCCTGAACTTGAGCGTTCAGACCAAGTTCCCGGATAGCTGCGCGAAGGAACGTCGCTTTCCGTTGATCGGATTCGACGAGGATCATCTCCGCGTCTGGGGCAAGGTCCAGGTTCAGGGTAGCGACAACGATCCCGGGAAAGCCGCCCCCACTTCCGAGGTCGACCCAGCGGTTGAAACTGTCTGGAGCGTGTTGGATGAGCTGCGCCGAATCAAGGATGTGCCGATCCCACAGGGTAGCCGCCGATTTAGTTGATACGAGGTTGATGCGAGCCGTCCACTTGAGGACAAGGTCGCGAAAAGCCTCCAAGCGCTCAAATGTTTCACGTGAAACATAGACGCCGGAGATCAACTCCACTTCTTCCATCAGGCGGACCGTGCGACTTTGTCCCGACGAATTCGCGCCATAAGTAGAAGAAGCGCTGCGGGCGTCATCCCTTCGACACGAGATGCCTGGCCAATAGTCGAAGGACGGATCCGATCGAGTTTGGTCGACAGTTCCTTGGAAAGCCCATCGATACCGCTGAAATCCAAATCATGTGGCAACGCCTGATTTTCATCACGTTGCAGCGCTTCGATATCCTTCGATTGACGCTCGACGTAGTTCGCATAGAGCGCATCACGTTTGATCTGCTCACCGATTTCAGTCGGAACGGCCGAGGCATCCGGTGCCAAGGTGACGAGGTCATCGAACGACAGATCAACCAAGGCAAGCGCTTCAAGCCCGGTACGAGCCGGCCCTTCAGGATTAAGCCGCGCGCCATGCTCAGAAATCGCTTTGGCCTGAATTTTCAGTCCGCCGAGAAGCGCCTTCCCAGCCTCCAATGCCTCAACCTTACGGCTGAAGACCTCCCAACGGGCATCACCGACGCAACCGGCCTCACGGCCCTGCGCGGTGAGGCGCAAGTCGGCATTGTCCGCCCGAAGCGACAGCCGGAATTCCGCACGGGAGGTAAACATGCGATACGGCTCCGTCACACCACGCGTGATCAGGTCGTCAACCATGACGCCGATGTAGGACGTCGTCCGGCTGAACTGGACCGGCTCACGACCAAGCGCTTGAGCAGCCGCGTTCAGACCAGCGACAAGTCCTTGGGCTGCGGCTTCCTCGTACCCCGTGGTCCCGTTGATCTGTCCGGCAAGGTACAGACCTCGCGTCTCGCGCAGTTCCAGGGTTTCGCGAAGCGCTCGCGGATCGACGTAGTCGTACTCAATCGCGTAGCCAGGCTGAGTGATCGATGCCTTCTCCAGCCCCGCGATCGAATGAACGTAATGCTCTTGAACATCCTGGGGCAGGGAGGTCGAGATACCGTTCGGGTACACTGTCGGATCGTTAACGCCTTCAGGTTCAAGGAAAATCTGGTGTGACGTCTTATCGGCAAAGCGCACCACCTTGTCCTCGATGGACGGGCAGTAACGGGGGCCGACGCCATCAATATGGCCGCCGTACATCGCAGATCGTTCCAAGTTCGCACGGATGATCTCGTGCGTCCGCTCGTTGGTGTGCGTGATCCCACAATCGACCTGTTGTGCCTCGGGCTTCGACGACAAGAATGAGAACATCGTGGGATCTGCGTCGCCCGGCTGACGCTCAAGTCGATCCCAATCGATCGTTCGCCCGTCAAGCCGGGGCGGGGTGCCTGTCTTAAGGCGACCCAGCGGCAAACCCAGTTCATCAATCCGATCGGCCATGCGGACAGAGGGCCGCTCGCCCATCCGTCCACCCGGACGAGAAACGTCGCCGATGTGGATTACACCACGCAGGAAGGTGCCCGTGGTGAGAATCGCAGCCGAGCAATCCAGACGGGTACCGTCAGCCAGAAGAACAGCCTTCAGCTGGCCGGCCGACAGGTCGAGGTCCACGGCTTCGCCTTCGACGATCGTCAGGTTCGGTGCTGCCTCGATTTCCGCAAGCATCGCCGAGCGATAGATGGCGCGGTCTGCCTGGGCGCGCGGGCCTTGAACGGCCGGCCCCTTTTTGCGGTTCAGCAAACGGAACTGGATTCCGGCGCGGTCCGCGACGCGCCCCATCACACCGTCCATGGCGTCAATCTCTCGGACGAGGTGGCCTTTGCCCAGCCCACCGATCGCCGGGTTACAGGACATCACTCCGATGCCCGACCGGGTTAGCGTGACGAGAGCAACCTTGGCGCCAGAGCGCGCAGCCGCGTGGCCAGCCTCGCTGCCTGCATGGCCGCCACCAATCACCACGACATCAAAGGACGAATGTTTCACGTGAAACTTTCCTACTTTCCGATGCAAAAGGAGGAGAAGATCTCACCGAGGATCTGCTCCACGTCGACGCGTCCGACCAACGAGTCGATGGCACGGATACCATCCCGGAGGTCTTCCGCCAAGATATCGGGCGCCTCGCTCAGCAGCGTCATCTGCGACAACACATTGTCCAGCTGACCGGACGCTCGGATCATCGCCAGACGATGACGCTCGCGAATGGCTACGCCCGGCTCCCCGACCATCTCCGAAAGAGCATCCGTCAGTTTTCCGACAAGTTCGTCGATACCGGCGCCAGTCTGCCCCGAAACGGCACCAGTCGGCGCGTCATGTAGATCAGACTTTCCAAGAACCACGATATCTTGCGGTTCGACCGACATAAGTGGTTCAGCGCCTCTCTCGACCAAGTGAACCCGGATATCAGCCTGACGCGCCCGTGCCAGAGCTCGATCGACGCCGATTCGCTCGACCTCATCCTCGGTATCCCGAATGCCAGCGGTATCGAGCAACGTCACAGCCAGCCCACCAAGGTCCATACGGACCTCGATCACATCCCGAGTCGTTCCGGCTCGCTCGGACGTGATGGCCGCATCCCGGCCGGCGAGCGCGTTCAGCAACGTCGACTTCCCGGCGTTTGGCGCGCCGACGATAGCGACCTCGAAACCGGTGCGTATACGCTCGGCCATTCCAGCGCCTGCCGCTTCCTTGCGAAGCTCGGATTGCACGCCAACAAGCAACTCTTCGACCTCGGGGCCAACGTCGACCGGCACATCTTCATCGGCAAAGTCGATCGTTGCTTCGATCAATGCGGCAGCCCGGATCAGCCGAACCCGCCAGCTTTCCGCCCGCCGCCCGAGCGCACCATCCAGTGCACGCACGGCCTGTCGCCGCTGCGCTTCGGTTTCCGCATCAATGAGATCGGCGAGGCCTTCGACCTGCGCGAGATCCAGGCGTCCATTCGCAAACGCGCGGTGTGTAAACTCCCCGGCGTCCGCCGGCCTGGCGCGTTGATCGCGGCCCAATGCGGCAAGCACGGCGGATGTCACCGCGATACTGCCATGCAGTTGCAGTTCGACGACCGGCTCACCGGTAAAGCTGCGACCTTTCGGAAAGACGAGAACGAGTGCTTCGTCCAGCAACCCGGTCTCGTCACGCAACTTGCGCAGGGTTCGGCCGTCGGGGGGCAGGGGCCCGGTCAGCCCCTCTGCGACCGGGACGGCATCCGGCCCGGACAAGCGAACGACGGCGACGCCGGAGCGTCCCCGTACCGTCGCGAGGGCAAAGATCGTCTCCATCGACGCAACCGGGACGCCGCGGCGTCCCGCCTCAGGTGTTCATGGATTCGAAGAACTCGGAATTCGTCTTGGTCTGCTTCAGCTTCGACAGCAGGAATTCGATCGCGTCCGTCGTGCCCATCGGGTTCAGGATGCGCCGCAGAACGTAGGTCTTCTGCAGATCGACCTTGTCGACGAGCAGGTCCTCTTTCCGGGTTCCGGACTTGAGAATGTCCATCGCCGGGAAGACGCGTTTGTCGGCAACCTTACGGTCCAGCACGATCTCGGAGTTACCGGTGCCCTTGAATTCCTCGAAGATGACTTCGTCCATCCGGGAGCCGGTATCGATCAGCGCCGTTGCGATGATGGTCAGCGACCCGCCTTCCTCGATGTTCCGCGCGGCACCGAAGAAGCGCTTTGGACGCTGCAGGGCGTTCGCGTCGACACCACCGGTCAGCACCTTGCCCGACGACGGAACCGTCGTGTTGAAGGCGCGGCCCAGACGAGTGATCGAGTCGAGCAGGATCACGACGTCGCGCTTGTGTTCGACGAGGCGCTTGGCCTTTTCGATCACCATTTCGGACACGGCAACGTGACGCGTCGCAGGCTCGTCGAAGGTGGAGGACACGACCTCACCCTTCACCGAGCGCTGCATGTCCGTGACCTCTTCCGGGCGTTCGTCGATCAGCAGGACGATCAAGTAGCACTCCGGATGGTTCTTCTCGATCGAGTGCGCAATATTCTGAAGCAGAACCGTTTTACCGGTCCGCGGCGGCGCGACGATGAGCGACCGCTGGCCTTTGCCGATCGGCGCGACAAGGTCGATGATCCGGGCAGAGCGATCTTTCGTCGCCTGCTCGTTCTCGATCTCCATGTTGAGCCGTTCGTCCGGGTAAAGCGGCGTCAGGTTGTCGAAGGCAACCTTGTGACGCGCCTTCTCGGGTGACTCGAAGTTGATCGACTCGACCGTGGTCAGCGCGAAGTAGCGTTCGGCATCGCCCGGCTCCTTGATGACACCTTCGACGGTGTCCCCGGTGCGCAGCGAATACTGACGGATCATGTCTGGACTGACATAAATATCGTCCGGGCCCGGCAGGTAGTTCGCTTCGGGCGAGCGCAGGAAACCGAAGCCGTCCTGAAGCACCTCTAGCACGCCGTCGCCGCCAATGACCCAATCCTCGTCCGCCCGTTCCCGCAGGATGGCGAACATCATGTCGCCTTTCCTCATCGTGGAGGCGTTCTCGATCTCGAGCTCTTCGGCGAGGGAAAGCAGGTCCTTCGGGCTTTGGGCCTTCAGGTCCGCAAGGTTCAGTCGGTGTTCTGACATCTATATCAAGAGGCCGCCCGCAGGGGCCGCCATTCCATAACTCTATTGGGAAGTCTTGGGCCCGGACGGGCTTGGCACCTCACGTAGGCACTTCATGGCAGTCTGTCAATCGCGCTGGTCCGGGTGCCTCCGGTCACGTTTCTCACCCAATAATTAAGAAAAGATAGAAGGGAAGTGGTTGTAGGTAGAGGGCAGGGATAAGTCTGCGCGCCCAGATTCTCCCACGACTTATACACAACACGTCGCCATGACATCGGTGCAACAGATGTATGACGGATCAGAATACTGATTAATTATCAGATACTTGGAGATCGGACATCTGTCCGGAATTTTGGATCGGGGCATTGACCCCGGCAAAGTCGGGGTCCTGTCCACATCAGCCGGTTGTCCTGTCCCCACGTGGATTGTTAACGAGTGATCACCGGACATCTCGGGACTTCTCCCCATCCCTGATGACGGGCTAACTTCTTCCATGGATTTCGGCGCGAAACTCCGCAGGCTTACCCCGGACTTATCAACATGACTGACCGCATCATTCTCGCCTCCGGGTCCGCGATCCGGGCGGAACTTTTGAGGAACGCCGGCTTGGAGTTCGAGGTCGAGACCGCTCGGGTCGATGAAGCCATGATTCGCGATTCGATGCTGCACGAAGGCGCACCGCCGCGTGACATCGCCGACAAGCTGGCGGAGCTGAAGGCAGAGCGCGTCGCGCGTCGCCATCCCGATGCGCTGGTGATCGGCGCCGATCAGGTCCTCGAACATGACCGCACGCTCTATTCCAAGCCTGAAACGCCGGAGGAGGCGAAGCGCCAGCTCGCCACGCTGTCGAACAGCACGCACAAGCTGCTTTCAGCGGCAGTCATCTTCGAAGAGGCGCGACCGGTCTGGCGGCATGTCGGACGGGCCGACCTCACCATGAGGCAGCTGTCGCAGGGCTATATAGATGACTACGTCGCCCGGAACTGGGAGAGCGTCCGTCACTCGGTCGGCGCCTACAAGCTAGAGGAGGAGGGCGTCCGGCTGTTCACACGCATCGGCGGAGATCACTTCAATGTCCTCGGTTTGCCGCTCCTCGAACTCTTGTCTTACCTCGTTCTTCGCGGGACATTGCGCGCATGACACTTGAGAGGATCCCGCTCGCCGGAGTGATCGGCCACCCGGTTGCCCATTCGCTGAGCCCTAAACTGCACAAGTTCTGGCTACGGCGGTATGGCCTGCCGGGCGACTACGTGCCGCTTCAGGTCGCCGACCACAACCTCGCCGAGGTGGTGCGGATGTTGCCCAAGGCCGGGTTCGTGGGCGCGAATGTGACGATCCCGCACAAGGTCTCGATCATGCAGATCGCCGACCACGTGTCGGACCGGGCGATCCTGATCGGGGCAGCGAACACGCTGATCTTCCGGTCGGACGGCAAGATCCACGCCGACAACACGGATCACTACGGATTCCTCGAGAATATCCGCCAGGCCGCGCCCGACTGGAAAGCATCCGACGGTCCGGCCACCGTGCTTGGCGCCGGGGGCGCTGCGCGGGCTGTCATCTCGTCGCTGCTCGATGCCGGCGTGCCCGAGATCCTGCTGAGCAACCGAACGAAGCAGAAGGCCGAAGGCCTGCGGCAGGAGTTCGGCTCGCGCATCAACGTGATCGACTGGGTGCAGGCGGCCAACGTGCTCGAGGATTCCGCGACCGTGGTGAACACGACCTCGCTCGGCATGACCGGCTCGCCGGAATTGAAGCTGTCGCTTGACGGGCTTCGCTCCGGCACGGTGGTCAGCGACCTCGTCTACGTCCCGCTTCGCACCAACCTGTTGCAGGAGGCCGAGGCGCGAGGCTGCATTGCGGTCGACGGTCTTGGCATGTTGCTCCACCAGGCTGTGCCGGCGTTCGAACGCTGGTTCGGGACGCGCCCCGACGTGGACGAAGACGTACGGCAGGCCATCCTGTCATGACCTGGGCGCTTGGTCTTACGGGGTCCATCGGGATGGGCAAGTCGACGACGGCTGCCATGTTCGCCGATCTCGGCATTCCGGTTTGGGACGCCGACGCCGCCGTTCATCGTATCTATGAAAAGGGCGGCAGCGCGGTCGGCCCGGTCGGCGCCCTGTTTCCGGACGCCATCGTGGATGGTGGCGTGTCCCGCACCGAATTGAAGCGCCTGATCGCCGAGGATCCCGACCGGCTCCGCCAGATCGAGGAAATCGTGCATCCCCTCGTCGCGGCAGACCGCGCGGAGTTTCTCGCCAACACCGACGCCGACATCGCCATCTTCGACATCCCGCTTCTGTTCGAGATCGGCGCGGAGGGCACGATGGACAGCGTCGCCGTCGTCTCCGTCCCGCTCGACGTTCAGAAGGAACGGGTCCTCGCGCGGCCGGAAATGACGGAGGCGCATTTCAGCGCCATCCTTGCGCGGCAGATGCCCGATGCGGAGAAGCGCCGCCGCGCCGACCATATCATCGAGACCCTGACGATGGAGGGTGCGCGCGATCAGGTCGCGGTCCTCGTCGCGGAATTGAGGGAGCGGATCGCCCATGCGTGAGATCGTACTCGACACTGAAACCACCGGGTTCGAGCCTGATCAGGGTGACCGGATCGTCGAGATCGGCGCGGTCGAGCTGTCGGGCCATATGCCGACCGGCCGAACCTACCACCAATATATCAATCCTGAACGGTCGATGCCGCAGGGCGCCTACGAGATCCACGGTCTCGGCGACGAGTTCCTTGCCGACAAGCCGGTCTTCAAGGCGATCGGGCAGCAGTTCCTCGATTTCATCGGCGATGCCAAGCTGGTGATCCACAACGCGACCTTCGACATGAAATTCCTGAACGCGGAGCTTGGTTGGTGCGGGTTGCCGAAACTGCCAGACAACCGCGCGATCGACACGCTCGACATCGCGCGGCGGCGGTTTCCGGGCTCGCCCGCCTCGCTCGACGCGCTCTGCCGGCGCTTCGGGATCGACAACTCCTCGCGCACGCTGCACGGCGCGTTGCTCGACTCCGAAATTTTGGCGGAAGTGTATCTCGAGCTGATCGGTGGTCGTCAGCCCGACCTCGTGCTGTCGAGCGATACCGCTGCGACGTCCGATGGCGGTGGCGACAGCAACTGGCGTCCCGCACCGCGGCCGACGCCTCTGCCGTCCCGTCTCACCGCGGCCGAAGCCGCGGCGCACGAGGCATTTGTCGAGAAACTCGGGGACGGCGCGCTCTGGAAGCGCGCCTGACCGATCAGTTCGCCGGGCTGGTGGCCTGCTGCGCCTGCGCGCGGCGGGAGATTTCCTGGCGATAGAGCGCGAGGAAGTCGATCATCTCGAGGTTCAGAGGCGGGAAGCCCCCGTCGCGGGTCACGTCGCTGACGATCCGGCGAAGGAACGGGAAGGTCACGCGCGGGCACTCGATCAGAAGGTAGGGGTGAAGCTGCTGCTCCGGCACGCCTTCGACCTGGAAGACACCGGCATATTCGATTTCCAGCACGAAGAGCGGGTCGCCCTTGTCCTTGGTCTTCGACGTGATGTTGAGCTTCGTGACGATCTCATACTGGTTCTCGGTGTTGCCGCGCTTCTTGGCGTCGAGGTTCACCTTGACCTGGATCTCGGGCTGAACGTCGCCGCTCACACCCTTCTGGGCCATCACGTTTTCGAACGAGAGGTCGCGGACATACTGGCCGAGGACCTTCTGGGTGATCTGGGCCTGTTGCTGGCCGTTCGTGGCAGCTGCGTCGGTGCCGCCCGGGTTCGTGGTTTCGTCGGACATATTACGTGCTCCGGAAATTAAGGTCGGCTGTTCGTAGCAGCCTCGCCCCGTGCCCTCAATGGCGTGTCCACCCGGAGGGCTGGTGTGTCGGCGTCTTGTTGGACTGATCCGGGGTCACATCCTCATAATCCACGTCCACCACGGTGTCGCGCGGACGGGGACGTCCCCCCGGACCGGCAGGACGGTCCTGGTAGGTGAAGTTCTGCACGGTGACGCGTGACTTCACCCATCTGAGCGCAGCCTGCCGCACGGCGGGCACCAGCAGAAGGAAGCCGACGGTGTCGGTAAAGAACCCCGGCGTCAGCAGAAGCGCACCGGAGACGAGGATCATAGCGCCATGTGCCAATGGCTCGGTTGGGTCGTTCAGATCGTTGATCGACCGTCTCAGCCGGCCAAGCTCTGCCGCGCCCTGGCTCCGGACGAGCCACGTCCCGACAATCGCGGTGACGATCACTACACCGAGCGTCGGCCACAGGCCGATAAGACCGCCGACCTGGATGAAGAGGGCAATTTCGATCAGGGGAACCGCGATGAAGGCGGCGAACAGCCACATGGCCTACCTCATTTCTGCGTCAACGCGCGACAGTTCGCCCGCCCCTTGTGGACAGGCACCCGCGCAGTCCTTACATAAGGTCCGCAATCCGATCCTGCCACGCTGCCCCGAAAACGAGGCTTTTCAAATGAATTCTCCGATTATCCAGCTCCTCGTCCTTGCGGGGATCGCAGTGTTCCTGATCCTGCGCCTGCGCAGCGTTCTCGGCACACGCGAAGGGTTCGAGAAACCCCAGGTGTCGGAGAACGACCGCAACACCGTCCAGCGGTCGCGACCGGACTTCGAGGTGATCGAAGGTGGCCCTGACCGCGACATCACCGATCACGTGCCCGAGGACAGCGATGCCGCCAAGGCACTGGCCGACATGAAGCGCGCCGAGCCGTCCTTCGGGGTCTCCGAATTCCTGTCCGGCGCAGGTCAGGCCTACGAGATGATCCTGATGTCGTTCGAGAACGGCGACCTCGCGTCAGTCCGCCCGTTCCTGTCGGACGAGGTCTACGCCGCCTTCGCCTCGGTCGTGGAAGATCGCGAAGCCAAGGGCCTCAAGGTCGAGGCCAGCTTCGTCGGCCTCTCCGAGATCGCGCTGAAAGATGCGGAATTCGACCGGACGACTTCGGAAGCGGAACTCGTGATCCGTTTCACGGGGGAGATCACCTCCGTCGTGCGCGACAATGCCGGCGACGTGGTGGAGGGCAGCCCCTCCGAGATCAAGCGCCAGCGTGACGTATGGACCTTCGCCCGCACCATGGGGACGAATGATCCGAACTGGATCCTCGTCGCGACTGGCGAATGAGGGCAGGACAGGGGCTGGCGTTCGCGCTGGCCCTGCTATCTTCCGGCGCAATGGCGCAAACCACTCACACCATTCTCGAGTTCGACGAGCTTCAGGGCTGGCCGGACGACGACCACGATGCGGCGCTCACTGTGTTCCGCAACACCTGCATGGATTTCGACACGCAGGATTGGTCCGTGCTCTGCGACCTTGCCGAGGAGGCGACTGACGGGCGCAGCTTCTTCGAGATGTTCTTTACGCCGATCCTGATCGAGGACGGAGATCCGATGCTCTTCACCGGCTACTTCGAGCCCGAGCTTCGCGGTTCCCTCAGCCCGAGCGAACGTTTCCGCTACCCGGTCTACGGCGTTCCCCCCGAACTCGGTGAGGATCCGTGGCTGTCCCGTCGCGAAATCGAAGAGACCGGCATCCTCGCCGACAGGGATCTCGAGATCGCGTGGGTCGACGACCCGGTCGACCTGTTCTTCCTGCAGATCCAGGGATCCGGTCGCATCCGCCTGCCGGACGGTCGCTTCATCCGCGTCGGATACGGCGGCGCGAACAAGCGGCCCTACACCTCCGTCGGGACTGAGTTGATCCGCCGCGGCGTTTTCGAAGAACACGAAGTCTCCGCCCCGGTCATCCGCTCCTGGGTGCAGAACAACCCGATCCTCGGGCAGGAGCTTCTCTGGGCGAACGAAAGCTACGTTTTCTTCCGCGAAGTCTCTGAAGTGCCGGCCGACCGTGGGCCGCTCGGCGCGATGAACCGGTCGATCACGCCGATGCGCTCCATCGCGGTCGATCCTTCGATTGTCCCGCTCGGTGCTCCGGTCTGGATCGAAAAGGACGGCAACGAGCCAATGCAACGGCTAATGGTCGCGCAGGACACCGGCGCGGCGATCAAGGGCGCGCAGCGGGCCGACATTTTCTTCGGGTTCGGCGACCGAGCCGGCGCGCGGGCGGGAACCGTGAAGGATGGCGGGCGCATGGTCGTGCTGGTCCCGATTCAGCGCGCCTACGCCATGCTGCCAGAAGTGCTCGAGTGACCCGGAAGCGTCGGCTCTCTCCGGACGAACGTGCGCTGTGGGACAGGGTCGCGAAAAGCGCCGACCCTCTGCAGAACCGCCCGAAAGCCACGACCCCGGCTGAACAGGAGAAACCGTTCAGCAAGCGCGCGCCCGATCCCACGCCACGGATCGAGCGGTTCGAGGTCGGCTCGAAGTCCGATCACAGCCGCGACCATGACCTGATGTCGAGCCTGACCGAACAGCTGTCCGGCAACCCGCTCAACATGGACCGGCGCACCCACACCCGGATGAAACGTGGCAAGCTGCGACCGGAAGGGCGGATCGACCTGCACGGCATGACGATGGCGCAGGCGCATCCTGCGCTTCTGAACTTCATCCTGTCGTCCCATGCCTCGGGCAAGCGACTGGTTCTGGTCATCACCGGCAAGGGAAAGCATCGCGACGCCCCCGGCCCGATCCCGACCCGGCACGGCGTCCTGCGGCACCAGGTGCCGCAATGGCTGAAGATGGCGCCACTCGCGCCCGTCGTGATGCAGGTGACCGAGGCGCACATCAGCCACGGCGGAACCGGCGCCTTCTACGTCTACCTACGCCGGAGCCGGTAGCGCGGACCGCGCCCGCAGCACGCCGAAGACCGCCAAAGCGCCTGCGCAGGCGAAGTAGACCGCGATCCCGAACAGCTGTTGCGGAAAGTCGATGCCGTAGTCGATCAGCACGCCGGTCAGTCCCGGCCCGATGGCGCTCCCGAATACCATGATGGCCGAGGCGACCGCCTTGATCGACCCGAGGTGCCGCGTCCCGAAGAACTCCGCCCAGAAGGCGCCCGGTGTCGTCGTCTGCATACCGTTGCCGATCGCGAAAACGGCGAGGCCGAGGCCGGCCATCGTCAGCGACCCGCTCGCCCCGATGATGAGCGAGCCGAGCGCGAAGGGGATCATGTAGACACTGATCGCCGCCGGACTACCCAGCTTGTCGATCGCCAGCCCGCAGGAGAAGTTCGACCCGATCATCATCACGGTGAAGATCGGCATCAAGGCGACCCACTGCGCCAGCTCCCAACCCTTCACCTCGACAAGGTGGACCTGCTGGAAGAAGAGCGCCGTGCCCCACGCCGGCGGGCCGAGCAGGGCAGGGATCATCATCCAGAACAGCGGATGACGGATGACCTCGTTCCGCGTCCAGTGGCGGTTGCCCATGCCGGTCGACTGCGTGCTCTCGGCAACCGACTGCGGTGTCCGCTCCAGCCGGAGCAGGCTGATGATGACCGGCAGCGTCAGCATGACGAGCAAGGCCGCCCCGACCCACAGGAGCCGCCAGTCGAAGATGCCCAGCAGCGCGACGAACGCGATCGGCAGCACCGCCTGACCCAGCGCGAACCCCATCGACGCGATCGACATCGCCGTGCCGCGGCGCGCGACGAACCAGCGCGCCATCGACACCATTGCGAGGTGGCTCATCATCCCTTGCCCGGTGAGACGGAGCAGGAAGATCACTGCGATCAGCATCATCGCCGACGGAACCGCCGCCATGGCCAGACTCGCGATCGCCAGTCCGACCATCACGATCAGGCCGAGCTGCCGGGTCCGGAACCGGTCCGTCAGCGCGCCGGCCCAGACCATCGTCATGGCCGAAATCGTGGTGCCGACCGTGTAGATCAGGCCCCAGTTGCCATGCGACAGCGAGAATTCCTCGCGGATCTGTCCCGCGAAGATCGAGATGAAATAGGTTTGTCCGTAGGACGAGGTGAAGGCGATCAAAACCCCGGCGAGGAGGAATGCCGCGTTCTCTCGAACGAATTTGAGGAGGGGCATGAGCGGATTACTCTGCCCCTTTTTCGCGGATGTGAAGCCCTATTGCGCCAGCGCGCGGGGTGAGATCAGCACCGCCGTTTCCATCCCCTGACCCATGACGGACCCCAAGACCGGCCCCGCGCTTCCCGGTGTTTCGCGCTCTGCCATCGCCGCGCGCGTGAGTATCCGGATCAGCGCGGGTGAGTTCGCGGCCGTGAAATGCAGGTTCTCATTGTCGAAGGCGAAGTCGGACACGTCGATCACCGAAACGGGCAGATTTCCCAAGAGCGCGGGGTCGGTATTCGTGCCCAGCCGGTCCCGCGTCCCCGCGAGCAACGCGGAGATCCGGAGCGCCGGATCGTTCTTCGAGACGAAGATCGCGAAGGGCTCCGGCAGACCGCCGGATTCCTCGGCGAGCCGCCGGAACAGCTCGATATCGATGTCGGGAGAGACGAGGATAATGCCGCCGAAATCGACAGAGGGCGTACCGCCGTCCCGGATCGCCATCTGCCGCAGCACCTCCATCGTCAGCAGCGCGCCGAGCGAATGGCCGATCACCACGACCTCCTCCGCACCGGCGGCATCGGCCTGGCGGATCAGTTTCTCCAGCGGATTGCGGGAATAGAGGATGCTTTCACGGTCGAACCCGTAGCCGAGCACATTGTTCGCGCTCGGCCAGCTGAACAGCACCGGCACGCCGGGGATCTGCAAATCGACCATCATCTGCGCCTGCCGGTAGAGCGCCTCGCGGAACGAGATGTTGAAGCCGGGGACGAAGATCACTGCCGTCTTGCTGGACGATTGTCCGAGAGCGGACGCGAGTTCAGTTTCGAACGCCGCGTCCCCGTCGAATTGCGCGATGTCGCTCACGACGTATTGCAGACGCGGGTTGATGTAGCCCTCGGAGGCGAGCGTCACCATGCCGAGTGGCCGGACCGGCGGAACGGACACCGTATAGCGCGACAGGCTGATGCCCGCGGCGCGTCCGTATTCGAAGTAGCCGTTCCCCTCCCGGTCGCGCCCGGAGGCGACGAACACCGGGACCTGCGTCCCGTAGTCCACCGCTTCCGGCACGAATGCGAAGGAATCCCGACCCTCCTGGGAACATGCCGCGAGCATCGCCACGGACAGGAGGATCAGGAGACGGATCATGCCGCCTTCAAAGCACGTAACGGCTCAAATCGGTAGAGCGTGTGAGCTCGCCAAGGTGGGTTTCGACGAAGTCCGCGTCGACGGTCACAGCTTCGCCGGCACGGTCGGGCGCGTGGAACGACAGCTCCTCGAACACGCGCTCCATGACGGTATAGAGCCGCCGCGCACCGATGTTCTCGACGCTTTCGTTGACCTCCGCCGCGATCTTGGCCAGCGCGGCGATGCCTTCCTCGGTGAAGGATACGGTGACCTCCTCCGTCTTCATCAGCGCCACGTACTGACGGGTCAGCGCGTTGTCCGTCTCCGTCAGGATACGGACGAAGTCACCTTCGGTCAGCGCGCGCAGGTTCACCCGGATCGGCAGGCGGCCCTGAAGCTCCGGCAGCAGGTCCGACGGCTTCGCGATGTGGAAGGCGCCCGACGCGATGAACAGGATGTGGTCGGTCTTCACCGGCCCGTGCTTGGTCGAGACGGTCGTGCCCTCGATCAGCGGCAGCAGGTCGCGCTGCACGCCTTCCCGGGACACGTCGGCCCCGCGTGCATCGGAATTGCGGCAGACCTTGTCGATTTCGTCGAGGAAGACGATCCCGTTCTGCTCCACCGCCTCGAGCGCGGCTTTCGTGACCGTCTCATCGTCGAGCAGCTTGTCGGCCTCATCGGCGATCAGGCTCTCGTAGCTCTCGGCCACGGTCATGCGCTTCTTCACCGTGCGGTTGCCGAAGGCTTTCCCGAAGATGTCGCCGATGTTCATGCCACCCGGCATCATGCCGGGCTGACCCGGTATTTCCATCCCGCCGAGCGGGTTCGACGTGTCGGAAATCTCGATCTCGATCATCGTGTCGTCGAGCTCGCCGTTCTTCAGCTTCTTGCGGAACATCTCCCGCGTGCCGTCCCGCGCACCTTCTCCGGCGACGGCGGCGATCACCCGGTCCTCGGCGGCCTGGTGGGCCTTCGATTTCACGTCCTCGCGCATGTGCTCGCGGGTCTGGACGATCGCGGTATCGACGAGGTCACGGACGATCTGCTCCACGTCGCGGCCGACGTAGCCGACCTCGGTGAACTTCGTCGCCTCGATCTTCACGAAGGGCGCGCGGGCCAGCTTGGCGAGGCGGCGGCTGATCTCCGTCTTGCCGACGCCGGTCGGGCCGATCATCAGGATGTTCTTCGGGTAAACCTCGTCGCGCAGATCGGGGCCAAGCTGTTTGCGCCGCCAGCGGTTGCGGAGTGCGACGGCAACGGCGCGCTTGGCCTCGGCCTGGCCGATGATGAAGCGATCAAGCTCCGAGACGATTTCGCGGGGAGTGAGGTCGGTCATACGTGTCCTGTTCGCCTGCCCGTTACCGGACAATGGTTCATTTTCGGGGTCCTTCTGACACCCGGTGCTGGCGAACAGATACGCATGACGCCCGAAATTCCAAGACGGGCGTCCGGTTTCAGACCCGGTAGAGCCGGACCGGCGGCTTGTCCGCGCGGGCAATTCGTCCCTTCGCCTCGAGGTCGAGCTGCGCCGCCTTCAACCACTAACCCGCCTTGTCGCCGCCGGGAAAAAGGTCCTGCGGCAGCAGCGGCAGAAGCGCTGCCTTGGCATCCGGGACCTTCATCCCCGGCGCGGCATCCGGCAGCACCTGCAGCAGTGCGTCGCGCATCGCTTCGAACTTCGCACGGTCGACCCGCGTGGTGCGGCCCGGCGAGTTCACGTTCTCGATCTCGATCTTGTCGTCGGCCATGCCGTGCCTCCCCGTGTCGCGGAGAGGTTATCCGCAACCGTTGGCCTCAGGAAAGAAATCACCCGAAAGGCGTAGGGTGCGCGCTCGATGCGCACCCCGAGGTCCGGTCCGTTGGCTGGTGCGCATCAAGCGCGCACCCTACGCGCCGCCCTCCAGCATTTCGACCGTGAGGTTGCCGTTCGTGTAGACGCAGATGTCCGACGCGATCTGCATGGCGCGGCGGGCGATCTCTTCCGCTGACAGGTCAGTGCTCATCAGCGCGCGCCCGGCCGCAAGCGCGTAGTTCCCGCCCGAGCCGATGGCGGTCACGTCATGCTCGGGCTCCAGCACGTCGCCGGCGCCGGTGATGACGAAGATTTCCTTGCCGTCGGACACGATCAGCATCGCTTCGAGCTTCTGCAGGTACTTGTCCGTCCGCCAGTCCTTCGCAAGCTCGACGCTCGCCCGTTGCAGCTGCCCCGGCGTCGCCTCGAGCTTCTTCTCGAGCCGCTCGAGCAGCGCGAAGGCGTCGGCGGTGGACCCGGCGAACCCGGCAATGACGTCGTAGCCGCCGGGGGAAATCCGGCGGACCTTGCGGGCGGTGCCCTTGATGACCGTGTCGCCGAGGCTCACCTGGCCGTCACCCGCGATGACGACCTTGCCGCCCTTGCGAACGCCGATGATCGTGGTGCCGTGCCAGCCCGGAAAGCTTTGCTCTGCCATGTGATCTCCTGTTGGTTGAGACCCCATATGGTTCACCGCCACCGGATGGACAAGGCGACGCCTCCGCATATAGCCTGCCGCAATGAGTGTCCCCCGGGTGGTCAATTTCTATCTCGAAGACGGCCTGAAACGCTCCGCGACGGGTCGACGGCACAATTTCATCAGCAAGCTGGTGGGTGTGCTGGAGGACGCCGATTACGACGTCGTCATCAACGACGATTCCGACGTCGAGGTCGCTCGCTCCCTCTCCCGCGAGGGCTACTCGATGTTTCACATGACGCGTCCGACGACCGAGCGCGGCCTCACCTTCCGTCGCGTCTACCAATATCCGTTCTGGCAGATCGAGAAGACCCCGGCCCGCTGGAACTGGCATGTCGCGAAGTCCAACGTCGACTGGTCCATCGTGCCAGAGGCGGAAGCCCGGCGCTTTCACGGCTACTGGCGCGACCGGCTGTTTCCCGACGTGTCGCAGGACATCGGCAGGGATGGCTTCGTCTATGTCCCGCTTCAGGGCAAGCTGACGGAGCGCCGCTCGTTCCAGGCCTGTTCGCCTGTCGACATGGTGAGGTCGGTCCTGACGCAGGATCCGGACCGCGAAGTTCTGGTCACGCTCCACCCGGATGAGACCTATTCCGACGCGGAGCTTGCCGCGCTGCACGCGATCAAGGATCGGCGCCTGACGATCGAGACGGGCATGATGGATATCGCCCTGTCACGCTGCGACTACGTGGTGACCCAGAATTCCGCCGCCGCGTTCAACGGCTTTCTGTTCGAAAAGCCGGCGGTGCTGTTCGCGAAGATCGACTTCCATCACATCGCCGCGAACGTGCTCGACCTCGGAGAGACGGCCGCGTTCGAAGCAGTGAAGGTGGCGGAGCCGGACTACGCCGGGTTTGTCTGGTGGTTCTGGCAGCACATGAGCATCAACGCCGGACGCCCGCACGCCGAGCAGAGCATCCGAACGCGGTTACTGGAAAACGGCTGGCCGCTCTGACCAACGAAAAAGGGCGCCCTCAACGGGACGCCCTCTTTGCAAAATCCGGGTCTGGCAGGATCAGATCGAGTCCTGGATCCAGCTCATCAGCGCCGCTTTCGGCGCGGCACCGGCACGGTTCGAAACGATCTCACCGTCCTTGAAGATGAACAGGGCGGGGATGCCGCGGATGCCCATCTGCGCCGGTGCATTCATGTTCTCGTCGACGTTGACCTTGGCGATCTTGATCTTGCCGTCCATCTCTTCCGAGATTTCTTCAAGTGCCGGCCCAATCTGCTTACAGGGACCGCACCATTCGGCCCAGAAGTCCACCACCACGGGGATGTCGGACTGACGCACTTCGGCGTCGAAAGTGTCGTCGGTGACTGCAACGGTTGCCATGAGGACTCTCCTTGGCCGCAATATCTAGGATGCGGAACGTAAGGAGGGGGCTCTCATGCGTCAAGGTGCGGAGGCCCGACGCAAGGAGGCCATGACCAGAGAGGTCGGCAACCGCATCAATTCTGGCACAGACGTCCAGAGGATCGCCGTCTCGATCGTCCGGCCCGGATATATCTGCCCAAGCGCCGCGGCATAGGCGCCCATCTGGCGCAAGAGGCCGTCCGGCGTGTCCTCCGGTCGCGACGGGGCGATCCGGTTCGTCTTGAAGTCGATGGCGAGGACCGTGTCGCCGGGGATCAGCAGGTCGATCGTGCCGTGCATTCGCCGCCCGTCGAGCTCCGCCAGCGCGGCGGTCACCGGAACTTCGGCAAGCGCATCCCGGAAAAGCGCGGACAGCTCCGGATGGTCGAGGATCGCTGCGGCACCGCGGACCAGATCTTCGGTCCCCTCGGGATCCTCGCCGTCGAACAGGGCCGCCGCCGTTTCTGACCACAGGGCGCGATCGAGGCCGGGGAGATGCTCCAGCAGCAGGTGCATCCGCGTGCCCCGCTCAAGCGCCTCGTCGAGGGTGCCGCCGTCCGTCTCACCCGGCATCACCTTCGCGCCGCCGAGCGCGGACGGTGACACCGTACCGGCCGCCGGAAGCGGTGCTGTGACCGTGGCGAACAAAGGCTCCGCCACGTCCTCGGCAACCTGTCGCGGCAGGTCGATCAGCGGATCGCCCGCCCAGTCACCGGTCTGGTAGCGCAGACCCTCGCCCGACGGGGTGACCAGTGGCAGGACCGGCATCTCCTCCAGCCCGGCGGCGACCATGTTGTACCAGCTCTTCTCCGGGCTATCGCCGACATCGCCGGAGGCGCAGACGATCAGCCACTTTTCCGCCCGCGTCATCGCGACGTAGAGCAGGCGGCGCCGTTCCCGCTCATCCGCGTCCGCCATGTCGCGCTTCAGGGGGGCAAGGCTGGCGGGCACGTTGTCGGAGAGCGGCCCCCAGACGGGCTGTTCCCCCACGTCCCAGATCGCGGGCGGATTGCCGGAGCGCCGCGTCGAGGTATCGGGCAGGATCACGACCGGGGCCTCGAGACCCTTGGAGCCGTGGACCGTCATCACGCGGATTGCGTGGCCGCGACCCTCCATCTGGCGTTTGACCTTCAGTTCGTCGGTTTCCATCCACGCGAGGAAGCCGGTCAGGCTCGGCACGGACGACCGCTCGTAAGCGAGCGCCTGTCCGACGAAGGCATCGATCCCGTCCTCCGCCTCCGCACCCAGCCGGTTCAGCAGCTTCCGCCGCCCGCCGTGCCGGACGAGGATTCGCGAGATCAGGTCGTAGGGCCGCAGGAAGTCGGACTGCCGGCGCAGATCGTCGATGATCGCGCGGGTCTCGGGGTGCGCGTCGCTCTCCCGCAGGGCCTGCCACAAGGTGCGCTCGCCCCTCGGGTGGGCAAGCGTGAAGAGGTCCTGCTCCGTCCAGCTGAACAGCGGCGACTTCAGTGCGGCGGCGAGCGACAGGTCGTCCTCCGGCAAGGCGAGGAAGCGAAGCAGAGCCGTGAGGTCCTTCACCGCGAGTTCGGTCATCACCGACAACTGGTCGGCGCCCGCGATGGCGAGTCCTTCCGATTTGCAGGCGCGGATGATCTCGCGGAACAGCATGCGCCGCCGTCGTACGAGGATCAGGAAATCGCCCTCGTGCAACCGACGTCGAACCGGGGTGCCGCCGGATTCGTCGGGGATCGTCTCGCCCCCGTCGATCAGTTGGCGGATGTGGCGGGCGATCTGGTTGGCGAGCACGACGTCGTGGTGGCTCTGACCCACGTGGTCGACGGGCCTATGCCACGGCTCGTCCGGGTCGCTGTCATCGCTTTTCGGCACCGGCGGCCAGAGATCGACACGACCGGGCAGGCGATCCTTGAACGGGCGGTGCAATACGTCCTCGTCCAGCCCCTCGCGGAACGGGCCGACGAATGTGCGGTCGACGAGCGACAGCACCGCTTCGGCCGAGCGGAAGGAGAATTGAAGCGGCTGTTCGACCAACGCTCGTCCGGATTCGGTCAGCCGTTCGGCGAACATGCCCCGCATCGAGTCGAACGCCTCCGCGTCCGCACCCTGAAACGAGTAGATCGACTGCTTCTTGTCGCCCACGACGAACAGAGTGCAGCGCCGGTCCTTGCCGCCGCCCGCCGCGAGCATTTCCTCGGTCAGCCGTTCGATAACGGACCATTGACCGGGCGACGTGTCCTGCGCCTCGTCCACGAGGATATGGTCGATCCCGCCGTCGAGACGGTAGAGCACCCATTGCGCCAGCGCAGGATCGTTGAGCAGGTCGCGCGTCTTGAGGATCAGGTCGTCGAAATCCAGCAGACCCCGGGCCAGCTTTCGCGCCTCGTACTCCGCACAGAAGGCATGGCCGAACGCATGGAGGTCGAGGCTCCGGCCAAGCGCGGCCTGTGCAAGCACCGGCTCCCGCAGGTCCTCGACATCCTGCATCAGCCCGTCGAGGTCGTCGCTCAAACCGGAATGCGCGGCGCGGGTCGCCTTCGTCGGGAACTTGCCGATCTTGGCGGTGAAAGGAGAGGCCGCGCCTTTCCCGGTCAGCAGCAGCGACACGAGAACGCCGAAGACCGCAAGATCGACCTTGTTCCGGCCCGATATGCGCGACAGGGTCGCCGCGGCCTTTACCTCGGACGACGACCCGGTGGCGAGGACGGCCTGAAGATCACGCAGGAGCGGCATCACGTCCGCACCGAATTCCCGGTCCAGTAGGCCGCCAACAGTCAGGCCCGGCTCGGCCCCGAGCAGACCGGCCAGAACCGCCTCGTCCGCAGGTTGGCGGAACAGCGTCCGCTTCACCGCGACTTCGCCCAGCAGCGCTCCGATGTCCGCACCCGTGAAGTGTCGGGCGATGCGCTCCACCAGTTCGGGCCGACGCTCCGCAAGGTCGTCGAGCACGTCGCGCCGAAGCAGGTCGGCGGCGCGGTCCTCCATTTCCGTGAACCGGGGCGACACACCGGCTTCCAGCGGGAAACGCCGCAGGACAGAGGCGCAGAAGGCGTGGATCGTCTGGATCTTCAGCCCGCCCGGTGTCTCGATCGCGCGGGCGAACAGGCGTCGCGCTTCCCCCGGATCGTCGGGCTGTGGTGCGCCGAGCCGCTCGAGCTCCTGCCGGAGCGCGCCGGCTTCCATCATCGCCCACCCGCCGAGCCGATCGAACAGGCGATTCTGCATCTCCGACGCGGCGGCCTTGGTGAAGGTCAGGCAAAGGATGTTCTGCGGATCGACCTTCTGCAGCAGCAGCCGCGCCACGCGATCGGTCAGAACGCGCGTCTTGCCGGATCCGGCGTTGGCAGAAAGCCATGTCGAATTGTCCGGATCGGCGGCACGGACCTGCGCCTCCGTCGCGTCATCGCGGGGGGTCATTGAATGTCCTCCGGCGTGAAGTCCGTCGCGCCGTCCCATTCGCCGCGCCGGGCGAGGTGGTCGTAGTCGCCGACCGACTCTTCCGTGAAGGCCCGTGCGCGGGCGGAATACCCCCTGTTCGGGTCTGCCCAGGCCCGGATCAGGGCGCGGAACTCTTCCCACACCTGGTCCGGCGGGGCCTCGTCCATCGGCGCGGGCACGATCGCGGGAGAACTGCCAAGCCCGATGAACTCCGCGATCACAGTGCGGCGGGGTCCGACCTCGGCGAATGCGCCGCGCGCGGCCATCGCCGCCTCCAGCAGAAGCTGCCGGTCGAAGCTGATTTGCTGCTTCTCGGTCGGCGGCTTGCCCGTCTTGTAATCGTAGAGGATCAGCTCGCCCCCCTCGGTCAGGTCGAGCCGATCGGCGAGGCAGGACAGCGTGAAGTCCGGGTCCCCGAGGTGAACCTTGCCGCGAAGCTCGAAATGCGACGGTGTCCCGACGGCGCGCCGTGCGACCTCTGTCTCGAGGAACCAGTCCGCGACCCTCTCGAACCCGGCAAGCCAAAGCTGCCGCTGCGCCGGCCACGGGCAGGAGTCGGTCAATGCGTCCCGCGCGGTCGCGACAAGCTGATCACGCGTCGCCGGATCCGCCGGGTCGTGCCCCGCCTTGATGAAACGCTCGAGCGCGCTGTGGATGATGATCCCGCGCAGGGGCGCATCCGGCTCCGGCACGAGAGGATCGAGCGCGGAGAGGCGCAGTACGTTGCGGGCGTAGATCGCGTAAGGGTCCCGGATCAGTGTCTGGATCTGGGTCACCGACAGGCGTTTCGGTCTCGCCTCCACCGGCGGACGAGGCGAAGGACGCGGCGCAGGCGGGACCGCGCGGTCGGGGGCCGACAGGCGTGCCGCCTTCGCGACCCAAAGCGCGCCGCGCGCCCGCATCGCCGCCAATGCCTCTGGCCCGCCGTTCGACGGCAGGCCGTTCATCAGGTTCGTAAGCCGGTTGATCCAGCGCGACGGCACGGTCGCCGCATCCTCCGACCGGGACGCGCGGCTGAGGACGACTTCCGCCCCCGCGACCGCCTGCTGGTAGTCATGCGCAGAAAGGCCAATGCGACGTTCGGGCAGCAACAGACCCGCTTTGTGCCGCATCGACCGGTTCATCCACGGATCCGGGCTCGGCACTTCCGGCCAGCTTCCCTCGTTGAGGCCGCCGAGGATCACGACCTCCGCCCCCTGCACGCGGGACTCGAGCGTGCCCCAGAAGCGGACGAGCGGATGCCCGGTCACCGGGTTGCGGACTTCGGCACCGCCGATGATGCCTTCGAACAGCGACAGGTAGTCGAGCGGCGACAGCGTGCCGGCGGCTGCCGCGTGGGCGCCGAATTCGGTCAGCACCTCCTGCGCCTTGCGGCCGGCGTCCCGCTGCCAGAGCTGGCTCGCGCCGTCGCCATGACCGGCGGCAAACGCTTCGGCGAGCGCAAGGTGAAGGGCGAGGTGATCGGGCGCGTCACGCTCGTCCTGCGCAGGAATCGTGTCTAGTCTCGCCGCCAGCCACGCGGCCCAACCCTCGCGGCCCGGCTTTTTCTCGGCCCAGGCGCGCAGGGTGTCGCCGTTCGGGAAGGGCGGCCCGTGGCGGCGGAGGTGAAGCTCCAGCTCACGGGTGTGGAGGAGGTGCGGCCCGCGTTCGCTGCCCCCGTGGCAGAGCGGATGCTTCAGCAGCGTCAGCAGCGCCTCGGACGTCAACCGGTGTGTCAGCAATCCGCCGACATGCCGCAGGAAGCGACCGGTCGGCGTTTGCGACAAGGGCTGGCCCGCGCTGTCGTCGGGTACGATCAGCCAGCGATCGAGCGCCGCTTCGACCTGCCGCGTCAGCATCCGGTCGGGCGAGATCAGCGAGACGGACCGGCCCTGTTCAACCGCATCTCGCATGACGAGGGCGATCGTCTCGGCCTCCGACCGGGGGCTCGGCGCCTCGATCAGCGTCACGCGCGAGGTAGCGCCTTCGATGTCCCGAAGCTCCGGACCTTCGATTTGCCACGCATCGGTCACGGGGGCGGGCCGCAGGCTGAGCGAGATCAGCCGATTGCGCGAGGCGCTCGCCGGCTCGGCATCCGTCCAAGGCTCTACATCGCGCCGCGATAGGCCAAGCCGGTCGAACAGCGCGCGGAAGCGGTATTGCGGATGGTCCTCCGCGCTCATGCCGTCGGTCATCGACTCCCAGACGGACCGGGGCAGATCGAAATCGAAGCCGGGCAGCACGATGGCCCCCTGCGGCAGTCTGGCGACGGCTTCCATGAACATCGCGGTGGCCCCGCGCGACCCGGTCGACCCCGCGATCAGCATCGGCTGGCCGGGCGGTGCCTCGGTCCATTGCGCGGACAGGCGTTCGACGGCGGCACGCTGCCGCGCCTCCGCACCAACAGCGCCGGCGAAGTAGGGTTCGACGATGTTCAGGAAGGTCAGGGTCCGCTGCCAGTGTTCCGACTGGTCGGACACGTCGAGCTGGCGGAGCGTATCGGGGTCGACGCCTTCGCCCTGCATCTCGTCCAGCAGGCCGGACAGGCTGTCGGCGAGGTCGAACAGGGCCGAGCGCGGTGCAAGCGTCGGATCCGCGTCAAGCAGGGCAGCGACGAGGCGCACGATCTCAAGCCGTCTCTGCATCTTGCCGACGGGCGGTGTGAGGCCCGGAACGGGCGCAAGCGCGAGGTCGGTGACCAGCCGCAACCGGGGCAGCAGCATCGGCGGCCCGGCATCGTAGACATCGCGGATCCGGCGCTGCATCCGCCGCGTGTTGAGATAGAGCTCGATCCGGGCGACATGCTCGGGCGGGAGGTGCGACGACCGTTCCCTCAGCCCGCGCACCAGCTCGGTTCCGAAATCGACACCGGGCGGCAGCGCGAAGACACGCGGGCCGGTCGACTCTGGGAAGATCATCGCAGGATCGCTTCGGCGAGGGGCAGGCCATCGGGCCGGCCCACGTCGCACCAGTCACCGGGATAGAGCAGACCGTAGGCCGTACCGCGCTCGATCAGCCTGTCCCAGAGCAGTCGCATGGAAAACACGTCCTCCCCGATGTCTGCCAGTCCGGCGGGATCGACGATCTGCGCGCCGGAATAGACCGGACCCGGACCATAGGCGATGCGCCCCTCACCGTCGAACAGGAAGTCACCCTTGCCGGTGTGGCCCTGTGCGTTCTCCTTCGGGATGCAAAGCAGCAGCGCTTCCATCCGGTCGGGCCGCCACGCGGCGCGCAGGAGCTCGAACGGGTTGGGGCCGCGCCAGGCGGAATCGGTGTTCATCGTGAAAACAGGGCCGGGGCCAAGCAGGGGCAGCGCATTGCGCAGGCCGCCGCCGGTCTCGAGGATGCGGTCGGCCTCGTGCAAGACCCGGAGGTCGCGCCCGGCGAGGTGAGTCTCGATCATCTCGGCCCGGTAATGGGCGTTCACCACGATGGGACCGAGACCGGCGGCTTCGCCCAGCGACAACGCATGGTCGAGAAGGGTCGTCCCGCCGACCTCGATCAGGGGTTTGGGCCGGTTTCGGGTCAGCTCGCCCATACGGGTGCCGAACCCTGCGGCGAAGAAAAGGGCTGCATTGGGGGTCACGTCCAGTCCGGCTCCGACTCGAGGAACGGCAGGCAAAGTCGGCTGAGGTCGGCCAGCGCCGGGTCTTCCAGCCTGCGGCAGAGGTGGGCGCGGACCCGTGGCACGAAGGCGAGGTACTTCGGCTTTCGGTCGCGACGGACGAGCCGCGCGAAGATGCCGAGGATGCGCAAGTTGCGCTGCACCGACAGCACCGCGAGCGCGCGGTCGAGTGTCGCACGGTCGCGCCCGGTCCGCTCGGCGAAGCGGGTCAGCACCGCATCCTTGGTCTCATCCTCCACATCGCGACGAGCATCATCCAGAAGCGAGGCGAGGTCATAGGCGGCGGGCGCGAGGAACGCGTCCTGAAAGTCGAGCAGTCCGACCTTCGCATCCCCGTCGAGGCGCGGCCGCCAGACAAGGTTCTCTGCATGGAAATCCCGAAGCGACAGCTCGTCGGGCGGGCCTGCGTGCCGGTCGAGCGCGGCGGCGATTTCAGTCTCTATCGCTGCGCGATTGCGCGGATCCAGCGTCACGTGCCAGTCGAACAGCGGCTCCAGCATCTGCGCGGCGCTCTCCGGCGTCAGCTGCAGAAGACCGTCGGGCGGCGGCGCGGACTGAACCTTTGCCAGCACGTCGGCGGCGGCAAGGTAGAGCATCTCTTCCTCGCCCGGCCAGACCTGAAGATGGTCGGCGAACAGGACGTGTCCGAGGTCTTCGAGGATCAGAACCCCGGTCGAGGTTTCAGCATGGATCAGCGCCGGCGCGGACAACCCGATGGACCGCAGGTGGCGCCCGATGGCGAGAAACGGACGCGTGTCCTCCCCTGTCTCGGGCGGTGCGTCCATCAGGATGCGGCTGCGCTCGCCCGAGGTGAGCCGCTCATAGCGCCGCCGCGATGCGTCGTGCGGCAGGGGTGTGCGGGTCCACGCGGCATGCCCCGTCTCGGCGAGGATTCGGGAAATCAGTCCTTCACGATCGGGCAAGGAGGTCCTCCAGTCGCCCGCTCCACGTGTCCGTCAGCTCGGCGGTGACACTGTGCCCCGCGTGTTCGACCGCGAACGCCAGCTGTAGCGCGTCGGCGGGTGCCATCTCTCCCAATCGGTCGGGCCATTCGATGAGGGTGATCGCTTCGGCGAACGCCGCGTCGAGGCCAAGCTCGACCAGTTCGGAGGTGTCACCGGTGCGATAGAGATCGCAGTGCCAGATCTCGTCGGCGCCGTCGCTGTATGTCTGCACCAGCGTGTAGGTCGGGGAGGGGACTTCGACGTCAGGGTCGCCCAGCCGTGACCGGATCAGGGCGCGAGCGAAGGCGCTTTTGCCCGCGCCGATCGGCCCGGACAGCAGGACGGCATCGCCCGGCATCAACAGGGGCGCGATGCGGCTGGCGAGCCGTTCGGTATCGGCCAGTCGGGGCAGGGCAATGGTGAGGGTCCGGGACGACATGCGCGCAGACTAGGCGGCTGCGACTCGGCTGCAAGCCTTTCTGCCCGCGGCGGCGTCGCGTCAGGGGCTACCGGTCGCGTAGAGGGTCGGCGGGATGGTGGAGATGCCACGCTCCTCCGTCGGGAGGGTGAAGCCGACCATGGTCGCCCCGCGCGGCAGGGGCACGACCCGGCAATCGACGGTGCGGCCGTCGGTGCGTCGTGTGCGACCGGTCCACGGCTTGCGCATCTCCGGATCGGTCGAGCTGGCGATGATGTCTGGCCAGAAATCGGTCGCGATGCATTGGGCCTTCCAGGTCTCCGCCTCGTCCCGAAGCTTCTGGTTCACGACGGGCACGGCGTCGTCCTCCCGGTCGCCGTGCCACAGCCGGTCGTAGGCGAGATTCGTGAGCGCGACAGTACCGCCGGGCGTGAAGACGACGATCGCCTCGTCCATCACGTCGAGCGCGCTGTTAGCGGTTTCGATCTGGCCGCGGAACCGCCGGGCAAGGGATACCTCGGCCGAGATATCCTCGAACAGGAAGGCGATTGCGCCGTCGGGATGTGGTCGGCCGGTGACGCGGAAGGTCTGGCCGCCGGGCAGCGCCCAGTTCTCGCAATAGGTGCCGTCGGTCGCCCGCGCCTCCAGTGCCGCGAGTTCATGCCGCCAATTGCCGTAATCCTTCGGTTCGGGCAGCATCCTCTGCTCTCTGAGCCGGTCGAGGAAGGTGCTGATCCCGGGCCGCATGGCGAGGAAATCGACCGGCAGATGCGTCAGCTCCATGAGGGCCGGATTGAACATCACCAGCCGCCGGTCCCGGTCGAAGATGGCCAGCCCGATGGCAAGATCGGCGAAGGTCTTCGACAGGGTCTGCACGAAGTTGCGCTGGGCTGCCTCCGCCTGGACGACCGCGCTGGCGGAAATTGCGAAATGCATCGACCCTGTTACGGCGCGAATGGTGGTCACATCGTACCACAGCGTCTCTCCCCCCGGCAGGTCGAGAGGCAGGCGATCCTCCTCCACGTCATCGGACGGTTCGGACGTGCCGACCTCCGCAAACAGCCGGCGCGGCGGCCAATCCTCCGCCTCGGTGCCGGAGACACTCGCGGCGGTCTGTAGATATGCCTGGTTCGCCCAGACCACCTGCCGCTTCTCGTTCTCGCGCCAGATCATCAGCGGCGCACCTTCGGCCAGGGCGCGCAGGGCCGTCAGTTCCTGCTCCATCGCGGATAGGGCAAGCGGCGCGAATGTCCCGCCGCTGCCCAGCGCACCGTAAAGGCAGATGCGCGTGAAGCCGTCCCATTGCTCCACATCGGCCCAGGAGTCGCCGTCGGGGGACGTCAGCCGTTGCCGCCCGTCTTGGCCGAGCATGGCGACACGCTCCTCGAAGTCGGGAAAGTGTCGGGCGAGCAGGTCCGTCAACGCGACCCAGTCGTCGGGTTGCGTGCCGCGCTGGCCGCGGAGCAGGTCGCGCGCCGGTCCGGTCGTGTCGGCAAGGCGGGTGCCGTCGAACAGGAAGGCGACGGAAGATTCCGCCTCGACCATCATCTGTCGGGCGAGCAACTTCCGTTCATCCGGGCGGCGCAACATCGTGACGATCGCCGCGATGCAGACGGACGCGGGCAGAAGCAGGGCCAACAGGTTCACAGCGGACATCGACGCTCCCTCGGACATACCGCGGAGGACCCTGCACAAGTAGTCTTAAGGCGCGGTTAATCGGCGCGCGCGGTCAGGCGGTGATCGGACGATTCTCTCCGAGTGCGGCCGTCTCGCCATCGCCCTTCCGGGGGCGCAGCCGGTCGATAGGCCAGACCACCTGCACGATGGCACCGCCGTAACTCCGCTCCTTCCGGCCGCCGCCGTCGCTGGCGAAGGACAGCCGCGCGCCGGACCGCTCCAGCAGCGTCTTGGCGATGAATAGGCCGAGGCCCATCCCTTCGTAACCCGGTCGCCTCTGCCGGTCCTCGCTGGCGCGGCGGTTGGTGACGAACGGATCGCCGATCCGCCCGATCAGATGGGCGGGGAAGCCCGGCCCATCGTCGCTGATCCGGATCGTCACAGTCGTCGGGGACCAGCGAACCGAGACGTGAACCTCGTCCCGGGCGAAGTCGACGGCGTTCTGCACGAGGTTGCGCAGGCCGTGAATCACCTCCGGCCGGCGATAGACCACGGGCTGCAGGTCGTCGCAGTCGGGTTCCGGTCCGATCTCGAACAGCACCGGCTTGCCGCGGTCCTGATGCGGCTCGGCGGCTTCCTGCACCACGGTTTCCAGTGGCGCGCGCTTCAGGTGCAGGTCGTCCTTCCCGGCCCGCCCCATGGAGCGGAGGATGTCGCGGCAGCGGTCGGCCTGCGAACGGATCAGCCGCGCATCGTCATAAAGATCGGGGTTGTCGGCGAGCTCTTCCATCAGCTCGGAGCTCACCAGCTTGATCGTGGCCAGCGGTGTTCCAAGCTCGTGCGCGGCGGCGGCAACGACTCCGCCGAGGTCGGTCAGCTTCTGTTCGCGGGCCAGCGCAAGTTGCGTCGCCAGCAGCGCGTCGCCCATCGCGTGCATCTCGTTGGTGACCTGCCGGGCGTAGACGGACAGGAACACGACGCCGATCACGAGGGCGAGCCAGTATCCGAACTCGAAGATCGGCGGCAGGATGAGTGGCAGGTCGGTCGGCCCCCGGATCGGCAGGCTGGTCAGCCCGAGCAGGCTGATCACGACGATGGCGAGCGCGCCGACGATGGCGGTACTGCGCAGATGCAGGACCGTTGCCGAAATCGTGACCGGGGCGAGGATCAGCAGCGCGAACGGGTTGTTCAGCCCGCCGGTGAGATAGAGCAGCGCGCCGAGCTGGAACACGTCGAACACCATCATCAGCGTCGCCTGCCGCTCCGACAGGCGCTTGTTTTCCGGGTTCAGGAACGTGGTGAACAGGTTGGCGAGGACGGAGGCGCCGATGGTGACGGCGGCTAGCCCCTCCTCGATATCGAGCCGGTAGCCGTAGATCGCGACCAGCATGGCGATGGTCTGGCCGGCGATCGCGATCCAGCGGATCACGACCAAAGTCCGCAGCCGCACCCAGTTGGACCGCTGGCGGTCCTGGAACATCTGGAACTCGGTATCCTCCATGTGCGGCGTTAACTCCCGTTGCGGCGGACTGGCACGACATTATGTCTCCCGAAGGACGGGAACAATGAAGGGCACCTGCATGAAACGGAACACGCTTCTCGCAACCGGCGCTGTCGGTGTCGTGGTTCTCGCTCTGGGCGGGACCTTCCTGTGGACCGAGTTCGCGGGTTCGACCGGCACCTATGCCCAATGCACGTCCGGTGCGGTTGGCGGCGACATCGGCGGCCCGTTCGAACTGGTGAGCGAAACCGGCGAGACAGTGACGGACGAAGATGTCCTGACCGAACCGTCGCTCGTCTATTTCGGCTATACCTTCTGTCCCGATGTGTGCCCGGTCGACACGGACCGCACGGCGACCGCGGTGACGATGCTGGAAGATCGGGGTTACGATGTGCAGCCGGTCTTCGTCAGCGTCGACCCGCATCGCGACACGCCGGAGGTGCTGACGGACTACACCGACGCGTTCCATCCCGACATGCTGGGCCTCACCGGCTCAAAAGAGCAGATCGACGCGGCGGCGCAGGCCTACAAGGTCTATTACAACGTCCATGACGACGAAGATCCGGACTATTACCTCGTCGATCATACCGCGATGACCTACCTAATGATGCCAGGGGAAGGGTTCATCGACTTCTTCCGCCGGGAGGCCACGCCGGAAGAGATGGCCGACCGGGTACAATGCGTTCTGGACGCCGCGAATTGACGCAATCCGGCCAGACGGTTACGACGAACGACAACCTTAACGGACAAAGGACCCGTTGGTGAGCAAGGACGAACTGGATCTGGGCGACGACCCGTCGCTGCTGCTGGTCGACGATGACGAAGCATTTCTCCGCCGCCTGGCCAAGGCGATGGAGAAACGCGGCTTCTCCGTCGAGATGGCGGAATCCGTCGCCGCGGGCAAAGCCATCGCGACCGCCCGTCCGCCCGCCTATGCGGTGATCGACCTCCGGCTGGAGGACGGCAACGGCCTCGACGTGGTGGAAGTGCTGCGCGAACGTCGCCCCGACTCCCGCATCGTCGTGCTGACCGGCTACGGCGCCATTGCGACCGCGGTCGCCGCCGTGAAGCTCGGTGCGACCGACTATCTGTCCAAGCCCGCCGATGCGACGGACGTCACGAACGCCCTGCTCGCCCGGTCCGACGCGCTGCCGCCGCCGCCGGAAAACCCGATGAGCGCCGACCGCGTCCGCTGGGAGCATATCCAGCGGGTCTACGAGCTTTGCGACCGCAACGTGAGCGAGACAGCCCGCCGGCTGAACATGCACCGCCGCACGCTGCAGCGCATCCTCGCCAAGCGGTCGCCCCGCTAACCCTTTTTCGCTTCGCTCCGCAGCCAGCGGATGAAGATGTCCCGCGCCGGTGAAACGGTGCCCGGTCGCGTCAGGATGCTGTAGGAGACGTCGGAGTCGATCTGCCGCGTGAGGATCACGAGCCGACCGGCGACGACTTCCTCGACCACGATCGGCAGCGGCAGAAGTGCGACGCCGATCCCGGCTTTCGCCGCTTCGCGCGCCAGTTCGGCGGTGTCGAAGGCGCGCACTTTCTCCTTCTCGAAGTCGATCCCGCTTTCGGCGGCCCAAAGCTCTTCCTCGCGGCCCATGTAATCGACGATCCACGTTTCACCGCTGAGTTCGGCAAAGCTGGAGCCGATCCGGTCGGAATACTTGGCAGTCGCACCGACGGCGACATGCCCTGCGGGAACGAGTTGCTCTATATCGACGCCCGGCCAGCCGCCGCGCCCGTAGCGGATGGCGAGGTCCATGCCGTCGGCCCGCAGATCGACGAGGTCGTTGCTGGGGATCAGTTCGAGCGCGACCTCGGGATGCTCCACCCAGAACCGTCCGATGCGCGGCATCAGCCAGTTCGCGGCGAACGATGGCGTGAGCGCGACTCGCAAAGCCCGGTTCGCGCCCTGTCCCAGAAGATCCCGCGTCGCGGATTCGACCAGCGCGAAGGCCTCGGTCAGCGCGCGGGAGAGCCCCTGTCCCTCGACCGTCACGGCCATCGCCTTGCCCTGCCGGGTCATCAACTGGACGCCGAAGTGATCCTCGAGCGACCGGACATGCTGGGCAATGGCGGCGTGCGTCACGTTCAGCTCCCGCGCGGCGCCGGAAAAGCTGCCGAGCCGGGCTGCGGCTTCGAACGCGCGAAGCGCCGAAAGCGAAGGGATGTCGCGCCAGTCCATCTGTTAGTCGTTCTTACACTACCGAAGTCTTCCTGACTCGTTATGTGGGGCGCCGGGCCATAGAACTATGGCATCGACGCAAGCCTGAAGGAGGCCACGATGCTTACGATACTTGCAGATGCCCTGATGAACGCAACCCGGACACGTCACGGAAAAGACATCCCCGGACAGCGTGACGACTGGTCCGACCGTTTCGTCCCGGAAAGCCGTCGCGGCAACCGGGGCCACCGGTTCAACGCCTTCCGCGATCTCTGGTGAGACGCGGCCACACACTGACCCTCGAAAGGAGCCTTCCAATGCTCGCAATCTACGCCGACACTTTCAACATCGCCGCCCGCTCGGACGCTCTGCCCGTCCGTGAAACCAGCACCCGCCAGCGCTTCCGCGACTATGCCGCGATCCGCTGGATCACCAAGGCGACGACGACTTCGATCTACCGCTGAGGTCCTCCCATAGAACCTTTCAGTAGAACCGAACATAAGACCCCTGACGACTGCGACGCCGATCCGGCAGAGCAGACAAAGCCGCCCGTAATTCCTTCCGTTCGTCCACGACTGTGATGCGACCGGCAGGTCGGGCGGCTTTCTTGTATCCGTCCGCTAGAGCAGTGCGAGAAGTGCCTCGTGCCGCGCGGTGTAATCGCGCCGCGCCTCGATCGGTGGCCGCAGCCTGATTTCGCAGATCTCGATCAGCTCACCGTCCGGCCGCCCGAAGAAGCGGGTCGCTTCCGCCTCCGAAAAACCTGCGATCCGGGTCGCCTCCATCCAGGCGGAAACCTTGTCCGCCTTCTTGATCTGCTTCTTCACCTGCACCGGCACCTGCGCCGGCAAGCCGAACCGCAGATGGATCGCCGCCATCAGCCGGTCGTCCAGCGCGCCGTAGCTTGGCCCCACCGCCGCCTTCACCGGAGAGATCATGTCGCCGATCACGTATTCCGGTGCATCGTGCAGCAGGGCGGCAAGCCGCCAGCGCGGCTCCGTCTTCGGGTTCTGGCGGGCGAAGATTTCTTCCACCAGCAGCGAATGCTCGGCCACGGAGTAGGCATAGTCGCCCATCGTCTGCCCGTTCCATCGCGCCACGAAGGCAAGGCCATGGGCGATGTCCTCGATCTCGATATCCATCGGGGTCGGGTCGAGCAGGTCGAGCCTCCGTCCCGACAGCATCCGCTGCCAGGCGCGGGCGGGTTTCGTCTGGGACCGTGGCATCGGGGCGCTCCGTCTGGTGTCGCTTCTCTCTACCCAAGCCGCCGCGGCGGAGGCAATCGGCGCTCAGTCCGCATCTTCCATGGCGACCGCAAGGTCAGGATCGCGGACCAGCCGTTCGGGGATGTCGAAACGCGGGCTCCGGTCTTTCCACGCGGTTGTCGTCCCCGCGCAATGCGCGAGAGAGAAGACATCGGAGATCGGCGCGAGCGTGCTGAGGCTGCCCCCGTAGTAATGCACGTTCCATCCGCCGAAGGCGCTGAGCCACCCTTTCGGTCGGGCGCACCACTTTGTCGGGCAGTCGCGATCCGGATCCGGTCGGTTGAGGTGAAGGTGCTGCGAACAGGGTTTCGGCTGGTCCGGGTCGGGATAGACCCACCGCCCCGGAATGCGCAGCCCGCCCGTCCAGTTGTGCGCCGCATCGAACACGGACGCGCCCGCCGGCCCCATGACAAGCTCGTCGATGTCGCAACTCAGCACCGCGTCCGCTTCCGACGCCATGTCGTTGCGGACGAGGTTCATCACCGCCGTCTGCAGGAACTGGAGGCGATATGCCTTTTCCGGCGTGATGAGCTTGTATCCATATGGAAACGGCACGCTCACCACGGCGGAAGCGCGAAACCCGGGGGTCATGCGAAGGACCTCGGCAAGGTCCGACGGTCCGTACGTGGTCGACCCGTTGTCGAACAGCACCGCCCCCGTCGCGCCATGCCGCCGCGCATGAAAGCGGCACCATTCCGCAATCCAGTCGAGCTCGTTGTCACGGCTGATCGCGGTGATGAGCCGCCCGTCACGGAAATCCGGCGCAATGCCGGCGCGAGTGGGGATCGGATGGATCTGCCCCTCATGCTCCCAGGTCAGGGTCGCAGTTTCAGCGCCCTTGATGAAGAGCCGCTCCGACCGGCCGAATGCCCGGCGCAGGACCTTCGTGCGTTTCCCGTCGAGGCGCAGGCCCTCCCGAAAGAGCGGCCAGAGATTGCGGAACGCGGGCGCGGTGATGACGAAGCCGCCGCGCGCCGGATCGTGGAAGCAATCGTAAAGCAGCGTCCGCCCGTCATAGCGGGCGTGGTACTCCTCGTCCCGCAACTCCGCGGGCACCGGGCTGTCGCGCCGCGTTGCGATGCCCTCCGGTAGCGACAGTCCCGGCAATTTCAGTTGGTGAACGACCATGCCGGGACCCGTTTCCGCTCGCGACCCGCACAGGCAACAGGCAAAGCCGCGTAAAAACCACTCAGTTCGCCGCGGAGTTCAAGATCGCGGGCACTTCCGGATATTCCAACGCGCCTGCGAGAGCCAGTCCCGGGTTCTACTCGAGGCCCAAGGGAGGGCCCGAGTAGCGCGACCCCTTGGGCCGCATCAGTCGAGGGAGACTGAACATGGCGATACGTTTCCTCACTACCGCGACGACGGCACTTCTCGGCGCAGCCCCCGCGCTGGCGCAGACCACCTGCCTCGAGCGGGAAAAGATGGTCACTATCCTTGGAGAAAACTACGAAGAGCAGCTTGTCGGGACCGGCCTGCACGGCAACGACAGCATCTTCGAGATCTTCCGGACCGAGGACGGCCAGACCTGGACGATCCTCAAGACATACCCGAACGGATGGTCCTGCGTGATGGCCGCGGGGAGCACCTGGCTCGACCTCGGAGAGCGCGCCTTTACCCCCGCCGAAGTCGAAAGCTGACGGCATGTAACCGGTCGCGTGTCCGCCCGGCGATCGTTGTTCAGTCACCTGCATCCTGCTAAGTCGCTTGCAACACGGGATCGCAGGGGAGCCAAAGCATGGCCAAGGACTACATCGTCAAGGATATCGCGCTGGCCGGATACGGCCGCAAGGAACTCGACATCGCCGAAACCGAGATGCCGGGCCTCATGGCGCTGCGCGAGGAATTTGGTGAGAGCAAGCCGCTGACCGGCGCACGGATCGCGGGCTCGCTCCACATGACGATCCAGACCGCCGTCCTGATCGAGACGCTGGTCGCGCTGGGCGCCGATGTGCGCTGGGCCTCCTGCAACATCTTCTCCACCCAGGACCATGCCGCCGCCGCGATCGCCGAAGCCGGCGTTCCGGTCTTCGCCATCAAGGGCGAGACGCTGCCGGAATACTGGGACTATGCCGACAAGATCTTCGACTTCCCCGAAGGCGCGAACATGATCCTCGACGATGGCGGGGACGCGACGCTCTACATCCTGATGGGCGCGCGCGTCGAAGCGGGCGAGACGGACCTGATCGCCACGCCGCACTCCGAAGAGGAAGAGGCGCTGTTCGCCCAGATCCGCAAGCGGATGGACGCGAACCCCGGCTGGTTCACCCGCCAGCGCGACATGATCCAGGGCGTGTCCGAAGAGACGACGACCGGCGTGCATCGTCTCTACGAGCTGGTGAAGCAGGGTCAGCTGCCGTTCCCGGCGATCAACGTCAACGACTCGGTCACCAAGTCGAAGTTCGACAACAAGTACGGCTGCAAGGAAAGCCTCGTCGACGGCATCCGCCGCGCGACCGACACCATGATGGCCGGCAAGGTCGCCGTCGTCTGCGGCTATGGCGACGTCGGCAAGGGCTCCGCCGCTTCGCTTCAGGGCGCGGGCGCCCGGGTCAAGGTGACGGAGGTCGACCCGATCTGCGCGCTCCAGGCCGCGATGGACGGGTTCGAGGTCGTGACTCTGGAAGACGTGATCGACAGCGCCGACATCTTCATTACGACGACCGGCAACAAGGACGTCATCCGCATCGAGCACATGCGCGAGATGAAGGACATGGCGATCGTCGGCAACATCGGCCACTTCGACAACGAGATTCAGGTCGCCAGCCTGAAGAACCACAAGTGGACCAACATCAAGGAACAGGTGGACATGATCGAGATGCCGTCCGGGCATCGCATCATCCTGCTCTCCGAAGGCCGCCTGCTGAACCTCGGCAACGCCACGGGCCACCCGTCCTTCGTGATGTCGGCCTCCTTCACCAACCAGGTGCTGGCGCAGATCGAGCTGTTCACCAAGGGCGACCAGTACGAGAACAAGGTCTACATCCTGCCCAAGCACCTCGATGAGAAGGTCGCCATGCTGCACCTCGCCAAGATCGGCGCGAAGCTGACGAAGCTCAGCGGCGAGCAGGCCTCCTATATCGGCGTGACGCCGGAAGGTCCGTTCAAGTCGGATCACTACCGCTACTGATCTCTCGGATCGTCGCGACAGAGTTCGAAGGCCCCCGCTCGTCCCGGCGGGGGCCCTCTTCTTTGTGCGTGTCAGTCGCGAACGGCCACGGAATGCCCTGTCTGCGCGAGGCAGGTCCGGTGGCTCCAATTCGATTTCAACTGGTCCGCCCGGCGGCGGCCATCTTTGGCCAACGCGACAAACCCCTGTATTTACTGAGTAATAATGGATCGAGTGGCGGAAATCCGCCTGTCCTAACGGCAACTCGCTGTCCTCTTCGGAACGGAATCACGGAGTCGCGTCTTGTTTGAGCAATCGCAATACGATGGAGGAAGGTACCAATGACCTACAAGACCCTCATGATTTCCGCCGCAACCGCCGCGCTTCTGGCAACGTCCGGTTACGCGCAGGATGCCGAGACGGATACCGAAGCCGAAGCGCCCGCCGCCGAAGCCGAGATGGACACCCAGATGGCTGAAGGCGAAGACGCCATGGCCGCTGAAGGTGAAGACACTGAGATGGCCGAAGGCGAAGACGCCATGGCTGCCGAAGGTGATGACACCGAGATGGCCGAAGGCGAAGACGCCATGGCTGCCGAAGGTGACGACACCGAGATGGCCGAAGGCGAAGACGCCATGGCTGCCGAAGGTGACGACACCGAGATGGCCGAAGGCGAAGATGCCATGGCCCCCGAAGGTGATGACACCGACATGGCCGAAGGCGACGCAACTGCCGAGCCGATGGCTGAAGACGGTGCCGAAACCGACATGGCCGAAGGCGAAGCTGCTGACCCGATGGCGACCGATGGCGGTGACATGGCCGCGACCGATCCCGCGATGGGCACCGACACCATGACGGGTGACGACATGGCAGCCGTTGCGCCGACCTTCACCAGCTTCGAAGAAATGACCGTTGGTGACGTCGTTGGCCTCATCGTTCGCAACGAAGCCGACGAGCGCGTTGGTGAGATCGACTACGTGATCCAGCCGGCTGAAGGCGTCGAAGCCGTGATCGGCATCGGTGGTTTCCTCGGCCTCGGCGAATACACCGTCGCCCTGCCGCTCGAAGACTTCGAGCTGGTCGATGGCGGTACGTCCCTGATGCTGCCGGGCGCCACAAAAGAGAGCCTGAAAGAAAACCCGGAATTCGACGAATCCGGTGTTGAAGGCATCGAGAATGACGTTCCGATCGCGGAACTCATGTAAGCCGACATTTCCCTTCCGAGGGAGGAAGAAGCCGGGCGGTCCCACCGCCCGGTTTTTTCTTTGCCCGGGCCAAGCCCTTGGCTAGGCTCTGCCTGCGACCCGCGCAGGGCGTCCACGGAACCAGGTGAGAGGGAGAGGGGCATGGGCAAACGAGACGATCTGATCGCGGAATATGCCGAGGATCTTCGCACGAAGTGCGGAATGGAGCCGGACATGGACCTGCTCACGAAGGTGACCATCGGCTGCGGCCCGACGATCTACAACCGTGATGCCTCGACTGTCGCCGCCAGCGACAAGGAGGAGCTGGAGACGATCCGCAAGAACTTCCTCGTCCGCAAGCTTGGCCTCGCCAATTCACCGGACCTGATGGATGCTATCGAGTCCGTGATCGAAACCTACGGCCGGTCGGAGCGGCAGAAGTTTCGCGCCGTTATCTACTACATGCTGGTGAAGCACTTCGGAAAAGAATCCATCTACGGCTGAGCCTTGTGGATTTGAACGAAATGCCCGGCGTTCGGCCTTTGCCCTCGTCGGGTTATCCGCGTTAGAACAACCCGTGAACGACCAGTATGGTCGAAACTCCGACAGGTCTTTCTTTCGCGTGTGTGGGTGTACGCGGGTGAGGCGGAGGGTTTCGACCAATGGCCGGAACCCTCCGTACTTCAGAACAGGCCAAGCACGAATCCCATGACGGTCGGCCCGATCACGGAATAGCCGCCATCCAGCACTGTCAGTAACGGTTTTCGCTTCGAGTAGGCGTAGTTCATCGCGACCCAAGGTGTGATGAAGAACAGCCCCACACCGAACCCCGTCACCGCGCTGGCCAAGACGCCTTCGATATCGGACGCCTCGAGCGTATGGCGCAACATGCCCGAGACGCAGAGCATGCAGATGAAGCCGATGATGAACGGCGTGATGCTGAAACCGCCGACGGGCTTACCATTCTCGTCGCATTCGATCTCCGCAGCGGCAAGCCACGGCTTCGACAGCTGCATGTACCAGACCGCCCCGACCGCGAAACCGGCAATCGCGGCAAGGATGATCGCAAGAATTCCCATTGTCAGACCCTCGTTTCTCCTCTGTCCGGGACAGAGGATGCCACGACCCCGACCGGGGGCCTAACGATTCCGCGAAGGGGCCTGTCAGCGCTCGGTCTTGCCCAGCTCGCAGATCACCGCCCATTCCTCGTCCGTCACGGGCTGCACGGACAGGCGCGTGTTGTTGACGAGAACCATGTCGCTCAACCGTTCGTCGGCCTTGCACATGTCGAGCGTGACCGGCGTCTTCATGGGCCGCACCGCCTTGATGTCCACGCACTCCCAACGGGGATCGTCGGTGGTGCTGTCGGGATGGATCTCGGCGCAGACTTCGACGATGCCGACGACCGCCTTTTCCGATTGCGAATGGTAGAAGAAGCCGAGGTCCCCCAGCTTCATGTTCCGCATGTGAAGCCGCGCGCCATAGTTGCGCACGCCGTCCCATTCCTCGCCCGCGTCGCCCTTGGCGACCTGGTCATCCCAAGACCACGTCGAGGGCTCCGATTTGAACAGCCACCTGGCCATGTCATTCCTCCTTCAGGGGACGCGACAGAAGCTGCTGCAACGCGTCGTCTACGTCCAGCACCCCGTTCACCACGTCCGCGACGAGACGGGTGATCGGCATGTCGATCTGCTCCTTCTCGGCCAGCCGGGCCACGGCAAGGGCAGTATGGACGCCTTCGACCGTGAGGCTCTTGTCGAAGTCCTCATGTCGACCCCACGCCAGCCCGAAACGGTAGTTGCGAGAGAGTTCGGACGTGCAGGTCAGGGTCAGATCGCCGAAACCGGACAGCCCCATCAGGGTCTGTGGCTCGGCCTCGAAGAATGCGGCAAGGCGCTGCATCTCGGCGAAGCCTCGGGTCATAAGCGCGGCGCGGGCGCTGTCGCCGTAGCCCTTGCCGATACAGGCGCCCGAGGCGATCGCGACAACGTTCTTCAGCGCGCCGCCAAGCTCTGCGCCGCGCGTGTCGGTGGTGCGATAGAAGCGGAGGCTCGGCGTCGTCAGCGCATGCTGCAGCCGGACGCCCGCCTCGTCATCACGGCAGGCGATGGTCAGCGCCGTGGGCAGCCCGCGCGCGATATCGGCGGCGAAGCTCGGCCCGGTCAGCATGGCCGACGTCGCGTCGGGCACCATCCGCTCCAGCAGGGTGACGGGACCGGCCATGGTCTCCACGTCGATCCCCTTGGCACAAGCGACGAGGGTCTTGCCCGACAGCCGCTCTCCGAATTGTTCGAGAAAAGACCGGAGCTGCTGCGCCGGGAGGGCAAGCAGGACCGTCTCGGCCTCGAAAACAGTGTCTATGTCAGCGGAAACCGCGATGTTCTCCGGCAGGGCAACGCCGGGCAGCCGCTTCGTGTTCTCGCGGATCCGCCCCGCCATCTCGGCGGCTTCGGGCGACCGCATCCAGAGCCCGACCGGCCCGTTGGCGGCCAGCGACACGGCGAGCGCCGTTCCGAACGCTCCCCCTCCTGCAACGACGATCATGCCTTCGCCCCCTTCTTTCCTGAGCCGAGCAACGCGGGCGCCGCGTCGTCGAGCGGCCAGCGCGGACGGGCCGCGAGGCTCATGTCGGATCGGCGGCCGAGCGTGAAAAGCTCCCCTCCGGCGTAGGCGATCATCGCCGCGTTGTCGGTGCAAAGTGCAAGCGGCGGGGCGACGAATTCAGTCTCTAACTCAGCGCAAACGGCCTGCAACGCGGACCGTATCGCGCCATTGGCCGCGACACCGCCAGCCACCGCGAGGGTCGGCTTTGCGGGCGATCGGTCGAGGTAGAGCGCCAGCGCGCGGCGGCTCTTCTCGGCAAGGATATCGCTGACGGCGGATTGAAAGCTCGCACACAGGTCCGCGCGATCCTGCTCCCGCAGCCCCCCGATCCCGGCCATCGCGCCGTCGCGCGCACGCAGCAGGGCGGTCTTGAGGCCGGAAAAGCTCATGTCGCAACCCGGCCGGTCGAGCAGGGGACGCGGCAGCGGAAACCGGGAGGGATCGCCGGCCGCGGCGCAGGCTTCGACACTTGGCCCACCGGGCTGAGGCAGGGCCAGCAGCCGGGCCGTCTTGTCGAACGCCTCGCCCGGTGCGTCGTCGATCGTGCCGCCGAGCCGCGTGAACTCCTCCGGGCCCTCGACCAGCAGGAACTGGCAGTGCCCGCCCGAGACGAGCAGCACGAGGTAGGGATAGGGCACGTCGTTCGTCAGCCGTGGCGTCAGGGCATGTCCGGCGAGGTGGTTCACCCCGATCAGCGGCTTGCCCGTCGCGGCGGCGAGCCCCTTGGCACACATCACGCCCGCCAGCACCGCACCGATCAGGCCCGGACCGGCGGTCACAGCGATACCGTCGACGTCCGACAGGGTCACATCGGCCTTCATCAGGGCCTGTTCGACGCAATGGTCGATCTTCTCCGCATGGGCGCGCGCCGCGATCTCCGGCACCACGCCGCCGAAGGCCGCATGCAATTCCGCCTGGCCGAGCACGACGGACGACAGCACGTCGCGGCCGCGCACCACGGCGGCGGCGGTGTCGTCGCAACTGCTTTCCAGTCCGAGGATGAGGGGAGTCTGCGTCATGGTCCGGTTGCTCATGGGTCGGGGGCAGGTAACACTCGCCCCGCTGCCGAACAATATGGCCCGCCGATGCGTCCTGTCCTCCTCGTTACACGTCCCGCGCCGGATGGCGCCCGTTTTGCGGAGGCCGTCGCCCGCGAAACCGGACAACCGTTCGATGTCCTGCAGTCGCCGCTGATCGGGATCCGCCCGCGCGACGTCTCGGTCGCCGAGCGCCCCGATGCGCTTGTCCTGACCTCCGCCAATGGCGCTGCGCAGATCGGACGGTTGCAGCTTTCCGGGCTGCCGGCCTTTTGCGTCGGCGACCGCACGGCGGCCTGCGCTGAAAAGGAGGGGGCGACAGCCGTGAGCGCCGGCGGCGATGCAGAGGCCCTGATCGCAACGATTCTCGCGCAGAAGCCGCTCGGTCGGCTTCTTCACCTAAGGGGCGCGCATTCCCGTGGCGACGTTGCAGGTCGACTGTCCGCAAACGGCCAGCCGTGCGAGGCCCTCGTGGTCTACGATCAGCAGCCGGAATCCTTGACAAGCGACGCTCGGAGGGCGCTTGCTGCGGAAGCTCCTGCCGTCGTGCCGCTTTTCTCCCCCCGGACGGCCGCGTTGATGGCAGATCAGGGGCCGTTTCGGGGGCAGCTCCACGTCGTCGCGATGAGCGAGGCGGTCGCGAAAGAGGCGGCACGGCTCTCACCTGCCTCACTTGTGATCGCATCGTCGCCGGAAGGTGCGGCAATGATCGCGTTGACCTCTCGTCGTTTGGAATACCTTCTGTCTGGGTGACCCCCGCTTGAGGCCGACCAACCAGCCGGATAGGCTGAGCGGCGGAGCGGGTTTGATAATTCAAGGGAAAGCGTGACTGTGGCCGAAGAACCAGACAAGGGATCGACCTCGACGGAGAAGTCCGACTCCGAAGCCCTGACCAGCATCGCCGGTCCCGAAGGTCGGACTTCCGACCAATCCGGGACGACTGTCGTTGAACGCCGGGGCGGCTGGATTCCCGCAATGATCGGCGGCCTGCTGGCCGGCTGCATCGGTTACGGCATCGCCTTTTTCCAATTCGGACCCGCGCCCGAGGAAGACACCACGCTGTCCGATACCGTCGCGTCGAACCAGACGGCGCTGGAAGAACTGCAGGCCGCTGTCTCCGGTCTTGCCGAAGGTCCGGACTTCGCACCGCTTCAGGAAGCGCTCGACGCGAATTCGAGCAGCGTGAGCGCGGTGACCGAACGGGTCGACGCGGTGCAGACCGAGCTGGGTGACACGCTGTCGGGTCTGACGGAGCAGGTGACCGCGATCGATGCACGCCTGACCGATATCGAACAACTGCCCGGCGCGGACGGATCGCTGTCCAACACCGCGGTAGAGGCCTACGAACGAGAGATCGCCGCGCTTCGGGAAGAAACCTCCGCCGCGGTCTCGGAACTTGGCGATCGGATGAGCGCGACCGAACAGAGCGTCAGCGAGCTTTCCGGTCAGGTGTCCGAACAACTCGCCGCGCTGGAGGAGGAAGCGACCTCCCTCGAAGCGGCAAGCGAGGAAGCCGCCGCCGAGGCCGCCGCCCGCTCCGCCCTGTCGCGCGTCCAGTCCGCTGTCGAAAGCGGCGCCCCCTTCGACGGCGCGCTGTCCGAACTCACGGCCGCCAGTGTTGTGGACACGGTGCCGCCAATCCTGTCCGAGTCGGCTGCCGAAGGTGTGCCGAGCCTCGGCGAGTTGCAGTCGACCTTCCCCGAAGCCGCCCGGTCCGCGCTGGCCGTCGCGCGCGATGAAGGTGTCGCCGGCGACGAGGGTGGCGCCAGCGGCTTCCTGCGCCGGCAGTTCAACGTGCGCTCCGTCGAGCCGCGGGAAGGCTCCGAGCCGGACGCCGTCCTGTCCCGTGCCGAAGCGGCACTTGGGGAAGGACGCCTGTCCGACACGCTTGCCGAGATCGAGACCCTGCCCGAAGTGGTCCGCGCTGCCATGTCGGACTGGATCGGCGAGGCGACCACCCGTTCCGAAGCTCTGTCCGCCGTGGACGAGCTGTCGCAAACCCTGACGTCGAATTGAGGCTGCACGCATGCTCTGGTCCCTGATCAAAATTTTGGCCTTCGTGGCAGTCGTCATCGCGATCACCTACGGCGCGATCCTCCTGATGAGCGTCGATGGCGGGGCGACGATCACGATGGCCGGCTACGAGATCGCCCTGTCGCCGCTGCAACTGGTTCTCGGCCTCGTCCTGCTGGTGGCGCTGACGTGGGTGGTCTTCAAGGTGCTCGGCTTCCTGCTCGCCCTGTTCCACTTCCTGAACGGCGATGAGACGGCGGTCAGCCGCTACTTCAACAAGCGCACCGAGCGGCGCGGTTTCGACGCGCTCGCCGACGGTATGATGGCGCTTGCGGCCGGGGACGGCCGGCTGGCACTGATCAAGGCCGACAAGGCCGACCGCTACCTGAACCGGCCCGAACTGACGAACCTTCTGACGGCGCAGGCCGCCGAACTCGCCGGTGATCGCAAGAAGGCGGAGGAGACCTACAAGGTCCTGCTGAACGACAACCGCACGCGCTTTGTCGGTGTGCACGGCCTGATGCGCCAGAAGCTCGAGGCCGGCGATACCGAGACCGCGATGAAGCTGGCGGAGAAGGCATTCGCCCTGCGGCCCAAGCACGACGGTGTCGCCGACACGCTGCTGCGTCTTCAGGCCGAACAGGAAGACTGGGCCGGTGCGCGCAAGACGCTTGGCGCCAAGCTGAAGGCAGGCGCCCTGCCGCGCGACGTGCACCGTCGCCGCGATGCCGTGCTCGCCCTGTCCGAGGCGAAGGACGTCATGGCCGAAGGCAAGACGATCGAGGCCCGCGAGGCGGCGATCGAGGCGAACCGCCTGTCGCCGGACCTGATCCCGGCCGCGATTATGGCAGCCCGTGCCTACATGGAGAACAACAACCAGCGCTCCGCCTCGCGCGTGTTGCGCAAGGCGTGGGAAGTGCGCCCGCATCCCGATCTTGCCGCGGCCTATGCCGAAATCCGGCCGACCGAGGCACCGGCGGAACGGATCAAGCGGTTCCGCGACCTGACCCGTGTCCATCCCGAGGATCCGGAAACCAAGATGCTCCTGGCCGAGCTTCACGTCGCGGCGGAAGATTTCCCCGAGGCGAAACGCTCGCTCGGCGATCTGCCGGAGAAGAAGCCGACCGCGCGTGTTCTCACGCTCATGGCGGCGATCGAGCGTGGCGAAGGCGCCGACGACGCGATCGTTCGTGGCTGGCTGACCAAGGCCCTGACGGCGCCGCGCGGCCCGCAGTGGATTTGCGACAATTGTCACAACATCGCGGCCGAGTGGCAGCCGGTCTGTCCGAACTGCCAGAGCTTCGACACGCTGGCCTGGAAGACGCCGCCGCAGTCCGAGGTCGCGATGCCGCGCGGCGTGGAGATGCTGCCGCTGATCGTCGGCCAGATCGGCAAGCCCGAGCCGGAGCCCGAGACAATCGTCGATCCCACCCCGCCCCCGCAAGAAGAGGTCGTGGTGGAGCCCTCGACGGAAGAGGCGCCTAAGACCTGATCCCGGCGTCTTTGATTTTCGGTGCGGTGGAAGGTCAAATTGCGCTTTCACCCCGCCGACCTCGGTGCTAATAGGCGCGCCGTGGCCGCTGTAGCTCAGCTGGTAGAGCACGTCATTCGTAATGATGGGGTCGGGGGTTCGAGTCCCTTCAGCGGCACCACACTCCAAACTTCTTGGAAATCCTGCGCCTCGGGCGAACGGTCGAGGCCTCCCCGCAAGGGGGAGGCCGCGTTTGTCAGGCGACTGCCTGCTGTCGCGTGCCGTCCTTCTTCATCAGCAGCGCGATGCAGAACGCCCCTTCGGCGAGAACCGTGAGGCCATAGGCCGGCAGGACCATCTCCCAGAGGCCGGGGGCGAGGAAGCGCAGCGCGCTGCCGGTCAGGTAGACGAGGCCCGCCGCCGCCAGTCCGGTGCCGAGCAGGCGAGGGAACATGCCGGATTGCCGGATCAGCGCACCGGTCATCAGGCTGTTGATTCCGAAGAACACGAGCCCGAGGTCGTAGCCGTGCGCGTGCAGGTTCAGGAACATCATCGCCACTGCGTTGGCCTGTTCCGGGGCCAGTCCGGCCATGTCCTGCCCGGCGGAGAACAGCAGCCACGCGGCCTGCATGTTGAGCAGGTTCGCGGCGATCAGGACCGCCTGCACCAGCCGGAAGATCATCGCGGCCAGCGCCAGCGTCGGCGCGACCGGACGGAACATGACGAAGAGCAGCACGGCGAGCGCGGCGTCCGAGATGGCCATGATGACGTCGGCGGCGAAGGCGAGCCGGAACGTCCCGATCGATTCCCGGATGGCGGAGGCCGTGGCCGACGCATCGCCGAGATCGATCAGCGGCCCCCGCAACGCGGCCTCGGCGCTGATGCCGCAGATGATGATTGTGAGGTAGAGCAGCCCGGCAAGGCGGGCGGTCTGGGGGTTGGCATTCATCGTTGTCTCCTCTCTCGGAACTCAGGCAAGTTGGGTGGGTCGGGCCCCGGCGGTGGCCGGAACGCGGGCTCGGCTGACGATGGCCGGGGCCTGCTGATGCAGCGCCCGGTCGGTCAGGGCGTGAACCATGAAGAGCGCGAAGTCGGTGCGCCGCGTGCGGTTGGCCGCGAGCCTCGGGTCGCCGACATGGGGCGCCCAGATTGGCAGGCCCTCGGACGGGCCCTCTTCGATGTCGGAGCAGCGCACGACCGTCCAGTCGCGGTCGGACTGGTAGACCAGCCGTGCCGCGCGCTTGTGGTCGTTGATGTCCGCCAGCCGCAGGACCCGGACGGCAGCCCCGATGAGCGACGTCTTGAGCCGCTCCGCCAGCGGGTAGCGGTCCCGCGCGTCCCGGGTCGCGTGCCAGCCGGTCGAGAAGACCAGCCGGGCGCCCTGGTCCGCATGATCGAGCACGGCGCGGGCCGTCCGGGTCGCCATGCCATCGGTGCCCCAAGGGACAAGGACCGTCAGCACGCCATCGCAACCGGCGACGGTGGTGCGGATCGTATCGGGGTCGCTGGTGTCGCCGGTGACGATCTCGACCGACCCCTCGAGGCCGGAGAGTTTCTCCGCGCTCCCGGCGCGGCACAGACCCCGGACCGCGTAACCGCGGGCGAGCGCGTGTTGAGCCATCAGGATGCCGAGCTTGCCGGACACGCCGATGATGCAGACTTTCTTCATGGTGAACCTCCTGTCGTGCCGGCGGGAGTGCCGGGCCTGACAGAAGGTCTAGGGGAGGGGCGGGCGCGAATATTGGCCGGCCCTGCCAGCCTTTTGGCCGGTCCTGCCAATCAGGCCGGGCGGGCCTCGCGACGGTAGCTGGCCGGCGGCGTGCCCGCCCAGCGCTTGAAGGCGCGGGTAAAGCTGCTCTGCTCGGAGAAGCCGGTCAGGAAGGCGACCTCCGCGATGGAGCAGTCGCGCGACAGCAGCAGGTCTTCCGCCAGCGCCATGCGCGCACGCTGCACGACGCCCTGGTACGTCTCGCCCGCGTCGGACAGGCGGCGGAACAGCGTGCGTTCGCTCATCCCGAGGGCGCGCGCTGCCTCGCTCGCCCGTGGCATCCCGTCGCTGAGCGCCCCGGCAAGGTAGCGTGACAGCTCCGCCTCGATCCCCGACTCGGTGGCGAGCGCGCCGACCTGCTGGTCCAGATGCGCCGTCAGAAAATCCGAGATCCCGGCGTCGCCGATGCGATTGGGCGTATCGAGCACCTCCGGCGCGAGGTGGATCGCGTCATGCGCCGCCTCGAACCGGACGGGACAGCCGAGGTTCGCTTCGTACCGCGCTGGATCGTCGGGGCATGGGTGCCGGAAGGTGACCGCCTCGATCCGGAGGCCGGAGCCGGCGAAGCTCCTCATGCGGCTGACGATGGTGACGAGCGCGCAGGTATTGCGGAACGCCAGCACCGGGTTCGGCGCAGTGCGGCGGGCGATCAGGAAGCGGGCGGGCGTCTCGCTCTCGTCGAGCCGATAGGCCACGCTGTCGGTGACCAGCTGAAAATAGCGCTCGAACCGGCGCAGGCTGTCACGCAGGGTCGGCGCGGATTTGAAGGCGAGCCCGAGAACGCCGAGTCCCTCGAACTCCAGTGTTTCGGCATAGGCGAAGGCGAGGGCCGTCTCGTCCGGTGTCTGGTCGCGAATCCACTCGATCAGCGCGAAGTAGTCGGCGTCGGTGATCCGTTCGTCATCGCGAGGGCGGACCTTGTAGACGACCTCACCATCCGAGAGCAGCGCGCCGTCCTCGGTCATATCCAGCCCGGCGGCCCGCGCGAGGGTGCGCGCGAAGAGTGTCGTGACGGTCGCCATGCGCAAAAGCTAGCACGGGCTTGCGGAAGCGCGGCAGGAAATCGCGGCGCTTCAGGTCGTGATGAACTCGACCTCGCCATCCTCGATCACGGCGGCGGTCAGGCGGCCGGTGGCGTAGGCGCCCGTGTCGACGGAAATCCGGCCCCGTGCGAATCCCGGCTGGTCGACGATGGTATGGCCATGCGCGATCCAGTTGCCGTCGCTCCGGTCGACCCGGTCGAAATCGGGATGGCCCCAGATCATGCAGCGACGGCTCTGATCTTCGAGCGGCAGGGCCGGATCCGCGCCGGCATGGACGACCGCGACATTGCCCGAGCGGAACGAGATCGGCAGGTCCTCCAGCCACGAGATCAGCGCGCCGCCCATCGCATCGACGAGCTGGTCGCGCGCATCATCGAGCACCGCGTCCTCGACCCGGTCGGAGACGAGCCGGACGCCGAAGCTCGCCAGCGTCTGCTGGCCGCCGTTGTTCAACCACATCGACGCGACGGAGCGCGGATCTTCGATGAATTTCAACAACATCGATTCATGGTTGCCGGTCAGGCAGGTCAGGCGGAAATTGGTTTCGCGGCTCACCTGCATGCAGCCGCGAAGCACGTCCGCGCTGTTGTCGCCGCGGTCGATATAGTCACCGACGAGGATGATGGGCGCCAACGGATCGAGCTTGTTCGACAGCGACTCCAGCAGGTCGAACCGTCCGTGGATGTCGCCGACGACCTGGATCTTTTCTTCCGGTTCGGGCGGCGGGAAATTGCTGTCCTTCCGTCCGGTGATCCGGGAAAACACGCTCGCCATTAAGTGCGGGCTCCTTGGTGTGGTCTCGAACCTAAAAAGTCTACCCATATGCCGCGACCGGAGCCATGAAATCAAGGGAAGGGCTTCTGACATCTCGGTGTGTGGATACCTTGGACGGGCTTGCGCAGGTGTGCCGGTATGGTAGCGCAGGCGCAGGACAGCAGAGGATTTCGATATGGCGATCAATGCCGTGGTCTGGGGCGAAAACGTCCATGAGCAGACGAACAAGACGGTCTCCGACCTTTATCCCGAAGGCCTGCACGGCGCGATCGCCAAGGGTCTGAACGCGGACGCCGGCATCAGTGCGACGACCGCGACCCTGCAGGAGCCGGACCACGGCCTCACCGAGGAGCGTCTTGCGCAGACGGACGTTCTGCTCTGGTGGGGACACGCCGCCCATGGCGACGTCGAGGACGAGGTCGTCGAGCGTGTCGTGCGCCACGTCTGGGCCGGCATGGGCCTTCTGGTCCTGCACTCGGGTCACTTCGCCAAGGTCTTCAAGCGGCTTATGGGCACGCCCTGCAACCTCTACTGGCGCGAGGCCGGGGAGCGGGAGCGCATCTGGTCGGTGAACCGCAACCATCCGATCGCGAAGGGCCTGCCCGAGCATTTCGAGCTCGAAAACGAAGAAATGTACGGAGAGCCGTTCGGCATTCCCGAACCGGATGAAACCGTCTTCATCAGCTGGTTCCAGGGGGGCGAGGTGTTCCGCTCGGGCGCGACGTGGAAGCGGGGCGCGGGGAAGGTGTTCTATTTCCGTCCGGGTCACGAAACCTATCCGACCTATCACGACGACAACGTACTGAAGGTGCTGACGAACGCCGTGCACTGGGCGTGCACCGGGCGTGCACAGGATGTGCAGGATGTCGACGCCGCCCCGAACGTGCCTGTCTCCGAGGCGCTCGAGCCGATCGAGCAACGCGGCGCGACCCTGCACGAAGAGGGTGAGGAGGGCTTCCGTTGAGCGACGAGGTCCGTGTCCTGATCCTCGGCACCGGCGGGATGGCGAATACCCATGCCGAGGCCTTCGCCTCGATTCCGGGTGCCAAGGTCGTCGGCGGTGTCGATACCAACCCCGGTCGCCTCGCGGAGTTCAACGCGCGGCACCGGCTGGAGCATGGCTTCACCTCGCTCGCCGACGCGATCGCCTGGGGGGAGTTCGATGCTGTGTCGAACGTCACGCCGGACCCGGTGCACCACGCCACGACCATGACGCTTCTGGCGGTCGGCAAGCATGTTCTCTGCGAGAAACCGCTGGCCACCAACGCGACCGACGCCGAGGAGATGGCCCACGCCGCCGAGGTGGCGGGCGTCGTCAACATGGTGAACCTCAGCTACCGCAACGTGCCCTCCCTGATGCAGGCGCACGCGATGGTCGAGGCGGGCGAGATCGGCGAGGTCCGGCACTTCGAGGCCGCCTACCTGCAAAGCTGGCTGACCCAGCCCGCGTGGGGCGAGTGGGACAAGGAAGAGCAGTGGCTCTGGCGGCTGTCGACCAGGCACGGCTCGATGGGCGTGCTGGGCGACATCGGGGTGCATATCCTCGACTTCGCCACCTTCGCGACCGGGCGCATCCCGGTGCGCGACGTGTCCTGCCGGCTGACGACCTTCGACAAGGCGCCGGAGAACCGGATCGGGGAATACGTGCTGGACGCCAACGACAGTTTCGCGATGCACGTCGCGCTCGAGACCGGGGCGATCGGCGTGGTCCATGCCAGCCGCTTCGCCAGTGGCCACCTGAACGACCTCAGCCTGCGGCTGTTCGGGACGAAGGGGGGACTCGACGTGCGGCTCGAGGACGGCAAGAGCAAGCTGACGGCCTGCATCGGTCCCGACATGCCCACCGGCACCTGGCGCGAGGTCGCGACGCCCGAGGTTCCGACGAACTACGCGCGCTTCATCGCCGCGATCCGGTCGGGCCAGCAGGTACGGCCCGACTTCCGGCGCGGTGCAGACCTGCAGAAGGTTCTCGACAGGGCTGTCGAGTCCGACACGGCTGGGGGCATGGCGCTCGCCGTCTGAGCAGTCGCGCTTGCCAGCGGGCGGTCCGGTCGCCACAAACGCCCGGACCGCCAGCGAGACCGACATGCCCCACCCAGATCCCGCGATCTTCTTCCATCCCGACGCCATCGAGTCGGTAGGGAAAGGTGTCGTCGGTCGGCGCTCTGCCGGGCAGTCGTTCCTTAAAGGCTGGCTCGCCCATTGCGGGGCGGAGCGGCTGTCGCTCGTCACCGAACATGCCAACGCCTCGCGTGAACTGGAAAAGCTGCTCCGCGAGATGGGCGAGACTCGCCCGCTCGACATCCGCACCCTGCGCGGGCCGACCGACTTCACCGCCTTCGGTACGATCTTCTTTCCGGCTCCCGGCTACATGAACGCGGCATGGCGGCGGCAGCATTTCGCACCGCAGGCCTGCTCGCTGGTCGGGATCACGCACACCGTTTCCACCCGGCGGGTGATGGAGGGGCTGCACAACCTGCTGGCGGAGCCGGTCGAGCCATGGGACGCGCTGATCTGCACGTCGCGCGCCGTTCAGTCCGTGGTGCGCCGGCAGTTCGACCTCGAGGCGGAGTATTATCGCCAGCGCTTCGGGGCCTCTCGTGTGCCGATGCCGCGCCTGCCGCTCATCCCGCTTGGCGTCAACGCGGCGGATTTCACGCGGGACGACCGGGCGCGGGCCGGCTTCCGTCAGCGCTATGATGTCTCGGAAGACGGCTTCGTCGTGCTGTCGATGGGGCGGCTGACTTCCGTCGAGAAGGCCAACATGGTGCCGCTGTTGCAGGTTCTCGAACGTATGTCCGGAAAGATCGGGCGGCCGATCCACTTCTGGATGGCCGGCTGGGCGAGCCGGGACACGGAAAAGGCCCTGCACGAACGTGCGGCGAAGGACGTCGCGCCGAATGTCACCGTTCGGATCATCGACGGGCAGGACCCCGACGTGCGGCGCCGGATCTGGTCCGCGGCCGATGTGTTCTCGCTTCCCGTCGATAATATTCAGGAGACGTTCGGCCTTGTCCCGGTCGAGGCGATGGCCGCCGGTCTTCCGGTCGTCATGCCGGACTGGAACGGCTTCCGCGACACGGTTCTGCATGACGAGACGGGTTTCCTGATCCCGACACGCATGGCGCCGCCGGGATACGGGACACGCGTCGCCGAACGCTTCGCCGAGGGGACGGACGACTACCTCCGACACCTGTCTGTTGTCCAACAGCACACCGCGATCGACCAAGGCGCATACGAGGCCGCGCTGACCGCGCTCGCCGGGGATGAGGGGCTGCGGCGACAAATGGGCGCGGCGGCTGTCCGGCACGTGAAGCAGCGGTTCGACTGGTCGGCGGTCATCCCGCAGTACCTCGCCCTCGCCGATGACCTGGCCGAGCGCCGGAAGGGCGCGCACCCGACGACGCCGAAACTGGCATCCGGGCCTGCCGGCCCGCTGGAGGTCGATCCTTTCGATCTATATTCCGACTATCCGACGGATGTCCTGAAACCGACGGATGTCGTCCGGCTCGTAAGCCCGATCGACCGCGCGGCGATGGACGCGCTGGACGAGGTGAACGGACGCAAGCTCTACAAGCGCAAGATCATCTCAGACGACGTGCTGCAGGCGGTGCAGGCGGTTCTGTCGCAATCCGGCCCGATGGAGGTTTCGACCCTTGCCGGGCGCCTGCGCGTGCCGCTCACGGGGGTCATTCCCGCCTGCCTGCTGCTTGCCAAGTTCGGCGCGCTGGCCCTGCCGGAGACCAGTCCGCGACCTTGAAGTCTTTGACTTGGCGGGATCATTGAGATTGTCTCAACCCGGGCAATGGATACCGGGCACAACGGTATCAGCAGGAGACGGCAGATGAGGCTTTCCGTTCATTTCGAAAACACCGAGGCTGCGCCGGCGAAGGGCGGGGCGGTGCAGGTGGGCTGGTTCCTCAACAGCCAGAAGGGCGGCGTGATCTATTCCGCGCCCGAGCGTGTCCGCGGCGCCGAGCGCAACCGCACCCACGCCAAGAGCGCGAGCCGCTGCCCCGCCGTCATCAACATGGAAAGCCGGTATTTCCTGATCCGCTGTCCGTTCGACCTGAATCTCGAGTTCGTGCGTGACAAGGACGGCAAACCGGCTCTGCGCAACCTCAACGGCAACCTGTCCGGCATCCGCGGCAACAAGCTGCGCGAGAAGGTCCATGTCACCGCCGAACACGAATGGCGTTATGCGGGTGTTCCGACGATCCAGGTGGAGACGCCCTACGTCTTCATCAGCGATGAGCCGGTCTACATGACCCAGCTCTCGCCGTTCATGCATTACACAAAGACGCCGATCCCCGGCACGATCTTCGGCGGGCGCTTCCCGATCAACGTCTGGCCGAGACCTCTCATGTGGGCGTTCGAGTGGCACGACCTCGACAAGCCGCTGAAGATCAACCGGGGCGACCCTTGGTTCTATGCCGGGTTCGAGGGCCCCTCACCGGACCGCAGCGTCACGGTGACCGAAGTCGAACGCACGCCGGAGCTGCTCGACTACATGGAGCTGATCTCGGGCGCGGTGAACTATGTGAACCAGACGTTCTCTCTCTTCGAAGAGGCGGAGAAGCGTCGACCGGAGACGTTGCTGTCACCAGTGAAGCGGCGCCAGGGCGGAGAGTGATGGCGGGACTGACGGCCAGCGATCTCAGGGAGGCGGCGCTGGCCGCGCACCGGTCGGGCGACGATGCCAAGGCGCTACGGCTCTATGCGCAGTATCTGTCGGGCAATCCCGACGACGGCACCATGTGGTCGAACCTCGGCGTCCTGCACCGCGTCAATCAGCGTTATGAACAGTCTCTTCGTGCGCATCGCCGGGCAGCGCGGCTGAAGCCGGAAGCGACCTCTGTCCTCAACAATTTCGCCAACACGCTGAACGATGTCGGCCTCTACGACGAGTCGATCAACGTGCGGCACCGGTTTCTCGCGCTGTCCCCGGACGACGCAAACCAGAAGGCGCTGGTCGGTCGCGCGATGCGCGGCAAGGGCGACTACGACGCCGCGATCGACTGGTTGCGGCGCTGCATGGCGGAGCATCCCGAAGAGAGTGAGCTCGAGCTTCAGCTCGCCTTCGCGCTGCTCGGGCGCGGGGACTACGAAGAGGGTTTCCGGCGCTACGACGCCCGCTGGCGCAGCGACGAGATGAAGAAGGTCGACTACCCCTATCCCAAGTGGGACGGCGAGGATCTTGCCGGCAAGCGTGTCCTCGTGGTGCCCGAGCAGGGGTTCGGCGATGCGGTCCTGACGCTCCGCTTCCTGCCGGCGCTCAAGGCGCGCGGGGCCGAGGTCGGGGTTCTGGTCGAGCGGCCGATGCACCGGCTGTTTGCCGAGCTTGAGGGCGCCGACCGGATCGAGCTTCAGATCTCGCGGACGGAGCCGTTCGACTTCCGAATTCCCTACATGGACCTGCCGAAGCTTGGCCTGACGTCCCGCGCGGACGTTCCGGCCCCCGCAAAGCTGGCGCTGCACCAGGACAGCCGGTCCCGGGCGCGCGGCTTCGTCGGCCCCTACCGCGACGTGCTGCGCGTCGGTGTCGTGTGGAGTGGGTCCGCCACCTACAAGGGCAACGCGTTCCGCTCCTTCAGTCACACCGACCTTCTGCCCCTGTCCGACGTGCCGGGTGTTCAGCTCTTCTCGCTCTACAAGGGTCCGTTCCTGGAGCCTTACCGTGGCGACGGGTCGGAGGCTTTCATCCTCGACACGGCCAGCAGCGACCGGGACTTCGCCGACTGCGCCGCGACGATGATGGAGATGGACCTCATCGTCACCTCCGACACGGCCACCGCGCACATCGCCGGATCGCTCGGCATCCCCACATGGGTCGTGCTGCATTGGGACAGTTTCTGGGTCTATTCGCACCACGGTGAGACGACGCCCTGGTATCCCTCCATGCGGCTGTTCCGGCAGCCCGAGCCCCGGAACTGGGAGGAGCCGCTCGCCCGCGTGCGCACGGAGCTCGAGGCGATGGCCACCGAACGCAAGAAGGAAGCCGCCGTTGGATGACATCCTTGTCCCGACCTCGCCGGGGGAGCTGATCGACAAGCTGACCATCCTGCGGATCAAGACGGAGCGGATCTCCGATGCCGGCAAACTCGCCAACATCCGGCACGAGAAGGCGACGCTGGACGCCACCGCCGCCCGACACCTGCCCGATAGCGGACAGCTGACCGAGTTGTGGGACGCACTCTACGACATCAACGTCGAGCTCTGGGAGATCGAGGATGACATCCGCGACTGTGAACGCGCCGGCAACTTCGGCGAGACCTTCATCGCGCTCGCCCGCGCGGTCTATGTCACGAATGACCGGCGGGCGGACGTGAAGAAGCGGATCAATCTGCTGCTCGGCTCCGCGCTGGTCGAAGAGAAATCCTATGCCGACTACGGGAACGGCGCATGACGCCGCAGGATCGCCTGCGCTCTATCCGGGCGGACCTGGTGGAGCTGCGCAAGGACCTGATCGGGACGCTGAAGGATGAGCGGTCCCGCAAGCGGGGCGAGCTGAACCGGCAGCTTCACGAAGTGACGCAGATGCTGGTGCCGCAGTATCTCTATAGCTCGCAGGCCGGGCAGGATGCCGTCGTCGACCGGCTGATGAACCATCGCACCGGCGGCACCTTCCTCGACATCGGGGGGTATGACGGCGTTTCCGGCTCGAACACCCTGTTCCTCGAGCAGTATCGCGGCTGGACCGGCGTGCTCGTCGAACCCGTGCCTGCGCAATTCGAGAAGGCCTCTGCCGTGCGCCGGTGCCAGTGCCTTCAGGTCGCCGTCGCGCCGACCTCCGGCGAAGCGGACTTCATCGAGGTTCAGGAGGGCTACACCCAGATGAGCGGCCTTGCCCAGTCCTACGACGAGGGACTTCTTAAGACCGTCCGCGACGATCCGCGCCACAAGGAACAGGTGCTGAAGGTCGAGACCCGGACGCTGTCGGACATCATGATCACGAGCGGTCTGCCCGATCCCGACTTCGTCTCGCTCGACATCGAAGGAGGGGAGATCACCGCGCTCGAGGCGTTTCCCTTCGCGCAGCACGACGTGAAAATCTGGTCGATCGAGAACAATTCCGCCAGCAAGCGCATCCCCGAAATCATGCGCGACAACGGCTACGAGCTGATCGAATTCTGCGGTCCGGACGACGTTTACCGTAAAAGGCCGGCCGGTTAACTCTGAAAGTCCGAATCTGGACCGTTTCGCCATCATTGCGCCCTTCGGCTGTCCCGCTTCGTCGCAAGACCTCCTGCGGGATACGTGAAACCGGGGGCAGGACATGGCCGCTACGAACGCACCAATCATCATCAAGCGGAAGAAAGTCGTCGCCGGAGACGGACACCACGGCGGCGCCTGGAAGGTCGCCTACGCCGATTTCGTCACCGCGATGATGGCCTTCTTCATGCTCATGTGGCTGCTGAACGCCACCACGGAGCAACAGCGGAAGGGTATCGCGGATTACTTCTCTCCGACGATTCCGATCAACCGGATGTCGGGTGGCGGCAGCGGCACGTTCGGCGGCAGCTCGATCTTCACCGATGACACGCTGGCGGACAACGGACAGGTGGCGATCGTCGATTCGAAGGGGGAGGAGACGACTTTCGCCCTCGAAGACGGCGGCGATCCCGAACGTGACGAGGACGCCCAGGTGGCCGCGCTGCGCGAGGTCGAGAGCGAACTGCTCGGCCGCGGCGGGGAGAGCATGTTGTCCGACGAGGCCCTGCGCCACGTCATCACCCGCGTAACGGACGAAGGCCTCATCATCGAGATCTTCGACATCGACGATGGCCGCCTGTTCGAGCCGGGAACGGCAGATCCCGCCCCCGTGACGGTCGAGCTCGCCCGGTCGTTCGCGCGTGTCTTCCGCATGGTCGAGAACGCCGTCGCCGTCGAAGGCCACGTGCGCGCCCGGCCCGCCGTAGTCGTCGACAACCCGGTCTGGTCGCTGTCTTCGGACCGGGCCGCACAGCTGCATGAACTACTTGAGGAGGGCGGGCTGGACCCGGCCCGCGTCGCCCGCGTCACCGGTCATGCAGACCGGCAACCGGCCGATGCCGATCTCGTCTCGGTCAGGAACAACCGGATCGAGATCATCCTACTGCGGTCGGACCAATAGATAGAATCCGAGACATTAGCGGCATCTTAAGCCGGCAGATCTAGGAGGGATCGAAAGACTGATATCGAAGTGGAAAGGCACCGCATGACGATCTCTTCCTCGCTGAATGCCAGCGTCGCCGGCCTCAGCGCCAACGCCAGCCGTCTTGCGACCATCGCGGACAATATCTCGAACAGTTCGACCTTCGGGTACAAGCGGGCCGTGACGGACTTCCATTCGATGGTGCTGAACACCTCGCAGGGGTCCTATTCGGCGGGCGGCGTTCGGGTCACCACCAACCGGCTGATCGACGAACGCGGCTCCATCGTGTCGACCGACAACGTGACGGACCTGGCGGTGCGGGGTCGTGGCATGATGCCGGTCACGACAGAGGCGGCACTGGGGGTCGGCAACACGGCCAGCCAGTTCCTTCTGACCACCACGGCCTCCTTCCGGCCGGACGATCAGGGCTACCTGACCAGTGAAAGCGGGCTGATCCTGATGGGATGGCCAGCAGGCGTCGACGGGTCTGTTCCCGCCTTTCCCCGTGACACGGCCGATGGCCTGACACCCGTGCGGATCAACGCCAACCTCTCCGCGGGGGAGGCAACGACCTATGTCGATGTCGGGCTGAACCTGCCCGCAACCTCGACGGAATTCACCTCCGACGGCGAAGTCGAAGAACTGACGGTCGCCTATTACGACAACCTCGGCACGTCCGAGAACCTGTCGATCACCTTCACGCCGAACGTGCCGGCTGCAGGCTCCACCAACGAGTGGGAGATGGAGATCACCGACAGCGCCTCCGGCGGGGCCGTCGTCGGAAACTACACGCTGACATTCGACGATACGCGTGGTGCGGGCGGCACTCTGCTCTCCGTGGTCGACAACATCGGCAACCCCTACGATCCCCTGACCGGCCGCGTCTCGATCACCGTCGATGGCGGCCCGCTGGATGTCGGCATCGGGTTCCTCGGCGAGCCGGGCGGCCTGACTCAACTTTCGGACAGTTTCTCCCCCGTCTCTATCCAGAAGGACGGCAACGCGGTCGGCAACCTCAACTCGATCGAGATCGACCCGAATGGCTTTATCAGGGCCTCTTTCGACACCGGGATCAGCAAGGTCATCTACCAGATCCCGCTTGTCGACGTGAGCAACGTCAACGGGCTCGAAACGCTCGATCAGCAAACCTATCGGGCAACGCCGGAAAGCGGCAGCTACTTCCTCTGGGATGCCGGGGACGGTCCGACCGGCGATCTTCTCAGCTACGCGCTCGAGGAGTCCGCCACCGATGTCGCCGGCGAACTGACCGAGCTGATCCAGACACAACGCGCCTACTCGTCGAACGCGAAGGTGATCCAGACCGTCGACGAGATGCTGCAGGAAACGACCAACATCAAACGCTGACCCAAACGACTTCGGAGGCCTGAGACATGAGTTTCGCAGGAAGTATCAACGCCGCGCTCAGCGGCCTGAGCGTGGCTGCCAAACGCGCCGAAGTCGTGTCCAGCAACGTCGCCAATGCCCAGACGGACGGTTACGGTCGCCGCTCCCTGGTGGTTGTCGGGGCGCAACTCGGCGGTGTTCGTGCGGCCGGGGTCGTGCGGCATATGGACATGGGGATCGTCAGCGATCGCCGCCTCGCAGAGGCCGACATGTCCGCCTCCGAACAATCCGCCGGCTTCCTTGACCGGCTGAACCGCCTGATCGGCGAAGTCGGGGAGACCGGAAGCCTGACCTCGATGTTGACCGGGGTTGAAAAGGCGCTGGTTCAGGCCTCCGCCGACCCGTCGTCCGACTCTCGGCTCACGACGGTGCTCGATGAGATGAAGCGCCTGACGGGCGCCGTGCGCACGACCTCGGATGGGATTCAGGCCATGCGGGCAGAAGTCGACCAGATGGTTGCCGACCAGGTCGAGACCCTCAACGAAGAGCTGCAGCGCGTCGCGAAGATCAACAGTGATATCCAGGCCTTCCGCAACAACGGCATCGACCCCTCCAGCCTGTTCGACCTCCGCCAGATCTCCGTCGACGCGATCTCTTCCATCGTACCGGTGAGGGAGCTCAACCGCGGCGAAGGCCGCGTCGCCCTGATGACGCCATCCGGACAGATGCTGCTGGACATGCAGGCTGTTGAAGTCGGCTTCACACCGGTGACGACCATCGTCGCCGATATGACCTTTGCCTCTGGCGCCCTGTCGGGCCTGACCATAGACGGCGACCCCGTTGCCGGAGGAGGTGCCGCCGGCAAACTCGCCGGTGGCACGCTCGGCGGTGCCCTGAGCCTTCGGGACGACACGCTCCCGGCCATCCAGTCCGAACTCGACGCTTTCGCGCGCGATCTTGTCGAACGCTTCTCCGACCCCGCCGCGGATCCCACCCTGCTTCCGGGCGATACCGGTCTGTTTACCGACGCTGGCGGTGCGTTCGATCCGCTCGACACCGACGGGCTCTCTGGGCGTATTTCGGTGAACGCCCTGATCGACCCGGCAAGCGGCGGTTCGGTCAGCCGGATCCGCGACGGTCTGAATGCGGCAACTGTTGGTCCCGTCGGGAGCAGCACCCAGATCGAGCGGCTGATCGACCGCTTTCAGGCGCCACGCGCGACTCACCTCGGGATCGAGGAACGGTCGGTCGCCGGACACCTGTCGGCCTTCTATTCCGATGTCGGCACCCGTCGTTTCACGATCGACACTGACCTCGCGTTCCAGTCGGCAAAGTGGGAATCCCTCAAGAGCGCGGAGCTCTCCAAGGGTGTCGACACCGACGAAGAAATGCAGTCGCTCATGCTGATCGAACAGTCCTACGCCGCCAACGCGCGCGTGCTCGAAACGATCGACACCCTCACCAAACGCCTGTTGGAGATCTGACCCATGACCACAATCGGCACTGGCGATCTCGGCGCCCATTTCCTGGCAAGTCGCCGTATCTCAAGCGTTAAGACGCGTCTCAATACCCTGTCCCATGAGCTCGGCTCCGGTCGCGTCGCTGACATCGGCAGACGTCTTCGTGGCGACACGGCACAGGTCGCGCAGGTCGATCATCGAATCGATCTGACAACCAGCCACATCACGGCAAACACCGAAACGGCGACGATGCTCAGTCAGATGCAACTGACCGTGTCCAACCTCGGTGAGCGCAGAACTGCCCTGACGCAAGAGTTGCTGTCCCTGCCGGACAACCCGTCGGCCGCGCTCCGCGAAGGTGCGATCTCGGCTGCCCGGACGACTTTTTTCACGTCCGTCGGCGATCTCAATTTCCAAGTGGGTGGCCGGGCCCTCTTCTCGGGAGATGCGACTGGCACTCCGTCTCTCGCCGCGCCCGGCGACATGCTGTCCAATCTCGCGACCAGCCTGTCCGCAGCAACGGATATCGACGACCTGACGGCACGGCTCGATGCCTGGTTCGATGATCCATCGGGCGGGTTCGCGACGATGGGCTATCGCGGCTCTTCTACGGGCTATCAATCCAGACCGCTGGGTGACGGAACAACGACTGAGATCGACGTCACCGCAAACGATGACGCCATTCGCGGCTACCTGAAGTCGACCGCGTTGATTGCCGTGCTTCCCGATATCTCCCCGGCGCTGTCTGAGGATATGATCAAGGACGCGCTGAAGATCGGGCTCGACGGCATGATTACCAGCAGCCAGCCGCTGAGCCTCCTTCAGGGTCGGATCGGGCGGATGGAGGCGCTCGTCGATGGCGCGACCGCGCGCCTCGCCGCCGAACGGACCAGCCTGTCCATTGTCCGCAATGATCTGACATCGGCCGATCCATACGAAACTGCCTCCAGCCTGCAAGCCGTCGAGTTGCAACTCGAGATGAATTATTCCGTCACTGCGCGGCTCTCGCGACTTTCGTTGATGGAGTACCTGCGTTGATGCGTCTCATCCTCGCTATCTGTCTGACGATCTGGGCCGCCGGAAGCGCCGCGTCACCCGTGCGGCTGAAGGATCTCGTCGAATTCGACGGTGTGCGATCGAACGATCTGGTCGGCTATGGCCTCGTCGTGGGGCTGAACGGGACCGGCGATGGCCTGCGGAACTCGCCCTTCACAGAAGAAATCATGAGCAACATCCTTGAGCGGCTCGGCGTAAACGTCACGGGCGAACAGTTCAGGCCGACCAACGTCGCCGCGGTGCTGGTAACTGCCGAGCTCCCACCATTTTCGAGAGCGGGCAGCCGCGTCGACATCACCGTCTCCGCTATTGGCGACGCGGACAGCCTGCTTGGCGGCACACTCATCATGACGCCGCTGAATGCAGCGGACGGCCAGATCTACGCGGTCGCTCAGGGCACAATTATCGCCGGCGGTGCCAGCGCGGAAGGTGAGGCTGCTCAGGTCATTCAGGGCGTGCCGACCTCCGGTGTCATACCGTCTGGCGCGACCGTCGAACGGGAGGTGGATTTTCAGTTCGCCGGGCTGGAACGGCTCCGCATGGCCCTTCGGACTCCTGATTTCACCACTGCGATCCGGATCGAGTCTGCGATCAACGAGGCCTATGGCCATCGGGTCGCGCTGATGATCGACGCTGGCACGGTTGAGATCGATGTCTCCGCGGCGGGGACGAACTCGCCTGCGCACGCCATCGGGCGTATCGAGAACATATTGGTCGAACCGGAGCGTCGTGCGCGCGTCGTGGTCGACCAGCGCTCCGGAACGATCGTTATGGGTGAAGATGTCCGGATTTCACGCGTCGCTGTCAGCCAAGGCAATTTGACCCTTCGCATCGAAGAAGCGCCGCTGGTCGTACAGCCAAACCCGTTCGCGGAGGGTGAGACAGTGGTCGTGCCCCGCACGAATGCCGCAATACAGGAAGAGCCAGGCATCGGCCTTGCCGAAGTGGATGGCGGGACGTCATTGTCCGAGGTCGTTGCGGGCCTGAACGCCTTGGGCGTCGCACCGCGCGACATGATCGACATCCTCAAGAGCATCAAGGCAGCCGGCGCGCTTCATGCCGAGTTTATCGTTCGATAGATATTTACCGCTCAGGCGGTGCGGGGAGGCACTTGCCTTGATGATCGTCGGCGTAGCGATAGCGATCTGGCAGTGCCTTGCGGGTCGACGCATGACCGCCCCGCGTTTCCACGGAGCGATCATTGATCACGGTCGTCCTTCAGCCCTTCTTCAGCACCCGGGACCCGAGAACCTCGGCGATCTGGACCGCGTTAAGCGCGGCACCCTTCCGCAGGTTGTCCGAGACGACCCAGATATTCAGGCCGTTGTCGATCGTGGAATCCTGGCGGATCCGGCTGATGAATGTCGCAAAATCACCGACGCACTCGACTGGCGTAACGTAGCCGCCGTCTTCGCGCTTATCGACGACCATGACGCCCGGCGCCTCGCGCAGAATGTCGCGCGCCTCATCCTCGTCGAGGAATTCCTCGAACTCGATGTTGATGGCTTCGGAGTGTCCGACGAACACCGGTACCCGCGCACAGGTCGCGGTCACCTTGATCGAGGGATCGACGATCTTCTTGGTCTCCGCGACCATCTTCCACTCTTCCTTCGTGGAGCCGTCTTCCATGAAGACGTCGATATGCGGGATGACGTTGAAGGCGATCTGCTTGGGATAGACCGACGGTTCGACCTCCTGACCAGGGACGTAGAGGCCCTTGGTCTGGTTCCAGAGCTCGTCGATCGCTTCCTTCCCGGAGCCGGAGACCGACTGGTAAGTGGAAACGACGACCCGCTTGATCCTGGCGCGGTCGTGCAGCGGCTTCAGCGCGACGACCATCTGGGCGGTCGAGCAGTTCGGGTTCGCGATGATGTTCTTCTTGGAATAGCCCATGACCGCATCGGCATTCACTTCCGGCACGACAAGCGGAACGTCCGGGTCGTAGCGGTAGAGCGAAGAGTTATCGATCACGATACATCCCGCTGCCGCGGCCTTCGGCGCATAGGTCTTCGTCGCGTCGGAACCGATCGCAAACAGCGCGATGTCCCAGCCCGTGAAGTCGAACGTATCGAGGTCCTGTGTCTTGAGGGTCTTGTCGCCGAAGCTGACCTCTGTGCCGAGCGACCGGCGCGACGCCAGCGCGGCGATCTCGTCGACGGGAAACTCGCGCTCGGCGAGGATGTTCAGCATTTCGCGGCCCACGTTACCGGTGGCACCCGCAATGGCGACTTTGTAGCCCATAGTGAAGCTCCTGTTCAGGACGCGCGCCTGATAAGGCACCTGTGCGTCAATGGCAAAGGGAAAGCTGGGGTTCGGCGCCGGCAGGACAAGCGGTCAACGCGATTGTATGACGGTTTACCACAAGTTCAGGTTCATGAGCTCGCGCCTTTTGTCCTCCGGGTTTGGTCAGGTGGTGGCGCGTCTGATCCTCGTCCGGCAAAGCAGCCACGAGGAAGCGCAGAATCCGCCGGTCTTTGGAGAGCAGGCGCCGCGCAGCCGCTAAGGCTCGCTGAAAAGACCGTCGAACTGCGCCCGCAGCGCGGCTTTCTGAACCTTGCCCATCGTATTGCGCGGCAGCTCCTCCACGAAGGCATAGTGTTTCGGTTTCTTGAAGGCGGCGAGTTGGTCTGCCAACGCCTCAGAAAGATGGTTCGGATCGGGTGCAACGGCATGGCCCGTGGCAATCACGGCAACCACCGCTTCACCAAGATCGGGGTGAGGCACGCCGATCACGGCGCTTTCGACCACGCCGTCGAGCCGGTCCAGAAGCACTTCCACTTCCTTCGGATAGACGTTGAACCCTCCGGAAATAACGAGGTCGCGACTTCGACCGACGATGGTGACGTAGCCGTCTCCGGAGATCGACGCGAGGTCGCCGGTGATGAAGAAGCCATCGTCGCGCATCTCTTCAGCCGTCTTCTCCGGCATCTGCCAGTAACCTTTGAAGACGTTCGGACCACGCACTTCGAGAACGCCGATCTCGTCGGTCGCAAGCGGCTTCCCGGCAGCGTCTCGAACACGGACCTCGATCCCGGGAAGGGGCGGCCCGACCGTACCGGCACGGCGCTCCCCCTCGTAGGGATTGGAGCAGGTCATGTTGGTTTCCGTCATGCCGTAGCGTTCGAGGATTCGGTGACCTGTGCGGGTCGCGAAGGCCTCGTGCGTCTCCGACAGGAGCGGGGCGGACCCGGAAATGAAGAGACGCATGTCCTCGACAAGGGCAGCGGTGAAGCGGTCGTCGGCGAGGAGACGGGTGTAATAGGTCGGCACACCCATCATCACGGTCGACCGTGGCAGCATCGCGATCATGCTGTCCAGATCGAAGCGGGGAAGAAACAGCATCGATCCGCCGGCAAGCAGCGTCACGTTGGTTCCGACGAAAAGACCATGGGTGTGGAAGATCGGCAGGGCATGCAAAAGCCGGTCGCCGCTCGTGAAGCGCCACGCATCGACCAGGGTCCGCGCGTTCGACAACAGGTTCTGCTGCGACAGCATCGCGCCTTTCGACCGGCCTGTCGTACCGGAGGTATAGAGGATGGCGGCAAGATCATCGGGGCCGCGGGGCACCGTCTCGAAATGGCTCGACTGACCGCGGGCAAGTTCGCCCAGGGTCCCGGTCCCGTCAGCGTCGAGAGTGCAATGTTCCGTTCCCAGCTTGATCGCGGCGTCGAGCTTTGCTTCTTCGACCCGGCTCGGCGTGAGGAAGACGCGCGCGCCAGAGTTTTCCAGAAAGTAGGACAGCTCGGTCGCCGTATAGGCCGTGTTGAGCGGCAGGAAGACGAAGCCCGCCTGCACGCAGGCCGCATAAAGCGCCAGCATCTCGACCGACTTGTCGAGCTGGACAGCTACCCGGTCTCCCGGTTTCAGGCCGAGGCGGGTCAGCGCATGCGCAAGCGTCGACGCGCGCGACAGGAACCGGCTGTAGCTGATCACCACACCGTCGGGAGTCTCCACAAAGGTTGCCGCCTTGCCGGCGTGGATACCGAACAGCTCTTCATACAGCGCGTTGCCATAGGTCGGTTGCGTGTCGCGTTGCAGGAGACAACCCTCCGTTCCTTGCCGTCACAAGGCCTGACTGTGCCGACCCTCCGGAAGGGAATAGGCATCGATATGCTGCGCAACAAGCCTTGCGATGAGGAAGCCGTCGCGTGCGATCTCGATCCGATCGCCGCGCGACACGACATGATCCGGAAATTGCTGCAACAGCGGGTCGGCGATCTTGCGCAGTGCCGCGACGGGCGCCCCGGTTTCGGCGGCAAGGGCCTGCAGGTCGATGGCGAAGTTGCACATGATCGCCTCGATCATGGCGGAGCGCACGAGGTCGTCGTTCGAGAACCGGTGCCCGCGTACTGTGCCGAGGCCACCATGGTCGATCGCGTCGGCATATTTGGACGAGGTCGAGTGGTTCTGTGCAAAACCCTGCGGATAGCGAGAGATCGCGGAGGCGCCCAATCCAATGAGGACCTTCGACTGATCGTCCGTGTAACCCTGGAAGTTGCGCCGAAGACGACCGAGCCGATCAGCAGTGGCGAGGCTGTCGCTTTCCCGTGCGAAGTGGTCGATGCCGATCTCGCGATAGGAATCCCACGTCAGAATGCTGCGCGCGGACATGAACAGTTCGTACCGCTCTTCCGGCCCGGGCAGCGCGGCCGTCGGTATCATCGCCTGCCGCCGCGCCATCCACGGCACATGCGCGTAGCCGTAAAAGGCGACCCGGTCGGGATCGAGCGCGAGAACATGCTGAATGCTGTCGGTCATCCGGGCGAGGGTCTGGTGCGGCAGCCCGTAGAGGACATCGAGGTTCAGCGACTCGACGCCGGCCTCGCGGAGCATCGTGACGACCTGCTGCGTGATGTCGAAGCCCTGCAAGCGGCCGATCGCACCCTGCACCACGGGATCGAAATCCTGCACCCCGATCGAGGCGCGGGTCATTCCCAGCCGGGCGAGCGCGTCGACTCGCGCTGCGTCGATCTCTGTCGGGTCGATCTCGACCGAGAACTCGGCGAGGTCGGACCAGGGGCGCATCTGCTTCAGGGCACCGACAAGGTCTTCAAGCATGTCGGGCGGCAGGATCGTCGGCGTGCCGCCCCCGAGATGGACGCGACCGATGGTCACGTCTTCGGGGAGAAGCGCGGACACCATCGCGATCTCGCGCTTCAGCCGCTTCAGGTAGGGCACCAGCGGCCGGTTGGTCGCGGTCCCCTGCGTGCGGCAGGCGCAGAACCAGCAAAGCCGTCTGCAATAGGGAATATGCAGATATAGCGAGACTTGGGAGCCCGGCTGCACCGATCGCAGCCAGTCTTCGGTCGTTCCGGCGTCCACCTGCTCTGAGAAATGGTTCGCCGGCGGGTAGGAGGTGTATCTCGGGGCACGCGCTTCGAAGAGACCGAGGCGCTTCAGTGCGTGATTTCTTTCCATCTCACATCTTTCGAGTCAGGATGAATTGGTTTAGTAAGCCCTGCTTTCCCAAAGGGAGTTCGCACGGGATGAAACTGGCCGCGCACGAGAGCGATTGCGGAGATTGCCCGATCCGCCACAACGCCGTGTGTGCGCGTTGCGATTCCGATGAGCTCGACACGCTTGAGCGGATCAAGTTCTACCGCACCTTCAAATCGGGCGAGACGATCTGCTGGGCCGGGGACGAGATGAGCTTTGTCGGGTCCGTCGTCCGGGGCGCCGCAAGCATCAGCCAGACGATGGAAGACGGCCGGAAACAGATGGTTGGCCTTCTTCTGTCGTCCGATTTCATTGGCCGTCCGGGGCGCGAGACGTCGCCCTACGACACGGTCGCGGTCAGCGAGGTCGTGCTCTGCTGCTTCCGCCGCAAACCGTTCGAGCAGCTGATGCAGCGCACCCCCCACATCGGGCAGCGCCTGCTCGACATGACGCTGGATGAGCTCGACGCCGCGCGGGAATGGATGCTGATCCTCGGTCGCAAGACCGCGCGAGAGAAAATCGCGAGCCTGTTCGCGATCCTCGCGCGGCGCGAAGCGGCGATGGACCTCGGCACGTTCGAGGGCACGATCATCATCGACCTGCCCCTGACGCGCGAAGCCATGGCCGATTACCTCGGCCTCACGCTTGAGACCGTCAGCCGGCAGATCAGCGCGCTGAAGCGGGACAAGGTCATCGTCCTGGACGGCAAGCGCCGGATCGAGGTCCCCGACATGGAGCTGCTTCAGCGCGAGACGGGCGACGACATCGACGGCGGCGTGATCGCCTGACGGCCCGAGGGGGCCGTGGTCAGGTGTCATATCGGGCGCCGTCGACATCATCCCCTCCCGTCAGCTGGCCATGAACAGTGGCGTGGTCGTCAGTTCGAGCATGTCGCGTGTCGGCCCGCCGAGAAGCACGTCACGGAACCGCGCCTGCGGCTGGTGACCGCCCATGACGACGAGATCGCATTTGTTTTCAGCCATGTATCGGCTCAGGCACTCGCTGATGCGGGGTAGCGTTCGCGGCACGATCCGCACTTCGGACTCGACCCTGTGCCGGCTCAACATCTCTGACAGGCGCAGGGCCGACCCGGTCTCAGGGTTCCGGGCGAAGGGCGGCTCGACCATTACGATCTGCACGCTGGATGCGGTGCGCAGGAACGGCAGCGCCTTGCGGACCGCCGACAGGCAGGCATCACTTTCGTCCCAAGCGATCATCACGGTGGAGGCCTGCAGGGCGGAGATCATGTTCGGCGCGACGACGAGCGCGGGCGCGCCTCCGCTGTAGAGCGCGGAACACAGGACATCGCTCTGGAGACTGTCGATTTCGGTGCCGTAGGGCCGCGAGACGATAACGAGGTCGGAGAACCGCACCAGCTGTCCGACACCGGTCTCGAGTCCGATATGCGGCAGGATGACCCGCTCGACCGAGATCTCGGGCACATGGAAATCCACCACTGTATGGACCCAGGCCTCGAGCTCTTCCGCCCGTGCGACCGCGTCGGTCGGGCCGGGAGTCACGAGAAGCGACGTGGAACCTGCGCTCATCGGTTCGAACTGCATCTGGTCCACCCCGATGCAGAAGATGTTGAGCGCGGCCCGATGTCGCCGGGCCATCGCGGTCGCGACAGCGAGCGCCTTGGCGTCGGTGGTCTTGTCGGCGACCACCGCCGAGATCGTCCTGAAGTCCATATTCGTTTCTTCCCGAAAGTCGCGCCGAGCTTTGTCTGGCGCATTGTTGGCCTGCCGGTCGTGCCGGCGACCCGCGGACATTAGCGCCCGCCGCCCGCCGGCGACTTGACCTGTGTCAATCCAGGCGCCGAGCGTCCGTTGACGTAGATCAATGCGACTCCCGCCATGACCGGCCTACTCCGCAGAAAAGGATATCGCGTGCCCGACGGCGGCGCGCGATCCGGGACAAGGGAAGTGCAGATATGTGGGATTGGATTAAGTTGGCGATCTACGGGATCGTCGCGCTTGTCGCCGCGGTGGCGACCAACTGGGCGCGGGACCTGGCCTACCAGGTCCATGCCTTCATAGTTTTCGCGGTCGCCGCCGGCATGTTCATCCATACCGTCCGGCAGGTTGACGAAGAGAAGCCGCCGGTGGAGACGGGCTACAGCGACGGTGTGATCCGCGCCGGCGTCATCGCCACAACTTTCTGGGGACTCGCCGGTTTCCTGGTCGGCGTCTTCATCGCATTTCAGCTCGCATTCCCGGCGCTGAACTTCGAATGGGGGCAGGGCTATATCAATTTCGGCCGACTGCGCCCACTCCACACGAGCGCGGTGATCTTCGCCTTCGGCGGCAACGCACTCATCTGCACGTCCTTCTACATCGTGCAGCGCACCACGGCGGCCCGGCTTTGGGGCGGCAACCTCGCCTGGTTCGTCTTCTGGGGCTACAATCTGTTCATCGTGCTGGCCGCCACGGGCTACCTGCTCGGCGCGACCCAGTCGAAGGAATACGCGGAGCCCGAGTGGTACGTCGACCTGTGGCTGACCATCGTGTGGGTCTGCTATCTCGCCGTGTTCCTCGGCACGATCATCAAGCGGAAAGAGCCCCACATCTACGTGGCGAACTGGTTCTTCCTCGCCTTCATCGTGACGATCGCGATGCTGCACGTGGTCAATAACCTGTCGATCCCGGTCTCCTTCTGGGGCTCGCGGTCGGTACAGCTGTTCGCCGGTGTGCAGGATGCGATGACCCAGTGGTGGTACGGCCACAACGCGGTCGGCTTCTTCCTGACGGCGGGCTTCCTCGGCATGATGTACTACTTCGTGCCGAAGCAGGCCGAGCGTCCGGTCTTCAGCTACAAGCTGTCGATCATCCACTTCTGGGCGCTGATCTTCCTGTATATCTGGGCCGGCCCGCACCACCTGCACTACACCGCGCTGCCCGACTGGGCCTCGACGCTCGGCATGGTGTTCTCGGTGATCCTGTGGATGCCCAGCTGGGGTGGCATGATCAACGGCCTGATGACGCTGCAGGGCGCATGGGACAAGATCCGCACCGACCCGATCATTCGCATGATGGTCATCTCGATCGGCTTCTACGGCATGTCGACCTTCGAAGGCCCGATGATGTCGATCCGCGCGGTCAACTCGCTGTCGCATTACACCGACTGGACCATCGGCCACGTCCACTCCGGCGCGCTGGGCTGGAACGGCATGATCACCTTCGCGGCGCTCTATTTCCTGACGCCCCGGCTGTGGAACCGTCCGGCGCTCTACTCGACGGCGCTCGTCAGCTGGCACTTCTGGCTCGCCACCATCGGGATCGTTCTCTACGCGGCCTCGATGTGGGTCACCGGGATCATGGAGGGCCTGATGTGGCGTGAAGTCGACGCGCAGGGCTTCCTCGTGAACAGCTTCGCCGACACCGTCGCCGCCAAGTTCCCCATGTACGTGGTCCGCGGCCTCGGAGGGGTGCTCTACCTCGTCGGCGCGCTGATCATGGCCTTCAACCTCTGGATGACAGCGTTTGGCAAGCAACAGCCTGCCAGCGCCGCCGTCCCGGCCGAATAAGGAGGGGCCGGAATGTCGATCCTCGAAAAACACAGGATACTCGAAAAGAACGCCACACTGCTGCTGGTCTGCGGCCTCGGCGTGGTCACCATCGGCGGCATCGTCGAGATCGCTCCGCTCTTCTACCTCGAGAACACGATCGAAGAGGTCGAGGGCATGCGCCCCTACTCGCCGCTCGAGCTGCAGGGGCGGGAGGTCTACATCCGTGAGGGCTGCTACGTCTGCCACAGCCAGATGATCCGCCCGATGCGCGACGAGGTGGAGCGCTACGGCCACTACTCGCTGGCGGCGGAGTCGATGTTCGACCACCCGTTCCAGTGGGGGTCGAAGCGGACGGGGCCGGACCTTGCACGCGTCGGTGGCGTCTATTCCGACGAGTGGCACGTCCGTCACCTGACCGATCCGCAGTCCGTGGTGCCGGAATCGGTGATGCCCAAGTACGGCTTCCTGTCGGATCGCCTGCTGCATCCCGATCACATCCAGGACTTGATGGAGACGCACGCTCTCGTCGGCGTCCCCTACACCGAGGAGATGATCGAGAGTGCTTCTGCCGACTTCACCGTTCAGGTCGACCCGATGGGCGACTGGGACGGGCTGGTCGAACGCTACCCCGGCGCGCAGGTCCGCAACTTCGACGGGCGACCGGGCATCTCCGAGATGGATGCCCTGATCGCCTACCTCCAGATGCTCGGGACGCTGGTCGATTTCTCGACCTTCACGCCCGACGCCAGCCGCTGAGGACCGGATCATGGATACATATTCGATCCTGAGGCAGATCGCCGACAGCTGGGTGCTGCTGGCCCTGTTCTGCTTCTTTGTCGGTGCCGGGTTGTGGGTGTTCCGCCCCGGTGCCCGACCGATCCACGACGATGCCGCGCAACTCCCGTTCCGCAACGAGGACGCGCCGGCCACGGACAGCAAGGAGGTCCGGGAATGAGCGACAAGGTCGACATCTACGAGAACGATCCGGATACCACCGGCCACGAGTGGGACGGGATCAAGGAATTCGACAACCCGCTGCCGCGCTGGTGGCTGTGGATCTTCTACGCGACCATCGTATGGGGGATCATCTACACGATCCTCTATCCGGCCTGGCCGCTGGTGAACCGCGCCACGGGCGGCCTGCTGGACTATTCGACCCGCAACCTGGTGGCCGAACAGATCGCGACAGTGGACGAACGCAACGCCGACCTTGTTGCCGCGCTGTCCGAGGCCGACCTCACCACGCTCGCCGAGAACGGCGATCTACACGGTTTCGCGGTCAACATGGGTGCTGCCGTCTTCCGGTCGAAATGCTCGCAATGTCACGGCTCGGGAGCCGGCGGGGCCGTCGGTTTTCCGAACCTGAACGACGATGCCTGGCTCTGGGGCGGTCAGATCACCGAGATCGCCGAGACGATCGCCAACGGTGTCCGCAACGAGGATTCGCCCGCCGCCCGCTGGTCCGAGATGCCGGCCTTCGGGCGCGACGGCCTGCTCGACCGCGAGCAGGTGAGCGCCGTCGTCCAGCATGTGCTTGCCATCTCCGGGCAGGAGCATGACGCCGAACTGGCTGAAGCCGGGGCCACCGTCTTCGCCGACAATTGCGTGGCCTGTCACTCGGACGACGGAACCGGCGACCAGACGATGGGTGCGCCGAACCTGACGGACGCGATCTGGCTCTATGGCGGCAGCGAGGCGGCGATCACGGAGACGGTGAACAATGCGCGTTTCGGCGTCATGCCGGCCTGGTCGGAGGAATTCCGTTCGCCCGGCCTGACCGATGCGGAGATCAACGCGGCGGCGGCCTATGTCCACCAGCTTGGCGGGGGCCAATAGGGACAAGGGGATCGACGGACCAAACTTCCCGGTCCGTCGCAACTTCGGGGCGGTGCTTCGGCGTCGCCCCCCTTTTTAGTGTCTGTAGGCTGATGTTGTGACGATCAGCCCAGCTTGCCGACCAGGTGCCGCAGCGCCAGCAGGTAGCCTTCCGTCCCGCAACCGACGATCACGCCGGTGGCGATCTCCGACAGGTAGGAGTGATGGCGAAAGGCCTCCCGCGCGTGGACGTTCGAGATGTGCACTTCGATGAAGGGCCCGTCGAAGGCCCGCAGGGCGTCGGCGATCGCGATGGAGGTGTGGGTGTAGGCGCCAGCGTTGATGATGATCGCCTGCGCCTCGGTCCGCGCGGTGTGGACCTGATCCACGATCTCGCCCTCGTGGTTCGACTGGAAGAAGCCGATCTCGACGCCCAACTCTTTGCCCAGCTTGCGGCACGACGCCTCGACATCGGCGAGAGTCTCTGCCCCGTAGACCTCCGGCTGGCGTTGGCCGAGCAGGTTGAGGTTGGGTCCGTTGAGGATGTGGATCGTTGGCATGGTCTAGGCTTTCACCCCTGCGATAAGTCCGGCGGCCGCGTCCGCACCGTGGTCTTTCAGGGTAGATAGAGCCTCGGTCAAGGCATCCTTGAGGCCATCCCGCGCCGCGAGCTCAGGCGGGAACACCCGGCTGTCGGCGAGGTAGGCGCCCACGACATCGTCCGTGTCCCAGTAGGCGGCGAGGTCGGCGGCGAGCGGATCCTTCACGTCGATCGCGTCGCCCGACAGGGTCTTGCCGGAGGTGTATTGCATCCAGGCCGCAACGGCGAGCAGCACGCCCTTCTGCGGCATCCCCTTGTCCAGACCCTCCTTCAGTGTGCCGAGCAGGCGTTGCGGCAGTTTCTGACTGCCGTCCATCGCGATCTGCCACGTGCGGTGCCGGATCGCCGGGTTCTCATACCGCAGGTGCAGGGCTCCGGCGTAGTCGGCGAGCGACACGCCGGGCGGCGGGGTCAGAACCGGCGCGATCTCGCTTGCCCACATATGGTCGGCGAACGCGGCGAGCGCCTTGCTCTGCATCGTTTCGGCGATCGTCTCGCAGCCCGACAGGTAGCCGAGGTAGGCCAGTGATGAGTGTGTGCCGTTCAGCATCCGGAGCTTCATGTGCTCGTAGGGCGCCACGTCCTCGACCATCTCGACACCGACGGCGGCAAGATCGGGCCGGTCGCCGTTGACGAAATCATCCTGAACGACCCACTGCCGGAACGGTTCGTGCATCACCGGCGCGGCGTCGTGGTAGCCGGTCATCTCCTCGACGCGGGCCACGTCCTCGTCCGTGGTCGCGGGCACGATCCGGTCGATCATGGTGCAGGGGAACTTGCCGTGTGCCTCGATCCACCTGGCGAGCTTGTCATCGATCAGCGTCGCGAGGTCGAGGACGAGCCGCCGCAGCAGGTGACCGTTGTCCGGAATGTTGTCGCAGGACACGACGGTGAAGGGCTCCGCCCCCATGTGCATCCGGTGCTCCAGCGCCCGCACGATGTAGCCGAGCGCCGATACCGGATGGGACGAGACGAGATCGGCCTCGATATCGGGGTGTTTCGGGTCGAGCCGTCCGGTCGAGGGGACATGGCAATAGCCCTTCTCCGTGATCGTCAGCGTCACGATCCGGGCCCGTTCCATCACGTCGAGCACGGCCTGCGGGTCTTCCTTCGCGACGAGCACTTCGCGGATGGAGGTGACGAGCCGGGGATGCACGCCGTCCGGCGCAAGCTCGACCGCATGGTACACCTCACCCTGCGGTGCGAGTTTGTCACGCGTCCCGGGACTTTTCAGCGAAACACCGGTGATACCCCAGTTGCCGCCGGACTTCGCCATCGCCTCCTGGATGTAGACCGCGCCGTGCGCCCGGAAAAAGGCGCCGAGGCCAAGGTGAACGATGCCGGGGGCGGGCGGTTCGCCGTTGCGGTGCAGTCTGGTCATAGATTGTATGCCTTCTTCACGAGTCCGTTGGTCAGGGCGGCGGCCATCTCGTGCGCCTCGTCCTTGCCGATGCGATGGTCGGCCACCAGCGTCGAGAGCCAGTGACAGTCTGCCCGACGCGCCACGTCATGTCGCGCGGGGATCGAGCAGAAGGCGCGCGTGTCGTCGTTGAAGCCGGCGGTGTTGTAGATGCCAGCCGTCTCGCCCGTCTGCTCCCTGAACCGCATCATGCCCTCGAAACTGTCGTAGAACCACCAGGGCGGTCCGAGCGTCAGGGCAGGGTAGACCCCGGCCAGCGGGGCAAGCTCACGGGAATAGACCGTTTCATCCAGCGTGAAGGGGATCACGGTCAGGTTCGGCTCCATCCCCACCGCGTCCAGCAGCGGGCGAAGCGCATGGACGTAGTCGGTCCGTTGCGGGATGTCGAAGCCCTTGTCGCGGCCATGTTTCGCCATGACATCGGCGGAGTGGTTGCGCACCGATCCGGCGTGGATCTGCAGCGTCATGCCGTCCTCGACCGACATGCGCGCCATCTCCGTCAGCATCTGCGCGCGGAAGGCGTCGGCCTCGTCGGCGGTGGCCCGGCCCGATACGCACTTCTCGAACAGCACGCCGCACTGGTCGGGAGGCAGGTTCTCTGTCCGCGCGGTCAGGTGGCCGTGGTCCGTCGCGGTCGCGCCGAACTCCTGGAAGTAGGCGCGGCGCTTGCGATGCGCGGCGAGGTAGCCGTCCCACGTCGCCGTGTCCTCGCCGGTCAGCCGGCCGAGTTGTTCGACGTTTTCCGCGAAACCTTCGTACTCCGGGTCCATCACCGCGTCGGGCCGGTAGGTCGGCACGACGTTCCCGCCCCAGCCGCTCTCGCGGATCGTTTTGTGGTGCGTCAGGTCGTCGAGCGCGCCGTCCGTCGTGGCGAGGAGCTGGATGTTGAACCGGTCGAACAGGGCGCGGGGCCGGTAGTCATCGTCGGTGAGCCGCTCGGCGATCTGGTCGTAAATCCGGTCGGCATTGTCGGCGGTCAGCCGTTCGGTCACGCCGAAGACCGTCTCGAACGCGTGGTCGACCCACATCCGCGTCGGGGTGCCCCGGAACAGGTGGTAGTGCTCCGCGAACAAGCGCCAGATCCGGCGCGCGTCCTGACTGGTCTCGCCACCGTCGACGCGTGGCACGCCGAGGTCGGTCATCGGCACGCCCTGGCTGACGAGCATCCGGAAGATGTAATGGTCGGGCACCACGAACAGCCGCGCCGGATCCGGGAAGGGCGCGTTCTCGGCGAACCATTTCGGCTCACAATGGCCGTGGGGCGAGATGATCGGCGCGTCCTTCACCGCCTCGTACAGCTCTCGGGCAATGGCCCGGGTCCCCGGTTCTGCGGGGAAAAGGCGGTCTGGATGTAGCAGCGTCATGGTGTCCTCCTCATTCATTGTGCCTCAGGGCGGGCTGTCCAGCGGGACAAGCGCCCCGCGTCCCTGCACCACGCGCGATGCGACGTCGTGCCCGGCGCGCACCGCTTCGATCGGCGACTGGCCCATCAGGCGGGCGGCAAGATAGCCGGCGTTGAAACTGTCCCCGGCGCCGGTCGTGTCGACGGGGGTAACCCTCGGCAGGTCTGTGACTTCGGCCCGTTCGGTCCCGCGCACCAGAACCGGGCCGCCGCCGGTCTTCACCACGACCTCGGCCGTGCCGAGCGCTTCGTACCGGTCCGCCGTCGCTTCGGGGGAGGCATCACCGAAGCAGGCGGCCTCATCGTCGGCGGAGGGCAGCACGATCTGCGACTGGCGCGCGGCAAGCGTCGTCCAGTCCCGTGCGGCGTCGGGGGACTCCCAAAGCCGGGGCCGGAAATTCGGGTCGTAGGCCAGCGGCACGCCGGACGCGGCAGCACGGTCGAGCAGCGCCTCGCGCCGCTCGGGCGCAAGGATCGCCAGCGTGATCGCGCTGAGATAGAGCATGGTCGCGCCCGACATCGCGGCGTCGAGCGCCTCTTCGTCGTCGGCCAGGTGCCGGGCGGCGGACTGGCTGCGCCAGTAGGTAAAGCTGCGCTCCCCTTCCGTCAGCGAAATGGCGTAGAGCCCCGGCCCCCGGTCCGGATCGCGCGCGACATGCCCGGCGCCGAGTCCCGACTGACCGAGGAACGAGACGATCCTGTCGGAAAATGCGTCCGTCCCGACCCGGGTGACGTAATCGACCTCCCACTCCGGGCCGAGCCGCTTGCGCAGGTACCACGCCGTGTTCAGCGTATCCCCCGCAACGTTGAGCGCCCAGCCGTCCGAAGCGCCCTCCGAGAGTTCGAGCATCGCTTCTCCGATGCTGACGAATCGACCCGATGTCATGTCTGTCCTGCCCTCCTCGCCGGTCCCTTTGACCGCGCGCGCAAACAACCAGCGCGGTCCGGAAGTGGCAAGCGTTGCAAGAGGCGCGGAACGTTCCCGGAACGGTGGACAGGCGTCCGTGAAAGGCGCCGTCGCACCGCCGCCAGCGCGGTGTCGTTAAGCGCTCGTTGAGCATCAGGTGCGAGCGTCCGGAATGCGCCAGAGTCCCGGAGGATGCCATGCAGAACAGAGCCGACCCGATTCCCTTCATCCTTTATGAGGCGCGGCCCGCCGGCAGTGTCTATCGCCGGGTCGGAAAGCGGTGCCTCGACCTTGTCCTGGTCGCTCTGTCCGCGCCACTGTCGGTGCCGCTGATCCTGCTTCTGGCGGCGATCGTCCGGCTGGACGGCGGGCCGGGCTTCTACCGGCATCGCCGCGTCGGACGGAACGGCCGGGAGTTCGCCTGCTGCAAGATCAGGACGATGGTGCCAAATGCCGATGCGGTCCTGCGCCGTCACCTCGAGGACCCGGCGCTGGCCGAGGAATGGGCGCGATCGCGCAAGCTCAGGGTCGATCCGAGGATCACGCGCATCGGCTATTGGCTTCGACGGTCGAGCCTCGATGAACTGCCGCAACTGTTCAATGTCCTGCGTGGAGACATGAGCCTCGTTGGGCCGCGCCCCGTCGTCCACGAGGAACTTGCCCGCTACGGCGCGGCACGCGGCGCTTACCTGTCGGTCGTGCCGGGGCTGACCGGACTTTGGCAGGTTTCGGGTCGGAACGACCTCAGTTACCGGGACCGGATCGCGCTCGACCGGCTCTATGCCGAGCGGCTCTCGTTCGCGCTCGACCTTCGGCTGATCTTTCGAACAGTTCATGCCGTGGTCAGCGGCAGCGGCCGATAGCGGCCGCGGTATGCTGGTCTGTATCACGATGGGTCAGGTCTTCGACGGAAGCTCGTCAGGCAACACGTTGTTGAGGTGCCGTATCAGGGCCTCGACCGCCTGCGACGGGTCGCCGGAGGTCATGCCCTCGATGATCGCCTCGTGATCCTCGATGACTTTCTTCATGCGGTTGGGCTGGAACAGGGTCGTTCTGCGGTAGCGGTCGACCTGGAGTTTGACCGACAGGACCAGCTTCCACAGACCCTCGTGACCGGCAATCCGGGCGATCTCGGCGTGGAAGGACTCGTCCGCTGCGTGGAAAGCCGCCTGGTCCTGCGCGAGGTCGGCCTCGCGCTGGCGTTCGACGATGGTGCGCAGGACCATGATGTCGCTGCGCGTCGCGGCGTCGGTGGCGAGCTGCACCGACTTCGTTTCGAGCGCTTCGCGAATCACCATCGCCTCGGGCAGCTCGTCATAGGGGATGCGGGCGATGAAGGTGCCGGACTGCGGAAAGACCTCGATAAGCCCTTCATCCGCAAGCCTTAACGTCGCTTCCCGGACGGGTGTCCGGCTGACGCCGTACTCCTCCGCGATCTCCTTCTCATTCAGCGTTTCCCCCGGTTGCAGGTCGAGCGTGACGATCCGTTCGCGCAGCTGGTTGTAGATGTGCCGCCATGTCGGCGTCGGCCGTTCGACCGAGCGGTTCCTCGGCGGTCGCCGGTGGGTTCTTCCGTCCTCTGTCACGCGCTCGTTCATCTGAAAATGCAGGTCCTTGTTCACTCTTTTGGCCGAGATGCCGGTGCACCCCTTGACTGATATACTATTATAACAGTAGCGTCCTGACCAGATCGCATTTCGCGTCTAGGGAGGAAATCATGAAAAATTCGATACTTGGCATCTCTGGTGCCAGTTGCATTGCCGCCCTCATGGCAGTCGCAACGCCAGCGTCGGCTCAGTCCATCGACTTCTGGACCTTGTTCACCGGACCCGACGGGGAGGCGATCAGCGACATGGTCGCCGAGTTCAACGAGTCCGCCGGCGCAGACGCCGACGTCGAGGTGAACCTGCTCGTCATTCCGTGGGACGACTTCAACACGAAGCTTTCCGTCTCCATGGCATCCGGCCAGGCGCCGGCGCTGACGATCGTGAACTCGGACCGCGTTCCGATCTACGCCAATCAAGGCGCGCTCGAAGCCTTCACGGCGGAAGAGCTCGAGACTGCCGGGATCAACAAGGACGACTACATCGCCGCGTCTTGGGACGCCGGCATGTTCGAGGGAGAGCAGTACGGCGTGCCGCTCGGCATGTTCCCGCGCCACATCTACTACAACAAGGCGCTGTTCGAGCAGGCCGGCCTCGATCCCGAAAGCCCGCCCACCACGGGTGAAGAAGTGCTCGCCGCCGCCGAGGCGATCGAGGCGCTGGGCGACGATGTCCACGGCATGATCTTCGCCAAGTCCGGCAGCGGTGCGTTCCGCGACTTCTACAGCCGCTACTGGCAGTACAATCCGGACCTTTACAACGAGGACATGACCGACGTCTCCGATGGGTTCGAGGAAGCGGCGACCAACGTCCTGAACGACATTCAGGCGATGATCGACGCGGATGTCTCGCCGGAAAACGAAGTGGACGATCCCGGCCAGCTGTTCGCGCAGAACAAGGTCGGTATCGTGTTCAGCCAGATCACGGACCTCAACCTCTACAAGGCCGCGGCCGAGAACCAGGGCGTCGAGTACGGCGTCGCGCCGTTCCCGGTCTACGGCAACGAGCCCGCGACCTTCGCGATGGCGCACGAGTTCCTGATCCCGCGCGGGGCGTCCGCAGAGGATCGTGCCGCCGCCCTTACCTTCATCGAATGGGTCGGCGCGCGTGGCTTCGAATGGGCGATGACCGGCAAGGTGCCGTCGCAGCTCGCCGTGTTCGAGGAGGAGCGGTTCCAGGCCGAGGAAGACCTCGTGACGATCGCCGATATCCGCGACACGATCCACTTCCCGCCGTCCATCGTGGCGCAGCCCGACGTCGACCGTGTCGTGCGCGAGGCGATGGAAGCGTTCTATGCCGGCCGTGCCGACGTGGATCAGACGGTGCAGAACCTCGTTCGCGGCATCGCCAGCGAACTCTAAGACCTCTCACATTGCAGACAGGCAGGCCCCAACAGCCCGGGGCCTGTCTCCCCTTGACCCTAAAGCGGCAGGCGAGATGAAGAACAACCGGCTATTCCCGTACCTGATGGTCGCCCCCTACCTGCTGACCTTCGGCGTATTCCTCGGCTACCCGATCCTGCGCGCCGTCTGGATCAGCCTGTTCGACTGGGGCATCTTCGGCCCGAACGAGTTCGTCGGCCTCGCGAACTACATCGACCTGTTCACCGATGACCGCTTCTGGGCCTCGTTCTTCATCACCGGCACCTTCGCGCTGATGTACGTGCCGATGGTGATGATCCTCTCGGTCGTCATCGCGGTCCTGTTGCACCGCGCGCTGCCGGGCATCTCCATCTTCCGGACGGTGATCTTCTTTCCGCTGGTGGTGAACGTCGCCGTGGCCGCCATCGCCTTCAACTGGCTCTTCCAGCCGGAAGTCGGCACGATCAACGCCGTACTCGACGCGCTGGGTCTGCCGGGTCAGGAATGGCTGAGCCGACCGGGCTGGGCCCTGTTCACCGTCAGCCTCGTGACGCTTTGGATCAACCTCGGCTTCATGGTCATCATCCTGCTCGCCGGGCTAGAGAACATCCCCGACGACCTTTACGAGGCCGCGCGCCTCGACGGGTCGAACGCCTTCCAGGACCTGATCTACATCACGATCCCGCTGCTATTGCCGATCATGCTGATCGTCATGGTGCTGTCGATCGTCCACGCCTTCCAGGTCTTCGGCGAGGTGCTCATCATGACCAACGGCGGTCCCTTCGGCAGCACGACGGTCCTGACCATGCTGCTCTACGAGGAAGGTTTCCGCGACTTCGCGCTCGGCCGGGCCGCCGCGATCGGCGTCATCATAACGATCATCATCGCGGCCCTGTCCTTCATCCAGTTCCGCGTCTTCCGGCAGAGGTAACCGATGCGCCGCAAACAGACCCTTCGCTGGACAGCGCTGCTCGTCATTTCCCTTCTGTGGATCCTGCCGGTCGCGTCGCTGATCCTGTTCTCCTTCGCGCCCCCGGCCGAAGTCCTGTCCGGCGGGATCATCCCGAGCGACTGGACGTTCGGCAACTACGAGAAGGTCGTGACCGATGCCGGGCGGGGCGTCTCGATCCCGCAGGCCATGTGGAACAGCACGGTGATCATGCTGGTGCAGGTCATCGGCGTGCTGCTGCTGGACGTGCCCGCCGCCTACGCCTTCGCACGGCTGCGGTTCTGGGGCCGTGACCTGTTCTTCTTCGCCACGCTGCTGACGCTGATGATGCCTGGCATTCTCGAGATCATCTCGCTCTACGAGATGATGTCCGGGATGGGCCTCGTCGACACGAGGATGGGTGTGATCCTGCCCGGCCTTGCCCGCGTTATCGGCATCTTCATCCTCCGACAGTTCTTCCGGCAGGTCCCGAAAGAGCTGGAGGAAGCCGCCCGCATGGACGGCGCTACCAATTTCCAGGTGTTCCTGCGCATCATGGTGCCGCTCGCGGCGCCCGCGATCACCACGGTCGCGATCATCACCGCGCTCTACAGCTGGAACAACTTCCTCTGGCCGCTGGTCATCACCAACACGCCGGGCTCCATGACGGTGCCGGTCGCGGTGTCCTACCTCAGCGCGGATACGAGCGCGGTGCTCAACTACACCGTCATCCTCGCCGCGGCCTTCTTCACATCGCTCCCCATGATCATCCTCTTCCTCTTCGGACAGCGGTGGATCGTGCAGGGCATGCGCCCGACCTCGGGCATCAAATGACAGGAGTTTCAATGTCTTCCCTTAAGATCGACACCACCCCCAAGCACGAGTTCTCGCCCCGCTTCTACATGCAGTTCATGGAGCCTCTGGGCCATACGGACAGCTCCGTCGCGGCCTGCTGGAACGTGCTCGAGGACAAGTGGCGTGACGATTTCGTCGAGGTCGTCAGCGACCTGAAACCGTCGTCCATCCGCTGGGGCGGGATCCTCACCGGCTTCTGGAAATGGCGCGAAGGCGTGGGTGATCCGAAGGACCGGGTTCCGATGGTCAACTACCTCTGGGGCGGGGTCGAGACGAACCGCGTCGGCGTCCACGAGTTCCTGGACTTCTGCGAGATGGTCGGTGCCGAGCCCATCATGGGCATCAATTTCGCCGGGGACGGACGGCCCGAATATATCGAGACCGCGCTGGGCGAAAAGCGGGCCGGAACGCCGGAAGAGGCCGCCGACCTCGTGTCCTACTGCAACGACCCCGACCATGCGGAGCGCAAGGCGAACGGACGCGACAAGCCGTGGAACGTCCGCACCTGGCAGATCGGGAACGAGACTTCCTACCCGAAGGCGGGTGAGCGGTTCGACCGGCACGAGAACGCCGAGCAGTATGTTGCCTTTGCCAAGGCGATGCGCGAGCGCGATCCGTCGATCACGCTGATCGGCTGGGGCGACCTCGAGCGGGATACCAACGAATCCTGGACACCCACGCTGCTGGAGGCTGCCGGCGAAACTATCGACATGGTCGCCATCCACATGATGCACCAGAACCCGAAGGACCCGGACACCCCCCTGCGCGGTCGCAAGTACCGCGACGACTACACCAAGACGTGGGACGCGCTGACCGAGCAGTACCAGTCGGTCGAATCCAAGCTGATCGGCGCGCGCGAGACGATCGAGGGCATCAACCCGAAGATCCGGCTCGCCATCACTGAGGGGCACCTGTCGATCCAGCCGCACAACAAGAACGAAGTGCTGCGCGAGTGGATTACGGGCCTGTTCCACGCCCGAACGCTGACGCTTTATGAGCGGCACTCCGACATCCTCGACATCGTGACGCTGGCCGACTTCGCGGGGCAGAGCTGGCTCGTGAACGCCGTGCTTCTCGGCTCCCCGGCAGAGCAGCCCTACCTGCTGCCGGTCGGTCACGTCATGCGTCTGTTCGCGCACCACGTCGGCACTCACGGGGTCGAGGTGGAAAGCGACGACGCTGACCTCTGCGTGTCCGCCACGCGCGAAGGGGACAAGCTGTTCCTGCATGTCGCGAACCTCGACTTCGAGGCCGAGAAGACGCTGTCGACCGGGGTTACCGGCAAGGGCACGGTCCATCAGATCGCGCCGGGCAAGCTCGACGCCTACATCGACAGCACCAACCTCGACGTCTTCGCCGTCGAAACCCGCGAGGTCGCCGATGCGTCCTCCGTCACGCTGCCCCCGGCTTCGGTCGCGGCCATCGTGATCGATCTGTCCTGAACGAAGGGGGAGGGGCCATGGCCGAACTCGAACTCGAAAACGTCGGCAAGAGCTTCGGAGCCGTCGAAGTCATCCGCAACTTCAACCTCTCCGTCGAGGAGGGGGAGTTTGTCGTCTTCGTCGGCCCCTCCGGTTGCGGCAAGTCCACGCTGCTGCGGATGATCGCGGGGCTGGAAGACATCACGAGCGGCGAACTCCGTATCGGGGGCCGCAAGTGCAACAACGTGGAGCCGCGCGAGCGTGGCACCGCGATGGTGTTCCAGTCCTACGCGCTCTATCCGCATATGACGGTGGCCGGGAACATGGGGTTCGGCCTGAAGCTGAGCCGCACACCAAAGGCCGAAATCCGCGAGCGGGTGGAGCGTGTGGCGAAGGTCCTCCAGATGGAGCACCTGCTCGACCGCAAGCCGAGCGAACTCTCCGGCGGTCAGCGCCAGCGGGTCGCCATCGGCCGCGCCATCATCCGTCAGCCGCGCGTCTTCCTGTTTGACGAGCCGCTGTCCAACCTCGACGCGGCGCTGCGCGTCGACATGCGGATGGAGCTGTCGAAGCTGCACGCCGAGCTTGGCGCGACGATGATCTACGTCACGCACGATCAGGTCGAAGCGATGACGATGGCCGACAAGATCGTCGTCCTGAAGGACGGCGAGGTTCAGCAGGTCGGCTCGCCGCTGGAGCTCTACGGCAATCCCGCGAACCTGTTCGTTGCCGGCTTCATCGGCTCACCGAAGATGAACTTCTTCGATGCGACGGTGTCGTCGGGGCGCGACGGGCTCGACTCGCCGGACCTGAAGGCCGGCCCCGCGATTGAAGCGCAGCTTCCGCCTCCGGGAACGGAAATCACGGTGGGCATCCGACCGCAGGCGTTCGCGCTCGCCGAGCCGGGAACGGAGATGCTGACCGGCGAAGTCAGCCTCGTCGAACGGCTGGGCGACCAGACCATCACCGAGCTGCACACCCCAGGCGGCAAGCGCCTGATGACGGTGCTGCCGCCGGAGGCGCCGGTGGCGATGGGCGATCGTGTCGGGCTGACCTTCGATCCCTCGAAAGTCCTGCTGTTCGATGCGAACGGACGGCGGCTGGCCTAACGGGCCAGCCCGTCGACGAAGATGTTCAGAAGTCGCAGCACATGTTCCCGCCACTCCGGTCCCGGAGGGCGGGAATAGCAAAGCGCGAAGATCGTCTGGATGACGTCATCGGCGGTGATGTCGTGCCGGATGCGCCCGGCCTCGATGCCCCGTCGGATCAACTGCTCGGTCGCTTCTGAGACCCGCTTGAACGCATCGTCGTACGTGCGTTTGTTCTCTTCGGTCATCACGATCGACAAGGCGCCGAGCATCCCGCGCTTCGTCTCGACCATCGAGACGATCGCCGCCAGCCACTCGCGCAGCGCGGCGACGGGATCGTCGCGCGCCTCCAGCCCCTCGGTGAGGTCGGCCAGCTCCTCGAAACTGCGGCTGTAGACTGCATCGAACAGCGCTTCGCGGTCCGGGAAGTGGCGGTAGAGCGTCCCGATGCCGACATCGGCACGCCGCGCGACTTCCTCGAGACTCGCACCGGGACCACCCTTTCCGAGCACGTCCCGCGCCGCTTCGAGCAGACGCTCACGGTTGCGAAGCGCGTCGGAGCGGACTTTTCGACGGGGCGTATCTCCCAAATCTGAACCTCGCACTTGAAAACGGAGGCGGCCTCCGCATATTGTCGCCTGAGCGCACCGCGCTTGCAGCCTACCTAGTCGGTTCTCCGTCGAGGCGCGAGAGCCCCACCTTCCAGATGCATCATCAGGGGAGACCGAATGGCACTCTCAGTAAGCCTCACCATCAATGGAACGGCCCGAGACGTCACGCTCGAAGATCCGAGGGTCACGCTTCTCGACCTGCTACGCGAGCGGCTCGCGCTGCCGGGGACCAAGAAAGGCTGCGATCGCGGCCAGTGCGGGGCCTGCACGGTCCTGATCGACGGCCGCCGCACCAATTCCTGCCTGACGCTCGCCGCGACGCTCGACGGCGCGGAGGTCACCACGATCGAGGGCCTCGCCGATGGCGACCGGCTTCATCCGGTTCAGGCCGCCTTCATCGAAAACGACGGCTTCCAGTGCGGATACTGCACGCCCGGCCAGATCATGAGCGCTGTCGGGCTGATCGCCGAGGGCCGCGCCGGTGACGATCCCGAGCGGATCCGCGAGGGGATGAGCGGAAACATCTGCCGCTGCGCCGCCTACCACGGGATCACGCTTGCCGTGCAGGACGCGACCCGACGGGTCGAGGCGGAAGAGAAGGGAGACGCGGCATGAAGATTTTCGACTTCCTGCAACCGAAGACCACGGAAGAGGCCCTGTCCGCATGGACAGACGGTGCTGCGTGGCTCGGCGGGGGCACGAACCTCGTCGACCTGATGAAGACCGGTGCGATGGCACCGTCGACGGTCATCGACATCAGCCGGCTTCCGGGCCTCGACGCCGTCGAGCGGCTGGCGGACGGCGCGATCAGGATTGGTGCGCTTGCCCGCAATTCCGACGTCGCCGACGATCCGCTGATCCTCGCCCATGCGCCGATGGTGGCGGAGGCGCTGCTTTCGGGCGCCTCCGGCCAACTGCGGAACGCCGCCACCGTGGGTGGCAACCTGATGCAGAAGACCCGCTGCCCCTATTTCCAGACTCCCGAGTCCGACTGCAACCGTCGCACGCCCGGCTCCGGTTGTGCCGCACAAGGTGGGGCGGAAGAGAACCTCGCCATCCTCGGCTTCAGCGCCGGATGCATCGCGACGATGCCGTCCGACTTCGCCGTGCCGCTGGCGGCGCTCGGCGCGATCGTCGAAGTGCTCGGCCCCGATGGGGCACGCGACATCCCGCTTGTCGACTTCCACCTGCTGCCCGGTGACGATCCTTCGGTCACGACGGCGCTGTCGCCCGGCGAGCTCATTCTTGCCGTTCGACTGCCGGCGGACGTGTCCGACTTCGCGGCCAACGGGCGGTATCTGAAGGTGCGCGAACGGACGTCCTATGCCTTCGCAATCGCCTCTGCCGCTGCCGCGCTGAGGATGGACGGCGACCGGATCGGCAGGGCCCGGCTGGCGCTGGGTGCGGTCGCGGCGAAGCCGTGGCGCGTCGCCGAAGCGGAGGAGTTGCTGATCGGCCAGGTGCCGGACGCCGACCTGTTCGACCGCGCCGCCGCAGCCGCGCTGGCGGGGGCGGCGGCCTCCAACGACAACGCCTGGAAGATCGAGCTTGCCCGCCGCACGGCGGCGCGTGCGCTAAACATGGCGGCGGCCGGGACACCGGTACGGATGCCCGCCTTGCCCGCCTCGCCGTTCGGACCTTCAGCCGGAGTGACGCAGAATGCCTGACACCCTCTCCCCCCAGATCCGGTTCGGATCGAATTCCGGCCAGCCCGCGACCCGCCGTGACGGCGTGGCCAAGGTGACCGGGACCGCGACCTACGCTGCGGACAATCACCCCGACAACATGCTCTATGCCGTCTACGCTGCCGCGACCATCGCGCGGGGCCGGGTCGCTACGCTGGATACCGCCGCAGCCGAAGCCCATCCCGGCGTGGTCCGTGTCTTCACCCACGAGAACCGGCCGGAGCTTCAGGGCGATCCCGACGAGAAGCCGACCATGTTCTCGAACCGGATCGAAGTGCTGCAGAACGACATCGTGCGCTACGCCGGTCAGCCGATCGCCCTCGTCATCGCGGAGACGATCGAGGCCGCGACCGAGGGCGCTCGGCTGCTCGACCCGCGCTACGACCTGCAGCCGCCCCGCACGAAGATCGACGACAACGAGACGTTCGAGATCACGGGGCAAGCGTTCGGCCAGCCCGGCCCCACGATCTACGGTGACATCGAAGCGGGCCATGCCGCCGCCGACCTCGCCATCGACGTGACCTACGAGACGCCGGGCCAGTTTCACAATGCGATGGAAACTCATTCAGTCGTCGCGAAATGGACGGGTGACCGGCTGGAGCTCGATACACCGACGCAGGCGCTGACGATGTCCTGCGCGGCCTATGCCTACTTCTTCGGGATCCCGGCGGAGAACGTCACCATCCGCAGCCCGTACCTTGGTGGGGGCTTCGGGTCGAAGGCGTTCGCTGTCGGTCCGATCGTGCTCGGCATCCTCGCCGCGCGCGCGACGGGGCGTCCGGTGAAGCTGTCGCTGACCCGGCAGCAGATGTTCGGCCCGGTCGGGCATCGGGGCACCACGCGTCAAAGGCTCCGGCTGGGGACAGCGTCGGGCGGCGCACTGACCGTCATCGACCACCAGGGGATCGCCGCGACGTCGAGCTTCGACGACTTCCTGGAGGCTGCTCCGAACGCGACACAGGGGCTGTATGCCGCGCCCGCGCTCAGCTCGACCCACAGCGGGGTCCGGCTCGACATCGGCACGCCGGGTCCGATGCGCGCGCCGGGCGAAGCGTCGGGGTCGGCCGCGCTCGAGTGCGCAATGGACGAGATGGCAGAGGCAGCGGGGATGGACCCGCTCGACTTCCGGCTCGCCAACTACTCCGAGACGGAGCCGGGGACGGGCAAGCCGTTCTCCTCCAAGAAGCTGCGGGAGTGTTACGAGCAGGGGGCGGAGCGGTTCGGTTGGGCTTCCCGACCGAGAGAGCCGCGGCAAATGATGGACGAGAACGGGCTTCTTGTCGGCTGGGGCGTGGGGACCGCGCTGTTCGGCTGTCCGATGTTCCAGGCCGAGGCGCGCGCGACGCTGCGGTCCGACGGCACTGCTTTGGTGGAAACCTCCGCCGCCGACATGGGGCAGGGCGCCTGGACCGCGCTTGCCCAGATCGCGGCGGACAGTCTTGGCCTGCCGCTCGACAAGGTCGAGTTCCGGGCCGGCGACTCGGCACTGCCTGACGGGGGTGTCGCCGGCGGGTCCGGTCATACGGCGACGGCGGGCGGCGCCCTCCACGCCGCGGGTAGCGACGTGATCCGCCAGCTTGGAGAGCTCGCCGCCGCTGATCCGGATTCGCCGTTGCATGGTGCTGGAAACGCCAGCTTCGTCGCGCGGGACGGGCGCATCTTCCTCGACAACGATGAGTCGCGGGGCGAGACATTCGCCGAGATCTTCGCCCGCTCCGGCGGGGCGGAGATCGTCGGCAACGGCAACGCCGCCCGCAACCCGGAGGACGCGCAGCGCCACGCGATGAGCAGCCACGGCGCCGTCTTCGCCGAGGTAAAGGTGGACCCGGACCTCTGCCAGCTTCGCGTGACGCGGCTGGTCGGAGCCTTTGCCGCGGGCCGGATCATCAACCCGAGGTTGGCCGAGAGCCAGCTGATGGGTGGCATGATCTGGGGCACGTCCTTCGCGCTCCACGAGGAAGCGAAGTACGACACGCGGACCGGGCGGATCATGAACAGCGACCTCGCCGGCTACCAGGTTCCGGTGAACGCCGACGTGCACGGGCTGGAGGTGATCCACGTTCACGAGGACGATCCCTACGTCAACGTGCTCGGCATCAAGGGTGTGGGCGAGATCGGCATCACCGGCACCGTCGGGGCGATCGCGAACGCGATTTATCATGCGACCGGCAAGCGCATTCGCCGCTTCCCGATCCGCATCCAGGACCTGCTGGTCTGAGTGATCCCGTCGGGCGGAGGATCAGCCTCCGCCCGGCAGCGCGGTCCGGCGGTGGTTCCACGCCGATCCGGGCGGCATCGCGATGGTCATCCGGGACCACGCGCACTATCATCTCAACAGGTTACGCCGGAACAGGCGGTCGCGCCCTCGGGTCGACCGCGCCGATCTGAACGACGCCAGGGGAGGGGCGCTGCGATGACCGAACGAGGCGACATTCTCGTCATTGGCACGATGGACACGAAAGCGGCGGAGCTCACCTTCGTCCGCGACCGCATCGCCGCAGCGGGAGAGACGGTTCGCATTGTCGACGTCTCCACCTCGGCCAAGGGGGGAGGCGCGGACATCGGCGCCAGCGACATCGCCGCCTGCCACCCGAAAGGCGCCGACGCGGTCTTCACCGGCGAACGGGGGAGCGCAGTATCGGCTATGGCCGATGCGCTGAAGCACTGGATCGGCACGCAACATGTCGCGGGTGCGATCGGCCTCGGCGGGTCCGGTGGAACGGCCCTGATCGCACCGGCGCTGCGGTCCCTGCCGCTCGGGGTTCCGAAGCTGATCGTCTCGACCGTCGCGGCGGGAAATACCGCGCCCTACATCGACACGTCCGACTTGATCCTCGCGCCGTCCGTCACGGACATCGGCGGCCTCAACCGGGTCTCGCGCCCGATCCTTGCCAACGCTGCCGCCGCGATCGTCGGCATGGTCCGTGCCGAGCCCGTCGCGGCGGAGGCGGACCGCCCCGCCATCGGCTGCACCATGTTCGGCGTAACGACCGCCTGCGTGACCGCCGCGACCGAAGCGCTGTCGGACGACTTCGACTGCATCGTCTTCCATGCCACCGGGACCGGCGGCCGTTCGATGGAGGACCTCGCCGTGCAAGGTCGGCTCGACGGGATCCTCGACCTGACGACGACCGAGCTTTGCGACCGGCTGGCCGGTGGCATCATGCCCGCCGGTCCCGACCGGATCGACCGGCTGGCGTCGCTCGGCCTGCCATATGTCGGCTCTGTCGGGGCGCTCGACATGGTGAACTTCGGCGCGCCGGAAACTGTGCCGGAGCGCTATGCGGATCGCACCTTCTACCACCACAACCCACAGATTACCCTGATGCGCACTACGGTCGATGAAAGCGCGGCGCTCGGGCGCGAAATCGGGGAGAGCCTGAATCGCTTCGAAGGACCCGTCGAGTTCCTGCTGCCGGAGGGCGGCGTCTCGGCGCTCGACTCCGCCGGACAGCCTTTCGATGATCCCGAGGCGCGCGAGGCGCTCTTCGCGGCGATCGAGCAGACCGTAGAGACGACCGGGAGTCGCCGGGTCCGGCGGCTGCCCCACAATATCAACGACCCGGCCTTTGCCGATGCGGCGGCCGATGCGCTCCGCAAGATGATGGAAGAGAAGACGACATGACCCGATACGACCGGCAGACCCTGCTGAAACGCTTCCGCGACAAGATCGACAGTGGACTGCCCCTGATCGGCGGCGGCGCCGGGACCGGTCTGTCGGCGAAGTGCGAGGAAGACGGAGGGATTGACCTTATCGTCATCTACAACTCCGGACGGTTCCGCATGGCGGGACGCGGATCGCTGGCCGGTGTGCTGGCCTACGGCAACGCCAACGACATCGTCATGGAGATGGCGCGCGAAGTGCTGCCGGTGGTGCGTCACACGCCGGTGCTGGCCGGAGTCAACGGGACAGACCCGTTCTGCAACTTTGACACGTTCCTTGATCGCGTGCAGGCCGAGGGCTTCGCCGGTGTCCAGAATTTCCCGACGGTCGGGCTGATCGATGGCGTTTTCCGCCAGAACCTCGAAGAGACCGGCATGGGCTACGATCTCGAGGTCGAGATGATCGCGCTCGCCCATTCGAAGGACATGCTGACGACGCCCTATGTCTTCGACGTCGATCAGGCGCGCGCGATGACGGAGGCCGGCGCGGACATCGTGGTGGCCCACATGGGCCTGACCACGGGCGGCGCCATCGGGGCCGAGACCGCCATGACGCTGGACGACGCCAGCAGCCTTGTTGGCGACATCGCCCGCGCGGCCCGGTCCGTGCGCAGCGACGTGATGGTGCTGTGCCACGGCGGGCCGATCGCGATGCCGGACGACGCGGCGCACGTGCTGGCGAACGTTCCCGAATGTGACGGCTTCTACGGGGCGAGCAGCATGGAGCGGCTGCCGACCGAGATCGCCATCACTGACCAGATCCGCGCCTTCGGCGCCATACGCCGCCCGGCGAACTGAGGAGGAGCCAACATGGCCCACGTCTATGTGAGCGACGTCATCGATGCCCCGGCCGAAAAGGTCTGGGCCTTCACCCGCGACTACAACGGGCACGGCGACTGGCATCCGATCATCGAGAAGAGCGAGATCGAAGAGGGCAGGCCGTCCGACCAGGTCGGCTGCGTCCGGGCTTTCACCGTGTCCGACGGCGGCTTCCTGCGGGAGCGGCTGATCGCCTTTTCGGACACGGACCGGACCTTCACCTACACGATCCTCGAAAGCCCGATGCCGATCGAGAATTACGTCGCCACGTGGCGCGTGACGCCGATCACCGAAGGCGACCGTAGCTTTGTGGAATGGTGGGCCGATTTCGACGTGTCGCCCGAGGACGAGGCCGACATCCGTGAACGCGTAGGTCGCAACACCTTTGCGGCCGGGATCCGCGCCATCGCCGACCGGGTCGGTTGAGCGGAGCGACCTGGATCAGGGTTCGGGCCGGTGCCTGTCGTGACACCGGCCCGAACGCGTCAGGCAGACGGCTTTACGAGAAGCTTCCGACGTAGTCCTGCACTTCGATAGCGCTATTGGTGCGAACGCTCTCGATCGAGGCGAAGATCAGGGCGCTGGCCTGCACGTTCTTCTCGACGATCGTTTCCATCTCCGGCCCGCCGTCGAGCCAGTTGCAGAACTTCTCGATCAGCCAGGTGTTCAGCCATTTCGGCTGCTGAAGCAGGGGCAGCTTCTGGCCCATGCCTTCGCGGTAGCGCTGGTGGAAGATGTCCTGTCGGGTAAAGACCTCGATCTCGCGGTTGTTCAGGATCGCCGTGCCGTTCTCGCACTCGACCCGGACGTATTCCATCGTCCAGTCGTTCAGGCCGGTGGCAGAGCTTGATGAGCCTTCGTAGACGCCGCGCACGCCGTTCTCGAACACCATCGTGACGATCCCGTCGGTGTCCCCGGCATATTCGGCCCAGTCGGGCTTCCACGTGGTGGCGAACAGCGTCTTGCACTTCGCGCCTGCGAAGTCCGCGACCAGATCGAGGTGGTGTACCGCGCCCTCGATCAACAGCGGGTCCTGCATCGTGTGCCGGAACAGGGCGCCCCATTCCATGTGCCCGCGCATGTCCGAGAAGTAGCGGCAGCTCACCTGGCTGACCTTGCCGAGCTTGCCGGACCGGATGACCTGCCGCAGCGTCGTCTTGTCCTGATCGAAACGGTGGCTCATCGTGACGGCCATCTTGCGCCCCGCCTCGCGCACCTTGCGTGCGATGCGCACCGAGGCTTCCATCGTGGCGGCGATCGGCTTTTCACACAGGATGTCGACGCCGTGCGCGATGGCGACGTCGACCACCGCCTCGTGGAATTCCGGCGGCACGACGATGGTGCAGAAGTCCGCCTCGTGCGTGGCGAAGGCTTCCTCGATCGAGGTGTGGCAGGCGCTGTCGGGCAGGCCGAGCGTCTTCTGGCCAAGCGCGACTGCCTCCGCGTCGACATCTGCGATGGCGACGACTTCGATCGTGCCGTCCGCGATGTTGCGGGTCAGGAACTCGCTGCACCAGCGGCGGCCAAAGCTGCCCACGCCCACGTGAATGACTCGCTTGGTCATCAATCTCTCCCCTCGGCCGGCTCGGCGGCCCCGTGCGTATGTTCCCAGAGATGCCCGATGCGCTGCTGCCGCTCGAGGCTGGTCTCGAAATAGACTGCGGTGACCGGCTCCGGCGCCCGCGACATGTCGTGGTGATGGCCCATGCCGATGCAAAGGCAATCGCCGGGCCCCATTTCGGCGGCTTCGCCGTCGACGACGACGGTTCCGCGCCCCTCGACCACGATCCAGTATTCGTCGCAGTCGTGGTAATGGCTGTCGATGTTCGTGGTCTTCTCGTAGTCGACCGGGTCGCCCTTGTCGGAGGGCGAGTCGGTATCGGCCGCCCGAAACACGCCGCAGCCCCCCAACGGTCCGCTCCACGTCCCCGAAAGCCGGACGGCGCAGGCGCCGTCGGTCAGCGCGGCGATCTCGATGTCATCCAGGTCGGGCGGGAGGTCGAGAAACTGGCCCGGTGACAGGACCGTCCCTTCCGTCCCGAAGCGGACGTTTATTCCACCCGTCACCGCGACGATCCGCTCGCGCGCCGCCTTTGGCTGCAGCCGTGTGCCGGCACTGTCGGGGTGCAGAATTTCGAAGGCGCTCAACTGGCACCAGTCCGGGAACGCCCCGGTTTCACGCAGGATGCGCGGCATGTCTCCTCCCTCTTTCCGTTGAGCGACATTTGCACAGGAGCGGGAGGGAAGGACAGAGCCAAGGCAAAGGTTTTCTTTGGGGTGTTTCAAAATTTCCTGGCGGTCGATGGGCGCGCGGTAAACTGCGGTTCGCCGTCACACTTCAGCGCGCCCATCGACCTTGCAGGGTCAACCGATCGCCAATCTTGAGATCCGTTCCCCGTCCAGTGTGAAGCGGAACGTGAGCACGGCCGGACTACCCGGGAAATTGCCGGTGACCCTGGCGCGGACGATCGTGGTGCCTGCGTCCTCAGCCATCTCTAGCGGCTCGGCGGTATGGTCGTACTTCTGCTTCGCGGCTTCCCACCAGGGTGCGATCTGTCCGGGGCTATGCAATGTTTGCCCCTCGTCCTGAACGACGGCGTCAGGAGCGAAGGCCGCCGCAAGTTTCGATGAATCGCCCGGAGGTCGGGCCGCGAAGTAGGTTTGAATCGGGGCTGGCAGGTTCATTCATGTCATCCTCTTGTTGACTGCCCAACAGATAGAAATCGACATGTGTCCTGATAATCGGGATAAAATGGCATCTGACGATGACAAAAACAGGACAATGACAAATACCGGGCTCAGAAGTCTCAAGGCGGTTCTGGCCGTCGCGCGGCACGGTTCGTTCCGGGTCGCCGCGCGGGAGCTCGAGATGTCGACTTCGGCGCTGTCACACGCTGTCGGACGACTCGAGAGTGACCTTGGCGTTCGGCTGTTCAACCGAACCACTCGTAGCGTGTCCCTGACCGACGCGGGCCGCGAGTTTGTCGAGGCGATCACTCCCGCGCTTTCGGAGATCGGCGCCGCGCTGGAGTCCGCGCGCTCTCAACGCGAAACACCGGCGGGTGTGCTGCGCATCAATGCCTCCGTTCAGGGAGGGCGTGCGCTTGCGCCGTTGGTGGTCGAATTCCTCGGCCGGTATCCCGAAATGCAGGTCGATGTCGTCACCGAAGGGCGGCTGGTGGATATCGTGGCCGAGGGCTTCGATCTTGGCCTTCGATCCGCCGACCTCGTGCCCCGGGACATGATCGCCCTGCCAATCGGCGTGCCGCAGCGACATGCGGTTGTGGCCTCTCCCGAATGGCTGACACACAACGCGACCCCGAGGAGCCCGGCGGACCTGCCCGTGGACGCGTGCATCCGGGTACGCCTGCCTGACGGTGCCCTGTACCGATGGCAGTTCGAGAAAAACGGCGACGTCGTCCTGATCGACGCCAGGGGCCGCCTGACCATCGACGAGCCTGCTATCGCCCGATCCGCAGTACTGGCAGGGACCGGGATCGGGTATTTCATCGAACAGGATGTTGCCGCGGACCTCGCCGAGGGCCGGCTGATCCGCCTCCTTGAGGACTGGACGCCGCAGCGGCCCGGGTTCAGCCTCTATTATCCCGGACGTCGCAATCCGTCGGCCGGGTTCTCGGCGTTCCTGGACCTGGTCCGTCGCGGCAATCGTTGAGTCCCGAGCCGGGTAGGTCGCCCAGGCCTGCCGGGCGACCAATAGTGCACCGTAGAGCCTAGACTGCCGTAAGTTCCCGCACGAACTCGCTGGCCGGCTTCGCGCGGATGTCCGCAGGCGGTCCGACTTGTTCGATCCGGCCCATCGCGGCAATGGCGAATGGTGCTTAAGTTTCGGAAGTCGTGCTGCAAACGTGCCGACTGCCCCTCCGCCAAAGCAAAATCGCCATGACACGCCCGTGGTCTTTGACTTGGCACCAGCCGATGGCGCAGGCTTTCCCAAGATCAACGAAAAAGGGGTCCACCGATGTCTGACCGGATGCGCAGTTACCGTGGCCCCGCCAAGGCGCTGCACTGGATCGTCGCGCTTCTGGTTGTGTCGACGATCCCGGCTGGCCTTGTCATGGTGCAGGACGGGATCGGCCGGGGCCTTCAGGACGCACTGTTCATCTACCACAAGCACGTCGGCGTCCTGATCCTGATCCTCGTGCTGGTCCGGCTGGCCTATCGCCTCGCCAACCCGCCACCGCCACTGCCAGACAGCGTCCCGCCGCTGCAGCAGCGTGTCGCGGTCGCGACGCACTGGCTCCTCTATGCCGCGCTGCTGGTGATGGCGCTGTCGGGCTATGTCCGGGTGGTCGCGGGCGATTTCCCGATCGAGTTTCTGGACCGTCTCGGCGTCCCGCCCCTCGTCCCCGCTAACGAAGCGCTGGCGGAGACGGCCAAGTCGATCCACGCCATCACGCGTTTCGCGCTGATCCCCTTGGTCCTGATGCACATCGGCGCAGCGCTGTTTCATGCGGTCGTGCTGAAGGATGGCGTCTTCGCCAGCATGTGGCCCGGCCGGGGTGCATCCTCGTGACACGCGCCGGGGGGGCTGCTTCGGAATGCCAAGAGAACGCTAATCCGAGGTTCAAGAACCTCGAACTTTCGTTTCAGAAACTACCGAATGCCTGGATTTATTGGTCGGAGTGAGAGGATTCGAACCTCCGACCCCTGCCTCCCGAAGACAGTGCTCTACCAGGCTGAGCTACACTCCGACCGTGGCGGGTGCACTAGCCCCACCACGGCCGGTTTGCAAGGATCATTTTGCCTGCTGGCGGGATCGCTCGAGCCGGACCCATGCGCCGACACGGAAGAGCGCGAGCGACGGTCGGCTGCGCGATCTGAGGACCGGGGTATTTTCCGACGCCCGGCTCTCGCGGAATACGATGTAGAGGCCGCTGGCGATGATGATCGCGGCGCCGAGGGCCGTGTAGAAGTCGATGGTCTCGCTGAAGAAGATGTAGCCGTAGAAGGTGGCCCAGATGATCTGGGAATATTGCATCGGGGCAACCACAGTGGCCTCTCCGGTGCTGTAGGCCATGACCACGAGAACGCTCGCGATGAAGCCCATCGTGGACATCAGCGCCACCAGACCGAAGTGCGCGCCCGCCATCGGCTCGTAGAAGAAGGCGAGGCCGGCTCCCATGAACAGGAAGTTCCCCATCAAGGGATAGATCGCCATCACGACGGTCCGTTCCTGCGTGCCGATCTTGCGGGCGATGATCGAGGCGACCGCGTTGCCGGTGGCCGCGCCAAGCGCAGCGAGGTGCCCGAGGCCGAGCTCGGCAGAGCCGGGGCGCAGAACGACCGCGACACCGATCAGGCCGACGATGACGGCCGCCCAGCGGCGCATGCGGACCTTTTCGCCCAGAATCGGGATCGACAGGACCGTGATAAGCAGGGGCGAGGCGAAGATGATCGCGTAGGTCTGCGCCAGCGGCAGTGCCGAGAAGGCATAGAACCCGCAGAGCCCGGTAAAGACCGTCGCGACGACGCGCGCAGCGATCCACCAGGGGTTCGCCGGCTTCAGCGTCCCCGGCGTCGGGTCGCGCATCAGCATCATCGTGGCGAGCGGGAAGCCAAGCAACGTCGAGAAGAACACGAGCTGCACCGGCGCGTAGTACGCGCCGAGCGTCTTCACGATCACGTCGCTGGTCGAAAAAATACCGAAGGCGATCAGCGCAAGCAGGGCGCCGCGGACATTGGGGGACATGTAAGACCTTTCAGGCGGCCGACGGGGCGGCTTCGCCCCTTTGATCGGTCAGCTTGGCAGGAACGTCAAATACTGTCCTCGAGCGCGGCGACGATTGCATCCCCCATCTCGGAGGTGCTGACCGGGTCGCGCCCTTCTTCGCCCAGCAGATCGGCGGTTCGCAGCCCGTCGGCGAGCACTTTCTCGACGGCGGCTTCCAGCTGATCGGCCTGCGTGCCGAGGTCGAAGCTGTAGCGCAGCGCCATCGCGAAGGAGAGGATGCAGGCGATCGGGTTCGCCTTGCCCTGGCCCGCGATGTCGGGTGCGGAGCCGTGCACTGGCTCATACATCGCCTTGGGGCGACCGTTGGCCATCGGCAGGCCGAGCGAAGCGGAGGGCAGCATCCCGAGAGAGCCGGTCAGCATCGCGGCGAGGTCGGACAAGAGGTCGCCGAACAGGTTGTCGGTGACGATCACGTCGAACTGCTTCGGCCAGCGGGTCAGCTGCATGGCGCCGGCGTCGGCATACATGTGCGTCAGCTCGACCTCGGGATAATCCTTGCCGACTTCGGTCACGACGTCGCGCCACAGGATGCCCGACTCCATGACGTTGGCCTTTTCCATCGAACAGAGCTTCTTGCCCCGCTTCATGGCCAGGTCGAACGCCGACCGCGCGACGCGGTCGATCTCGGACTCGGTGTAGCGCTGGGTGTTGATGCCCACGCGCTCGTTGTTCTCGGTGATGATGCCGCGCGGCTCGCCGAAATAGACACCGGAGGTCAGCTCGCGCACGATCATGATGTCGAGCCCGGCAACAACGTCCTTCTTCAGCGAGGAAAAGTCGGCCAGCGCGTCGAAACATTGTGCCGGACGGAGGTTCGCGAACAGGTCCATCTCCTTGCGGAGGCGCAGCAGGCCCCGCTCCGGCTTCACCGAGAAGTCGAGCGTGTCGTACTTGGGACCTCCGACGGCGCCGAGCAGCACGGCATCGACCTGTTGGGCCTTCTCCATCGTCTCGTCCGACAGCGGGGCGCCATGAGCGTCATAGGCGGCCCCGCCGACGAGGTCCTCGCTCACGTCGAAGGGGAAGCCTTGCGTGCCGTACCAGTCGATGACCTTGCGCACCTCGGTCATGACTTCGGGGCCGATGCCGTCGCCGGGGAGAATGAGCAGGGAAGGGTTCGCCATGGGTCCGGTCCTGTGTCTGATCGCGTCGGCGTTGCGGTAGCCCGACCCCGGGGCAGGTTCAAGGGCAGAGCGGGTCCCGGGCGTCAGCGAACGACGGCCGCGAGGCCCTCCGCCAGCGCGTCCCACGTGCGCCGGATCCGGGGCGTGCCGCGCATCGCCTCGTGCGCGGTGAGCCAGATCGGCAGGGTCGGCAGCGGGAAGTCGAGCTTGACCTCGACGACCTCCGGGTCGGCCCGTCCGACCTTCGCCTGCTGGAAGCCGATGCCGCAGCCGCCCCGCGTCATCGCCCAGTTGGCGAGGTTGTCGTCGACCCGCGTGGCGAAAAAGTCCCGATCGACCTTGAGACCGGCCGCGATGAAGCCTTCGATGATCTGTGGATTACGGTCGAACCCGACGAAGTCGTGGTCGAGCATGTCGCGCTGGGACTCGGGCAGGCCGCGCCGCGCGACGTAGCTCTTGGCGGCGAAGGCCGACAGCTCCACATCGCCGATGTGCCGGGTGACGAGGTCCAGCTGCGTCGGCCGGAACATCCGGACGGCGATGTCTGCCTCTCGAAACAGCAGGTTGGAGGGCGCGTCCGACGGCACGAGATCGATCGAGATGTCGGGCTCTGCAACCCGGAACCGCGCGAGGATCGGGCCGAGGTGATAGTAGCTGATCGCGTGCGAGGCCGTGATCCGAACCGGCCCGGCGAGACGGGCCTCCCGACCGGCGGCACTCAGGGCGATCTCGCGAGAGGCGTCTCCCATCCTGCGCGCCGGACCGATAAGCGCGGCGCCGGCTTCCGTCAGGACGAGCCCGCGTGATTGCCGATGAAACAACTCCGAGCCGACCTGATCCTCGAGCGTCCTGATCTGGCGACCGACGGTCGGCTGACTGGACCCTAGCCGACGTGCCGCTTCCGACAGGCTGCCCGCCTCGCCCACGGCAAGGAAGGTGCGCAACAAGGTCCAATCGAGATCGCCGGGCAGTGCCATTCAATAATGAATAGCTGACCACCGATTCCATGCAATTCCTTTAGGGCGATGTATCGACCAGATGTGAGCAAGTCATCAGCGATGGAGTTCGATATGACAATTGGAACTGCCCTCATCCTCGGTGCGTCCGGCAAGGTCGGCTCGCACGCGGCCCGGGCCTTCGAAACAGCGGGATGGACCGTTCGCCGTTTCACGCGCGGGACCGACATGACCGCCGCCGCGTCCGGCGTGGATGTCATCGTCAACGCCATGAACCCGCCGAGCTACCACGCGTGGGATCGCCTCGTCCCGCAGATCACGGCGGAGGTCATAGCAGCGGCGCATGCCTCCGGCGCGACGGTTATCATTCCCGGCAACGTCTACAACTTCGGCAACCGCCCGGGTGTCTGGTCGGAGCATACCCCACATCGACCGGTCGCGAAGAAGGGCAAGATTCGTGTGGAGATGGAGGCGAGCTACCGGGCTTCCGGCGTGCAGACGATCATCCTGCGGGCAGGCAATTTCCTCGACCCCGATCGGGATGACGACGCTGCGGGTCTGGTCCTGCTGCGCGGGTTCAAGCGGGGCACCATCACCAGCCCGGGCGGTCCGGATGTGATGCAGCCCTACTGCTACCTCCCCGACTGGGCGCGTGCGGCAGAGCAGCTGGCCCGCAAGCGCGCGACGCTTCCCGCCTTCGTCGATGTGCCCTTTCCGGGACATCCCTTCACGACCCGGCAATTCCGCGATGCGCTGCAGCGGTTGACCGGCCGAAGCCTCCGCATCGTCGGGTTCCCGTGGTGGATATTTCGGGTCGCCTCACCGTTCTGGGAATTCGCTCGCGAGATGAACGAGATGCGATACCTGTTCGAAACGGATCACCGCCTCGACGACAGGCTGTTCAACGAGCTGCTGCCCGACTTCGAGCCGACGCCGCAGGACACCATGCTGCGCAGCCTGCTGCCGGATGCTGTCATGAGCTCGAAGGCGAAGGCGACTTTCGCGTGAGTTGACGGTTGGCGCAGGACTTATCGCGCCGCGCATCCGACGCGCAACGGGAGGTCAGTTTGTCATGTCAGGGCTGACCTCCACATCCATGAGAACAAGTCGGTGGGGGCCGGCGACGGCCTCTACTGCGGCCTCGGGCGTTCCGGGCGGAGACCATCGCACTTCGGAATTCAGGACCGTCATGTCGCGGGACGGCATGATGTAAACAACGCGAAGGTTGCCCGCGCCGTCGTCATCCCAGTCCGCCGTGTCGAGCGCCGGGTCGCCGGCATGGTCCGGATCAGCCAGTGCTGCGCCGCCCGCACTGCGCGGCCGGGGGTCTTGCAGCCGGGGATCCGAAAGCATGGATTGCATCGCCTCTCTCCGGCCATCGCCATTTTCGGGGTCGAGGTTGGTGTTCGCCATGATCACGAAGCGATCTCCTGGTGGAGGGCCAAGCGCACCGTCCAGGAAATGCGTCCAGAGTCGGAGTTCGTCGCGATTCCTGAGACCATTCCGGTCCTCGGGTCCGTCGAAGACTGGTGGAGTCGCGCTGTGAACCAGTAGATGAAGCAGCCCGCCCGGCACCTCTATCGAGACGACCCAGTGGCCGGTGGAGGACAGGCGCTGGATCGTCTGCGCCGCTTCGGACGGAAACGGATCTTCACCAACCTGCGGAAGCGTCGCGCCGGGGAGGTCGCGCCAGAGCAGGGCCGAGAAATCCTGCACCCGGCTGCGGTCGATGGGCCAGCGGGACAGGATTGCCAGACCACCATCCCCGGCAAACCGTCCGTACCCCTGGGCATCCCGCGCATCGACCCGGCCGTCGCCGTCGAGGTCCAGATCCGTGGCCATCCCGGCATTCGGCAGCAGGGCGAACCCATGTTCAAACCCGCCAGCGACTTCTGCGAACGCGGAGAGGGCGGCGAGTCCTGAATCGTAATCGAAGTCGGTCAGCAACAGGATGTCGGGCGAGGCCTCCGCCACGATCCGGGCGGCTCCAGCGGCCTGCGGATCCTGATCGAGAATGTCGCGAAGAAGAAGACCGGGGCCATCGCGCGACAGTGGCGCGGCGAACACGGCAAGACGGATGCTGTCGGCAGAAGCCGAGAACGGCCACAACAGCAGAAGCAGCAGGATCAGGCGGTGGCCATGCCTTCTTCCTGCGCGGCCGCGTAGGCGCGGCGGCGCTGGTTCGACACCATCTGTGCGACCCGGCTCAGCGCGATGCCGCGCATGAAAAGGGACGCGGGAAGGAACGCCCATGCTGTCACCATCCAGATCAGCGTGTGCGGATTCTCGAGGCTGATGGGGTTCAGCAGATCCGACGCCAGTTTCACGATTGCCGGGATCATGAATGGCAGAAGGAATCCCAATATCAGGTTAACTTGCGCGTCTCTGTTGAGCCGCTCCACGACGTCACCGCCTGCGGTCGGGTCGAAGGTCGGCAGGTTGACCCAGACATTGAAGCCGCCATGACGGGCCGGCCAGTGGTGCAGGCGCAGGATCAGGACGAAGATCGACAGCGACAGGATGGAGATCAGGTAGCTCAGCCCGGCCGCCGTGCGGACCGAGTCGATGAGCGCCCGGCTCGCCTCGTCCGGCATCATCAGCACGACGAGGCGGACCGGGGAGTAGGGGAAGTCGATCACGTCGCCGACCCGCCGTCCGATGACGGTGAAGAAGTCGGTGATCGTCGTGGGATAGACCTGTCCGCGTGCGATTACGGACAGCAGGAAGACACCGGCGAACAGGGCGAAGAAGCGGAGCCGGTTGAACGGCGGCGCTTCCCGGAATTCGACGAGGCTCGGATAGTGCGAGTTGTATTCGATGAGTGTGAAGATGGCGGCGAGGAGCGAGACCAGCGCGACGATCTGGGTCGTCTCCGCGTGGGTGCCGGGCAGCAGCGCAGAGGGCGTTGCAATCAGCAACACAACCATCACCGCGCGGACAAGCGCACCTGTGAGCCGTGGAATCACTGCTCTAAACCCCAACCCGGTCGCACACGATACGTTGCCGCGCGCTTGTTCCAGTTTGTTGCCGGCCAATCATGGCCGGTCGCCTCAATCTTGCCATAGTTTTGCCCACATCCAGTTCGCCCATCAAGAGTCTGGAATATATGGCATTTCAAAGCTGGCGCTTTTGGGGCGCTACTGGTGCGGAACTGCAACCTTTTCGGATCTGCTCAGTGACAGGGTTAATTCGGGGCCGAAATGCGGCAATGAAGAAAGGGGCCACTACAATATATAGCGGCCCCTCCCTCCAAATATGTCGCCTTGGACACCCGACCCCAAATAGTGACAATTGTCTCTAATCGGGAAACTTGGGCTCTCTCAGACCCACGGACGCGATTGCGCCGCCTCGGCTTCGAAAGAATCGATCGCCGCGGCCTTCTCCATCGTCAGGCCGATATCGTCGAGGCCGTTCAGGAGGCAGTGCTTCCGGAAGCTGTCGACTTCGAACTTGATGATCTGGCCGTCGGAGGTCGTGATCTCCTGCTTCTCGAGGTCGACGGTCATCCGGGCGTTGGCGCCCTTTTCGGCGTCCTTCATCAGGATGTCGACCTGCTCCTGCGGGAGCGGGATCGGCAGGATGCCGTTCTTGAAGCAGTTGTTGAAGAAGATGTCGGCGAAGCTGGGCGCGATGACGCAGCGGATGCCGAAATCCTTGATTGCCCACGGCGCATGCTCGCGCGACGAGCCGCAGCCGAAGTTGTCGCCGGCGACGAGGATCTCCGCGTCACGGTAGGCGGGCTGGTTCAGCACGAAATCGGGCACTTCCTTGCCGTCGTCGTCATAGCGCATCTCGTCGAAGAGGTTCACGCCAAGGCCGGAGCGCTTGATCGTCTTCAGGAATTGCTTGGGGATGATCATGTCGGTGTCGACATTGATGATGGGGAGCGGGGCGGCGATGCCGGTCAAGGTCTCGAATTTTTCCATGGTCTCTGTCCTTGGGAAGGTAGGATGGGTTTCGAACCCATCCTACGCAGGCTCCGGCTCCTTCATCATGTCGCGCACGTCGGTCAGGCGACCGGTGATCGCCGCTGCGGCCGCCATCTGCGGCGACATGAGGTGCGTCCGGCCGCCACGGCCCTGCCGCCCCTCGAAGTTGCGGTTCGAGGTCGCGGCGCATCGCTCGCCCGGTGCGAGCTGGTCGGGGTTCATCGCGAGGCACATGGAGCAGCCCGCCAGACGCCATTCGAACCCGGCGTCTTGGAAGATCTGGGCGAGGCCCTCTTCCTCGGCCTGGGCGCGGACGAGGCCGGAGCCCGGCACGACCATCGCACGGAGCCCGTCCTTCACCTTCTTGCCCTTGAGGATCGCGGCCGCGGCGCGCAGATCCTCGATCCGGCCGTTGGTGCAGGACCCGATGAAGACCGTGTCGATCTCGATCTCCGAAAGCGGCGTGCCGGGCTTCAGGCCCATGTACTCAAGCGCGCGCTTGGCACCTGCGACCTTGCCGCCCTGGAAGTCCTCGGGCGCGGGGACGGTCGCGGTGATCGGCAGGACGTCCTCGGGCGAGGTGCCCCAGGTGACGACCGGCGCGATGTCCTCGCCACGGATCGTGACGACCTTGTCCCAGTGCGCGTCCTCGTCGGAGAACAGCGTCTTCCACCAGGCCATCGCCGCGTCCCACTGCGCGCCCTTCGGGGCGTGGGGGCGGCCTTTCACGTACTCGAACGTCGTCTCGTCCGGCGCGATCAGGCCGGCGCGCGCGCCGCCTTCGATCGCCATGTTGCAGACGGTCATCCGGCCTTCCATCGACAGGGAGCGGATCGCTTCGCCGCAATATTCGATGACGTAGCCGGTGCCGCCGGCTGTGCCGGTGCGACCGATGACGGACAGGGTGATGTCCTTGGCCGTGACGCCGGGCGCGAGCTGCCCGGTGATCTCGACCTTCATGTTCTTGGACTTCTTCTGGATCAGGGTCTGCGTGGCGAGCACGTGCTCGACCTCCGACGTGCCGATCCCGTGAGCGAGCGCACCGAAGGCCCCGTGGGTCGCGGTGTGGCTGTCGCCGCAGACGACGGTCATGCCTGGCAGGGTCCAGCCCTGCTCGGGTCCGACGATGTGGACGATGCCCTGCCGGATGTCGGACACGGGATAGTAGTTGATCCCGAAGTCCTTGGCGTTTTTGTCGAGCGCGTCGACCTGAATACGGGATTCCTCGTTGGTGATCCCGTTCACCCGGTCGGCGGTTGTCGGCACGTTGTGGTCCGGCACCGCGATGGTCTTGCCGGGGGCCCGAACGGTGCGGTTGGCCATGCGCAGACCTTCGAAGGCCTGTGGGCTGGTGACCTCGTGGACGAGGTGGCGGTCGATATAGAGCAGGGACGTGCCGTCTTCGGCCTCGTGGGCCAGGTGGGCATCCCAGATCTTGTCATAGAGCGTCTTGGGGGACATCGGTCCTCTCCGTAGCTGGCATGAATAGTGAAACGGTTCGCGGCGCACAGACACGTGCGCGACGGCTCATAGCCGGGCGAGGATCGAGAGAGTCGCACCGTAGAAGCGCCAGGGAAGGCGCGCACGGTCGTCCATATCGAAGATGCGTTTCATGGCTCGGTCACATACGCCTGTCTTCGGACTCATTCAAGAGAGTCGAGCCCGGGCGCGCGCCGGCTTGAGCGCCGCAGGGGCGAGGTCGAGCCGCATCGCGATCGTCCGTTCGTCGCCGTGCCAGATATCGTCTCCGGCCACGAAGCCATGAGCGAGGTAGAACCGCTCCGCCGCCAGCGAGGACCGCAGCGTCAAGGCGGGGATGCCAGCGCCCTTCGCTTCCCTGATCACCGTCGACAGGAGCCGATGGCCCAGCCCGCACCCCTGTCGGGCAGGATGCACGAAGAACGCACCGACGCCGCCGTCAGGCGCCAGAGACACCATGCCCACGAGGCGCCGCCGCTCCCAGGCTCCGAAGTGGGAGACGCGCCGCAACCGCCGGGACAGCGGCACGACCCGGAAGTTGCTCGCAACCCGTTCGACATTCGCGGCGCCATAGTCCGGTTGGTTGGAGACCCGAAGCGTCAGGGCCACGAGCCGTGCCGCCTCGGGAAGGTCGGGCTGGCGCAGCAGCGAAATGCGTGGCGGTGACATGCCATCCCGGTAACGCCCGTGCGGGGACCTCGCAAGCCACGCTTGCCGAGACCCGCGGGCGACGTATGATTCAACGCAGTGGCAGGGCAGGGAGGCCGTCCCATCAGCGACCAGTTCGACACATTCATACAGATGATCGCGGGGCTATGGTCGCAGACGCTGGTCTTCCTCGGATCGCTGTTGCGCCCCTGGAACGCGTATCAGATCCTGATCGTGCTCGCGCTTCTGTTCGCGGCCCATCTTCTGAACATCGCGCTCGCACCGCGTATCCGGCACTGGATGCACACGCGGGAAGGCTGGCCGAAGTGGCGGTTGCGCGTGATGGTCGTCGTGCAGCGCCGACTGCGGATGATCTTCTTCGTGACCCTGATCTGGATCGTCGTCTGGATCATGCGCGAGGTCACTTGGCCCTCGCGGTCCTACATCCTCGGCATCGTGGCGAACCTCGCACTCGCCTGGCTGATCGTGGCGCTGACGACGCGGCTGATCCAGAACCCTGTCCTGAGGACGGTTGTCCGCTACGGCGCATGGGTCTGGATCACGCTTCGCATCCTCGGACTGACGGAAGAATTCGCCAGTCTGCTCGACGGCGTGGCGTTCGAGCTCGGGTCGACCCGGATCTCGCTGCTGATCGTCTTGCAGGCGTGCCTCATCATCGGCGTGCTCTTCATCATTGCCCGCTTCCTTGCGACGCAGAGCTCGGTTCGCATCCAGTCGAACGAGGACATCAGCCCCTCCATGCAGGTGCTCGCCACCAAGGCACTGCAGACGGTGCTTTACGGCGCGGCCTTCTTCGTCGGGCTCAAGACGGTCGGGGTCGATCTCACCGGGCTTGCGGTGCTGTCGGGTGCGATCGGTGTCGGGCTCGGCTTCGGTCTGCAAAAGGTTGTGTCGAACCTCGTCTCGGGCGTGATCCTGCTGCTCGACAAGTCGATCAAGCCGGGGGACGTCATATCACTCGGAGAGACCTTCGGCTGGATCACCACGCTCGGTGCGCGCTACGTGTCGATCACGACGCGAGATGGTAAAGAGTACCTGATCCCGAACGAGGACCTCATCACCGGGCAGGTGGTGAACTGGTCCCACGCAAACGACTTCGTCCGGCTCGACATCTATTTCGGCACCGCCTACGGCGACGATCCTCACCTTGTCCGGCGCATCGCGGTCGAAGCGGCGCAGGGGGTCGAGCGCGTCCTCGTCAGCCGCGCTCCGGTCTGCCACATCGTCGGCTTCGGAGATTCCTCGGTCGACTACATCCTGCGGTTCTGGATCGACGATCCGCGCGGCGGGCTGACCAACATCCGCGGCAATGTCTACCTCGCCCTGTGGGATGCTTTTCAGGAGAACGGTATCTCCATTCCGTTCCCGCAGCGCGAAGTGCGGGTGCTTGAGGGGTCGGAGCTTTCCACGAAAGCATTGGACTGAGCTGCCGTGGGTCGCTTAAAATAATCCACAAGTGCCGGATCAACCGGTGCATCGACCCAAAAGGCGGAGCAGTCATGAAACAACCCTGGATCGGGGCCGTACTGGCCACCGTACTCCTGTCGTCCAACCCGGCAGTCGCGCAGCAACTGAACGGGGGCTCGGTAGAACTTACCTATTCGCGCTTCGACACGCCCTATGACGCAGAGGCGGACGGGTTTTCCCCGGGCGATCCCGAATATGACGACTACGACGGGCGGCGGTTCGATCGGCGCACCCTGTCCGGCGCGGTCGAAGTCGGCTTCGGCCGCAGCTTCGCGGTGCAGGGCGATCTCGCCTTCCACAACTACGGGTTTTCCGATCTCGACGGCAGCAGTGTTATCCTGCACGGCATCTATCACATCAACGATGTCGCCTCGTTCGGGGTCTACACTGGCCGCGAAGAGGTCGAGGGCGACGGCGTCGATTTCTACGGGATCGAGGGCGGCCTGGAATTCGGTCGGGGCGAGGTCGAGGCCTTCTATGCCACCGGCGAATACGAAGATACCGATGGCGACATCGCCGGCGTGATGGCCGCGTTCAGCGTCCGCCCGAGTATTCGCCTTACCTTGGAAACTGCCTATGGCGATTTCGGTGGAGGGCTGGAGCTCGACCGGACGGCGATCGGCGCCGAGTACGACTTTGGCGCGATCACCTTCTCCGGCCAGTACGGACAGGGCGGTGGCTCGATCGGCGGCTACAGCGGCGAAGAGGCGTTCCTCGCGCTCGGCGCCCGCTACGACTTCGGGGCGGAGCGGGGCGCGACTTTTGAAAATCGCGCCCTTGGTAGCCTGATCCCCGGTAGCTGAGCCTACCCCCGGGCCAGTGCCTCGAGCACCGGTCCGGGATCGTCACGCTCGACCAGCTTCCCGGCTTCGATGGACCACGTCCGCGTCGCCACGGCCCGCACGAAGGCGCGGTCGTGGCTGACGAGCAGGCAGCCCGCGTCCTGCGCAAGCAACTCGTCCTGCAACGCATCCTGCCCCTCGATGTCGAGGTGGTTGGTCGGTTCGTCCAGCAGGTAGAAGTTCGGTCCTGTAAGCCGGAGAAGCAGCAGCGCCAGCCGCGACCGCTGCCCGCCGGAGAGCGAGCTCATCGGCGCGGTTTGCAGGTCGATGGCGATGCCCGCCCCGGCCAGCGCGGCGCGCGCTCGCGCGTCTCCTGCGCTCGACGTTCGCGTCACGGCATCCATCGGGGTGCGGAACGCCGCGAGTTGGTCCAGCGACTGCCCCATCTCCCCCGGCAGCAGGGTGGCGGCAGTCCGGATGCCCGGCCCCTCGCCCCGTACGGCGGCGCGCACCGCCTCGATCAGGCGGGACTTCCCCGCGCCGTTGGGACCCAGCAGGACCACCCGGTCGCCCGGCTCGATCCACGCCTTCGGCATCTTGTAGAGCACGCGCCCGTCGGGAGTCGTGATCTCACCCGCCTCGAAAGACACGAGGGCCCGTGCATGGGTGCCGCTGCTGTCGAGCCGGATCGCACCGGCAGAGGCTTCGCGATGGGCCGGCCGGGCGGCATCCTCCATCTTCTCCGCCCGCTCGCGGAGCTGCTTGCTCTTCACCGTCAGAAGATCCGAGCCGGAATTGATCCCGACGTTCTTCAGCTTGGCGGCCTGCTTTCGCAGCTGCTTGGCGCGCTTCATCTCGCCCGCATGCTGGCGTTCGTCCGCGGCGTCGGCTTCTTCCAAAGCGGCGCGGGCGGGCGTGTATGGCAGCGCGAAGTCGCGGCTCGCCTCGGGGCGCAGGAACAGCGTTCGGGTCGTCACGGCGTCCAGGAATGCGCGGTCGTGACTGGTGACGATGACGGCCATCCCCTTCGGACGCGTCGCCATCCACGCCTCGAGCTGGCCGATCCGCGCGAGGTCGAGGTGGTTGGTCGGCTCGTCGAGGAGGAGCAGGTCCGGCTCGACCACGGCGGCCCCGGCGAGCATCACGAGCCGCTGCCAGCCCCCCGACAACGACCCGAGCGGCCTGTCGCGCATCTCCTCCGGGACGCCCATGTCGTCGAGCGCGATCTCCGCGCGCCAGCTCTCGTAATCCAGCGTCTCGGGGTCGAGCCGGGCGCAGGCTGCCTCTCGGACGGTGCCGGCGAGCAGGCCTTCGGGCACATCCTGTTCCAGCAGAGCGGTCTTCAGGCCGCGGGCAGTGGTGATCTCGCCAGAGGTCGGCTCGCCACCCTCCGCGATCAACCGAAGCAGCGAGGATTTGCCGCGCCCGTTGGCGGCGACGAGGCCGAGCCGGTCAGAGGCGTTCAGCGTCAGGTCGAGGTTGGCGAACAGCGGTGCGCCAAGGGTCAGGGACAGGGATTTCAGGGTCAGTAGGGACATCGCGGTCTCATGCAGTCAGTCAGGTACGGGGTAGCCGTCCCGTGCGGGACGACCCGGGCTGACCGGGAAGAGCGCTTGTCTGTCCCGTCAGCCCTGCGAACGGATCCGCAGGGCAGGGACAGGTCCGCGAGTGCGATGTGGGTCCATGCGAAACTGCATGTGGCCGCCTCCTGTCTGATCTAAAGATGCTAGCCGCTCTCGCGCCGCCGGTCCAGCAGGCAAGAAAACATTACCCGGGTGCAACTTTCTTCCGTGGGGGTCGTGTCTGCGGCACTGACTGCAATAAATCCAACGGGAGTTCCCCTCATATGATTACCAGGAAAAACCTGATCGCCCTCCGTTCAGGCGCAGCCGTGCTTGCCCTCGGCGTGACCGCGGGCGGGGCGTTTGCGCAGGCGTATGGCGACGGTGGCGGCAGCGCGACCGGCTCGAACGCCGTTGCGCTTGGTCCGAACTCGGAAGCGCCGGGCGACAGCTCCGTTGCGGTCGGTAACAACTCTTCCGCCAATGGCGTGGATGCCGTGGCGATCGGTGGCGACGAGGACGGCAACGGCGCGACCGCGACCGGCAACTCGACGACGGCCATCGGTGGCGAAAGCGTCGCGAACCAACCCGGCAACACCGCGCTCGGCTGGCAGTCCATGGCGACCGGCGCCTTCTCGAACGCGCTGGGCCACCAGTCCTCCGCTTCGGGCGCTGAATCCATCGCCATCGGTGAGGATTCCTCCGCCTCGCAGCTGGGTGCGATCGCGATCGGCGGCAATAACGATTCCGACGGTGACGGCGTGGCCGACGCAGGTGCCGGCGCAAGTGCCGACGGCATCGATGCCATCGCGCTGGGTGCGGGTGCTTCGGCAACCGGTCCCTCGACCACTTCCATCGGCGGCGAATCCGTGACGAACGGCCCCGGCTCGACCGCCATCGGCTGGCAGTCCGCTGCCACGGCGGAACGCGCGCAGGCGTTCGGTCACCTCGCCACCGCATCCGGTGTGCGTTCGCTTGCCGTGGGTGAGGCCGCGACCGCGTCCTCCGACAACTCCACGGCCATCGGCAACCTCGCCGCGGCCAACGGTATCGACGCGCTCGCCATCGGTGACGCGGCCGCCGCCACTGGTCCGTCCACCACGTCCGTGGGTGGTGAGAGCATGGCGATGGGTCCGGGTGCGACCGCCATCGGCTGGCAGTCCGCCGCGACGGCCGAGCGTGCGCAGGCCTTCGGTCACCTCGCCACCGCGTCGGGCGTCCGCTCCACCGCAGTCGGTGAAGGCGCGACGGCATCGGGCCGCGAATCGCTGTCCTTCGGTAACCTCGCCAGCGCGACGGCGACCAACTCCGCCGCGATCGGTAACGGCGCCACCGCGACGCGGGCGAACCAGTTCACGCTGGGTAACTCGCGCAACACCTACACGGCACCGGGCATCGCTTCGTCCGCCAGCCGTGCAGCACAGAGCGGGTCGACCAACTTCGTGACTTCCGACCGCGCGGGCAACCTCGCCACGTCGAGCTACGGTCCGTCCGACATCGCGAGCCTGTCGCGCGGCATGGACGACCTCGCCGACGACATCGATCGCAACCGGGAAGGCATCGCCATGGCCATGGCCCTCGATGCGCCCTATGTTCCGGTGGACAGCCAGTTCGCCGTGTCGTCCGGTCTCGGGATGTACGGCGGCTCGACCGCATTCGCGATTTCGGGAGCCTACCGCATGGACGCCAATACCCAGTTCGACGCCGGCATGACTTTCGGGTCCGACTCGGGTGACGTCGGTGGCCGGCTCGGCGTGTCCTACAACTGGTGAGCATCACCGGAATCATAACGCGGAGGCCGCTGCGCGCATGCGCGGCGGCCTTCGTGCTGTTGGGCCTCGGCGCAACGCCCGCGCTGGCCCAACAGGACGACCTCACCATCGAGCGCAGCTTCGCCGAAGCGCTCGTTCGCGACCTGATGACGGCGATCAATCACGGCAACGTCACCGGCAACTACACGGTGCTGCGGGACTACGCCGCGCCGTCCTTCGGGGCCGACAACGACCCGACCGAGGTCGCGGCCGCGCTCGCGCCACTGCGGCAGACGGGGATCGACCTCCTTCAGACGCTTGCCATCGACCCGGTGATCCTGAAGGCGGAGCTCGGCAACGAGAACCGGGAGCTTCAGCTCACCGGCTACTTCCCGCTTCAGCCTGAACACGTCAGTTTCGACCTTCTGTTCCGGCTCGAGGAGAACCGCTGGTGGATGTCGGGCATGTCTGTCGGCACGTTCGAGCCGATCGAGGACGACGCCGACTGAGCGGGCGGGGCACCGCGTTCGGACCGTCTTTCGCCCCCAGATTGAAATGAGACCTTCCGGCTGCTACATTGATGGCGTGCCCGGCGCCGGGGCTGTCCAGGCGCAATGCCAACGGAGGACAATGATCTGTCTTTCACTGCAATGGCGGCGACAGCCGCTCCTGAAAGCGCAGGCGTGAAGACTGCGCGTTCACAGCCGACGAGCGACTCGATCCTCGCGGCGATCCTTTCTTCTCTGGATGACGACAAGGCCGAAGACGTCGTGAAGATCGACCTTCGCGGTCGCTCCGAAATGGGCGACTGGATGGTGATCGCCACGGGCCGGTCCAGCCGCCAGGTCGCGTCGATCGCCGAGAAGCTGACAGACCGGCTGAAGCAGGACCAGGGTGTCCACAGCAAGGTCGAAGGCAAGGAGAGCGGCGACTGGGTGCTAATCGACACGGGCGACGTGATCGTCCATGTCTTCCGCCCCGAAGTGCGTGAGTTCTACCAACTGGAGAAGATGTGGGCGCCCGCCGGGCGGTCCACGGTTACCGGCAACTAGACTCTTGCGCGTTTCCGTCTGCGCCGTGGGCCGGCTGCGCGCCGGTCCCGAGCGCGAGCTTGTCGACGATTACCTGAAACGGTTCGACCGGACGGGCCGGCCTCTCGGCCTCGGTCCGTGCGACCTTCGGGAAGTCGATGACCGCAAGGGCGGCGGCATGTCCGCCGAGGCGGCTCTGCTCCGCAAATCCATTACCGACGGTGCCGTGATCTGCTGCCTCGACGAGCGCGGCAAGGTGATGACGTCGCCCGCCTTCGCCGAGCGGCTGGCTGGCTGGCGGGACGAGGGCCGGCCCGAGGTGGCCTTCGTGATCGGCGGGGCCGACGGCATCGACCCGGGCCTCAGGGCGGACGCCGACGCGGCCCTGTCGTTCGGCAAGATGGTCTGGCCGCATATGTTGGCCCGCGTGATGCTGACCGAACAGCTCTATCGCGCCGCCACGATCCTCGCCGGCTCTCCCTATCACCGCGCGTAGGGTGCGCGCTCGATGCGCACCCGCCATCACCACCGGAAATACCTGACATCACGCCAACGCGATTGACCGCACGTCGGACCGGGCGCAAAACCTGTCCATGAGCCAGTCACGCCTGATCACCCCGGTTCTCGTCGCCGGTTGTCTCGTCATCATGATCGGGTTCTCGATCCGGGCCGCCTTTGGTGTTTTCCAGATCCCGATCGCCGAGGAATTCGGCTGGCCGCGCGCAGAGTTCAGCCTCGCCATCGCGATCCAGAACCTCGCCTGGGGGATCGGTCAGCCGATCTTCGGCGCCATCGCCGAGAAGATCGGCGATCGCAAGGCGATCGTCATGGGCGCGCTCATGTATGCCGCCGGCCTCATCCTGTCGGCCGGCGCGACCAGCCCCCTCGCCCATCAGGTCTACGAGGTGCTCGTCGGCTTCGGCATTGCGGGCACCGGTTTCGGCGTGATCCTGGCCGTCGTCGGCCGCGCGGCAAGCGCCGAGAACCGCTCCATGTCGCTGGCCATCGTGACCGCCGCCGGCTCGGCGGGGCAGGTCTTCGGCCCGCCGGTCGCGGAATACCTGCTCGGCATGATGTCATGGCAGGGCGTCTTCATGGTCTTCGCCGCGTCCATCCTCGCCACGCTGCTCGTACTGCCGATGATGCGCGCGCCCGCCGTCAGCAAGGCGGAACTGGAAGAGAGCATGGGCACCATCCTGCGCCGCGCCCTCCGCGATCCGTCCTATACCTTCATCTTCGTCGGTTTCTTCTCCTGCGGTTATCAGCTGGCCTTCATCACCGCGCACTTCCCCGCCTTCGTGGCAGAGGCCTGCGGCAACATCGCGTCCGGGAGCCTGCTGCACTCGCTCGGGGTCACGACGACCAGCGCGCTCGGCGCCGTCGCGATCGCGGTGATCGGCCTCGCCAACATCGCCGGCACGCTCACGGCCGGATGGGCCGGCAAGCGCTTCACCAAGAAGTACCTGCTGGCCGGCATCTACACCGCCCGGACCATCGCCGCCTCGGCCTTCATCCTGCTGCCGATGACGCCGACGAGCGTGCTGATCTTTTCCGTCGTGATGGGCTCGCTGTGGCTCGCCACTGTTCCGCTGACCAGCGGCCTCGTCGCGCACCTCTATGGCATCCGCTACATGGGGACGCTCTACGGCATCGTGTTCCTGTCGCACCAGATCGGCGGGTTCCTCGGCGTCTGGCTCGGCGGCCGGATGTACGACCTCTACGGCTCTTACAACGCCGTCTGGTGGGTCGGCGTCGCGGTCGGAGCCTTCTCGGCGATCGTCCACCTGCCGATCCGCGAGAACCGGACGCCGGTTGCCGTTCCCGCCTAACCGACCGAGTCGAGGATGTGCCGCGCCGTCATCAGGTCGAGGTGCGCACCCCCGCCGTTCTTGAACAACGTGATGTCATCAGGGTCGCGGCGGAAGTTGTCGAGCTCATAGTAATCGGCGACCACATCGCCGTCTGCGATCACGCCGCGGGCGATCGGGTCCTTCAACTCTCCGATGTGCGAGACGACCGTTTCTCGGCTATCGACGAAAATCCGCGCCCGCGTAAGCGCCGCGTCGTCGGCTTCCCGCATGTCGGGCCGGTAGGCCCCGATAAGATCGAGGTGCTGCCCCGGGCGCAGCCACTCCCCCTTAATGATTGGCTCGGAGGACATGGTCGCCGAGGTCACGATGTCGGCGGCGTGCACCGCGTCGGCGAGGTCGGTGACCGCGTGCGTGTCATCATGCTCCGCCGCGAAGGCCTCCGCCTTGTCGCTTGTGCGGTTCCAGACCGTGAAGCGCGCATCGGGGAACGCCGCGCCATAGGCGGCGCGCAGGCTGTGCCCAACCGTTCCGGCGCCGACGATCAGGATGTCCGCCACCTTCGGCGGGGCGAGGCGGCGCGCGGCGAGCAGTGAGTCGCCCGCCGTCTTCCACTTCGTCACGAGGTGGAAATCGACCACGGCCAGCAGCGTGCCGTCCCCGTCCGAGAACAGGTTCACCGCGCCATTGATCATCGGCGTGCCCTTCGCCGGGTTGCCTGGGAAGATCGTCGCGCATTTGACCAGTAGCCCCAGCCCCTCGATCCAGGCGGAGCGGTTCAGCAGCGTGTCCGGATCGCGGTACAGGAACACGTCCTCGATCTCGGCGCGCGGTAGCTTGTGCCCCGCCGCCAGCGCGTCCGTCAGGGCGAGCCAGTCGAGCGCGCGGTCGCCCTCATCGAACGAAATGACCCGGCTCATGCGGCTTCCCCCTCGGTCAGCAGTCTCTCCTCGACCAGCCGCGCGGCAAGGCCGGCGGGGCCGTCGAACAGGTGAACCTGCCAGTCACGCGCCCGCGCGGCGGCGATGTTGTCGGGGCGGTCGTCAGTGAACAGAAGCGTGCCCGGTGCGAAGCCGGCGTCCTCTTCGACCATCTCGTAGATGCGGGGATCGGGCTTGATGACGCCCATGTGGCCCGAGATGAAGCGTTTGTCGAATTCCTCGAGGAACGGGTAGTGCAGCTCCCCGATCTCGAAGGTCTGCACACCGAAGTTCGACAGTGCGAACACCGGCACCTTGCGCCGCCGGAGCGCGCGCAGAAGCCGGACGGAGTGGTCGATGGCCGGGGAAGCCATCTCGATCCAGTTGTCGTGCCAGAGCATGATCTCTTCGGCGAACGCCGGGTTCTCCTCGGCGAAGGCCGTCACCGTGTCGGTGAAGTTCTGCCCCATGTCGACCTTGTCGTTCATCCCGTGCAGGTCGAGCGCCTCGAACATCTCGCGGCGCCGGGCCTCGCCCACGGCCCGGTCGAAGTAGCGTTCCGGGTTCCATTCGATCAGCACGTTGCCGATGTCGAAGATGACGGCGTTCACACTCATGGCGTTTCTCTCTTGAGGGATTGCAGCACGCGCTCCAGCGCGTCGAGGAATCGGGACCGGTCGGCCTTGGAGAAGCCCTTTCCGCCGCCCTGCCGGAACGGATCGGCGGCGCGCAGGTCGGCCATCAGATCGCGCGTGGCGAGGACGTTGCCGATGTTGGCTGCCGTCAGCGCCTCGCCATTGTGCTTCAGCACGCGCGCGCCGGCTTCCACCACCTTCGCGGCGAGGGGAATGTCGCCGGTGATGACCACGTCGCCCGGCCCGGCCCGTTCGGCGATCCACTTGTCGGCCTCGTCGGGGCCGTCGGGCACGATCACCGTCTCGAGCAGCGGATTGGCGGAGGGCCGGATGCCGCCGTTCGACACGACCGCGACCTTCGCCCGGTGGCGGGTGGCGACCTTCTCCACCTCGGTCTTCACCGGGCAGGCGTCGGCATCGACGTAGATCACCGCTGCGGCCTCATGCGAACAGCGCTTCGGCGTGGAAGTCGAGGTGGTCGGGAATGAAGGTCGAGACGAAGAAGTAGCTGTGATCGTAGCCCTTCTGCATCCGCAACGTCGCCGGCTGGCGCCGCGTCGCGATGGCGGAGGCCAGCGCCTCGGTCTTCAGCAGGTCGCCGAACTGGTCGTCGGTCCCGGTGTCGATCAACAGCGGCGCGTCGAGGCCACGATCCTGCATCAGCAGGGTCGCGTCGTGGGCAGCCCAGGTCGACTTGTCCGGCCCGAGGTAGGCGCCCAGCTGCTTGGTGCCCCAGTCACTTTGCGTCGGGCTGCAGATCGGCGCGAAGGCCGAGACCGAGCGGAACCGCCCCGGCAGGCCCATCGCCAGCGTCAGCGCGCCATGGCCGCCCATCGAATGCCCGGTGATCGCCTGCCGGTCGAGGTCGATCGGGAAGGACTTGCCCAGCAGTTCCGGCAGTTCCTCGGCGACGTAGTCCCACATGCGGAAGTGCGGGGCCCAAGGCTTTTCGGTCGCGTTCACGTAGAAGCCCGCGCCCTTTCCCAGGTCGTAGGCCTCGTCATCCGCCACGTCGTCACCGCGCGGCGAGGTGTCTGGAAAGCAAAGCGCAATCCCGTATTCCGAGGCAAACGCCTGCGCGCCCGCCTTGGTCATCGCGTTCTCGTGCGTGCAAGTCAGCCCCGACAGGAACCACAGCACCGGCACCGGGCCGTCGTTCGCCTCCTCCGGCAGGAACAGGCCGAAGGTCATTTCGGTCCCGGTGGACTTGGAGGGGTGCGAATAGACCCCCTGCAGGCCGCCGAAACAGCGGTTCTCGGACTTGGTTTCCATGTCGGTCCTCCGGTTCAGGTCGCCGGCACCATGCCGAACGGTGGGAGTGGGGGCAATGCGGCCCGGTCAGGTCATCTGCATCACCCACGCGATCACGGCAGAGACCGTGACCACGCTGACCGCCGTCGAGATCAGGATGGAGGCCGAGACCCGCTGCGGTGCGACCCCGTAATGCTGGGCGAGGATGTAGACGTTGCCGGCGACCGGCAGGCTCGCCGCGGCGATCATCACCGCGGCACCGTAAGGCGGCACGTCGAACAGGAACAGCGCGCAGACGGTGACGGCGGCGGGATGCAGGACGAGCTTGGCGAAGCTCAGCCAGCCGGCGACGGCCAGCCGCTCCGCCGACTTGGTGGCGAGCGAGGCGCCGATGGCGAACAGTGCCCCCGGCGTCGCAGCGGAGCCGAGCAGCACAAGGAAGGAGTTTACCGGCGCCGGCACCGGAAGGCCGAACCCGGAGACCGATAGCCCGATCGCGATCGACACGATCATCGGGTTCTTCAGCAGCCCGAGTCCGACCGTCCCGAGGATCGCCGGAGACATCCGCCCGTCCCTAGCCCCGGTGATGAGGATGACGATCAGCGACCCGAAAATGATGAGGTCGACCGCGAGCACGAGCATGATGTAGCCAACGGCATCCTCGCCCATCAGCATCGCCAGCATGGGGATGCCCAGGAAGCCGACGTTGCCGATCACGGCACATTGCGACTCCACGGCCGCCTCCTCGATCCCGCGGTTGCGCAGCATCGCGACCACCGTGGCAACCACGTAGACGAAGACGCTCCCGACCAGGTAGGCGATCACGAAGTCCCACGAAAAGACTTCGCCCAGTTTCAGGTTCACCGAAAAGCGCAGCAGCATCGCCGACAGCGCGAAGTAGAAGACGAACTTGGTGAGGTAGGCCGTCGCCTCGGGCGAGAAGAAGCCGCTCCGTCCCGACAGGTAGCCGAGCGCGATGACCGCGAAGAACGGCAGCGTCTCCAGAAAGACGGGGAGCATCAGGTCAGATGACCGCCCGCAGTGTTCCGACGTCGATATCCCGGCGGTTCGTCAGGGTTTGCGAGATCAGCGGGTGGGTGTCCGGGATGACCCCATGCCGCGCGAGGATCGCGGCAATCGCGCACTCCGCGGCGCGCCCGGCACCGTCGGTGATCTTCAGCGCGATGCCGATACCCTTTTCCGGCAAGATCGCGGTGTAGACCCCTTCCGCGCCGTCCTTGATCGCGGCCTTGCCAGCGGCGGCGCGCATCAGGGCGGTGCAGGCCCCGTCTTCGCCCGAGATCAGCTCGGGGTGCGTCATCATCGCCTCTCGCAGCGTGACCATGGCCTTGTCGCGCGCGCTGCTTCCCGTGCCGGCGGCGGCAAAAGTCGCCATGGCGCGGGCCAGCCCGGTGAGGGTGCAGGCGAAGTTCGGGGCAGAGCAGCCGTCGATCCCGTAGCCCGGCGTCACCTCTTTCGTCACCTCCTCGAACGCGGTGCGGATCGCGCGCTGCAGCGGATGATCGGGCTCCACGTATTCCGGGCCTGCACCGATGTGCTTCGTCATGGTCAGGAACCCGGCGTGCTTCCCGGAGCAGTTGTTGTGAACCTGGCACGGCTGCTCGCCTGAGCGGATGATCGCGTAACGCGCATCCCGGTCGTTCGGCATTTGCGGCCCGCAGCGGAAATCGTCGTCGCTCATGCCGAGCTCGTCGAGCCAGCGATTCACCCGCTCGGTGTGGATCGCGGCGCCCCGGTGACTCGCGCAGGACAGGGCGAATTGCTCGGTGGTCAGGGAAACGCCGCTTTCGGCGAGGGGCAGGGCCTGGATCATCTTGCAGGAGGACCGGGGATACATCAGCAACTCCGGATCGCCCCAGGATTCGATGATCTGTCCCGAGGCATCCACGACCACCGCATGCCCGCGATGCGCGCTCTCGAGGCGCCCGCCACGTGTGAGTTCGACAAGCGTTTCGTCGCCGACCATGTCGCATTTTCCTGTTTTCAGGTGGAAATGGCCCACGACAGCGTGAGCGTTCGGGGCTTTTCCACCTTGGCGATTTATTGCTAGGTTCATGGCTATCGGCTTGAACCGATGCCTGCCAGCCGAAAAGGTGCCGCAAGAACGCGCCTTCGGAGCGGCGGGAAACCCAGAGGCAAGGACAGCTAGGAGGCTGCAGGAATGATTTCAGGATTTCTGCGTGGCGCGTGCCTGACCGTGGCCGCATTGGCCGCGTCGTCGGCATGGGCTCAGGAATCGTCGAACCGGGTTGCAGCGGACACCGACTGGAGTGTGTTCGTTGAGGACGACCCGAGAGAGTGCTGGGGCGTCTCGGCCCCGAAAGAGACCGCTCTCCTCGACAGCAACGGCAACGCGACCGACGGTCGCCGTGGCGATATTCTTTTGTTCGTATTCTACCGGCCCGGTGCTGGCGTGAACGGCCAGGTGACCTTCACCGGCGGTTACCCCTTCGCGGGCGGGTCGACAGTCACCCTCAGCATCGGCGATACGGCGTTCGAGCTGTTCACCGAAGGCGAATGGGCATGGCCGGCGACGCCGGATGACGATGCGCGCATCATCGCGGCCATGAAGCGCGGTGCCGAGGCGACGCTTCGCGCGCGCTCCGGTCGCGGCAACCAGACGGTCGACCAGTTCTCGCTGCTCGGCTTCACCGCCGCCGTGGACGAGGCGCAGCGCCGCTGCAGCTGAACACGTCAGAGGACACAACGACCATGAAGATCGCCCTGCATGCGGCCGCGCTTGCCGCAATGACCCTTTCGACCCCGGCCTTCGCTCAGGAGGCCGCGGACACCGACTGGTTCGTCTACGTCGCCGACGACGAGAGCGAGTGCATGGCGATCTCCTCCCCCACCCGCGCGCAGTACTTCCGTGACGGGACGGAGGTCACGGCCAACACGGACGAGCCCTACCTCACCGTCGTCTATCGCCCCGGCGAAGGCGCGGAGGGGCAGGTCGCTTACCTCGGCGGGTTCCCGTTCGAGGAAGACGGCACGGTCGAGGCGACCGTCGGCAACAGCCAGTCGCAGCTCTTCACCGATGACATCTGGGCCTGGCCCGCCGATCCGGACGCCGACGCGGCGCTCGTCTCGGCCATGCGCGGCGCCGACGAGCTCCGGCTGTCGTCGAGCTCGTCCCGCGGGACGGTGGTCGTCCATTTCTTCTCGCTCGCCGGGTTCGGGCCGGCCGTGGACGAGGCGGCAAGCCGCTGCGGCGGCTGATTCAAGGCTGAATCAGGCTTTTCGGTCCCGGATTCCTTTTGAGTTCGGGCCGAATTCCTATATGAGCCCGGTCTGACCCCTTACCCGTTGGAGAGACCATGGCTGCCGAGGCACCCATCACCCAGGACGTTCTGACCATTCCGCGCAAGCTGCCGGAAGGGGAGGATGGTCGTGTGAACCTCGTCGGACTGACGCGGGACCAGATGAAGGCGGCCCTGCTCGAAGCCGGCACGCCGGAGAAGCAGGTGAAGATGCGCCTGAACCAGCTCTGGCAGTGGGTCTATTACTGGGGCGTCCGCGACTTCGCCGAGATGACGAACCTCGCCAAGGACTACCGCGCCATGCTGGCCGAGAAGTTCTGCATCGAGCTGCCCACCGTGGTCAGCAAGCAGGTCTCCAACGACGGCACGCGCAAGTACCTCGTCCGGATCGCCGGCGGCCACGAGGTCGAGACGGTCTACATCCCCGAAGAGGATCGCGGCACGCTCTGCATCTCGAGCCAGGTCGGCTGCACGCTCACCTGTTCCTTCTGTCACACCGGCACACAGCGGCTCGTCCGCAACCTGACACCGGGCGAGATCGTCGGGCAGGTCATGCTGGTGCGCGACGACCTCGGCGAATGGCCGAAGCAGAAGGCGCCCAAGGACGAGACACGCCTGCTGTCCAACATCGTCCTGATGGGCATGGGCGAGCCGCTCTACAATTTCGACGCTGTGCGCGACGCCATGAAGATCGCGATGGACGGTGAGGGCATCGCCTTGTCGCGCCGTCGGATCACGCTGTCGACCTCCGGCGTCGTGCCGGAAATCGCCCGCTGTGCCGAAGAGATCGGCTGCATGCTCGCCGTGTCGTTCCACGCAACAACGGACGAGGTGCGCAACAAGCTGGTCCCGATCAACAAGAAATGGCCGATCGCCGATCTTCTCGATGCGCTGCGCACCTATCCGAAGGTGTCCAACTCCGAACGGATCACGTTCGAATACGTGATGCTGAAGGACATCAACGACAGCGACGCAGACGCGCGCCGGCTCGTGAAGCTGATCGAGGGCATCCCCGCCAAGATCAACCTGATCCCCTTCAACGAATGGCCCGGCGCTCCGTACGAACGCTCCGACTGGAAGCGGATCAAGGCGTTCGCCGACATCGTCTACAAGGCCGGCTACGCCTCCCCGATCCGCACCCCCCGGGGTGAGGATATCTCGGCCGCCTGCGGTCAGCTCAAGTCTGCAAGCGAACGTGAACGCAAGGCCCGCCGACCCCGCGCCGAGGCCGGAACCGCGCCGTAAGAGGTCGGGTTGTCGTGATGTAGTCGAAAGGAAGACGCATCATGTCGTACAAGCAAGGTCAGACCGTCGCCTGGAAGTGGGGCGACGGCGAAGGCACGGGCAAGGTCGAGAAGGTCTACACCCGGAAAATTACCCGCAAGATCAACGGCAGCGAGATCACGCGGAACGCCAGCGAGGGCAGCCCCGCCTACCTCATCAAGCAGGACGACGGCGACGAAGTGCTGAAATCCGACTCCGAGCTGCGCAGCGCCTGACAGCGCTTTTCGTTTCCCACGATAGCGGCTATCGGGGCTGAAAGGCTTCGACAGGCGGGGAATACGCGATGGCAGGCAGACTGAAGATCGGCGCGGTCGAATTTGAAGTACATCCGGTCCCGGAAATGACGGTCACCGCAGTGATGCGCGACCCGCTCTTCGCGAAGGAAGCGGATCGCGATCTTTGGTCATGGAACGGCACTGAAGGTCGGATGCTGGCGCAGGCGACCGACAAGGGCGCCATCCCGCTGCCGAACGCGCTGATCTTCTTCGTCTCCAAAGCGTCTTCCAACGGTGTGCTGAACCGCAATGAGGCGGCGACCCGCAACATGGCGAGCCGTTTCATCACCGCCACTGGCGCCGACGACATCAACCAGGTGCTCGCCGGGGTGTCGCGGCTGGTGAACCTGCCGCACAAGACCCTCCCGCTCGAAAGCTTTGCGCCGCTGCAGGAAGCGACGAGCTACGTCGTCCGCCATCACCTCGATTTTTCGGTCGTTCTGTTGCGCAACCGTACGGAAGACCTTGCCGGTTACCTCTGCCTGCCAAACCGAGTCCTGTTTCACAGCGAGATCCGGGCGATCCACGATCAGGACGCGCTCGATCGGATCTTCGAAGCCGATCCGCGACTGCGGACAATGCAGCCGACCTTCTTCGTACCGTCCCGATCGGATGCGAACCGGGGCGTGCGGCGGACCGCGCTGGCACAGCGGATTTCGGAATCGCGGCAGGCGCTCGCAGCCCTACCGCAGGGTCCCGGCGGCGACGTCGCCCGCAAGAACCTGAGCGCGAAGCTCCGGGTGTTCCAGGCCGAGTGGGACGCACTCGGCAAGTGACCTCGGCCCGTATGGGCCGAGGTCATCGATAGGTCACGCCATGAGCGCGGTGGCTTCTTCCGGCGACAGTGCGGCGGGACGCTCGCAGGTCGTCGACAGTGTGATGACTTCACCGCTCTCGGCCGCCTTCAGAATCGACGTCATGACATCCACGGCATGCACGGCAAGGTCGATGTCGCAGCGGTGCTTGCGCCCGTCCGCGATGCCCTGCGCCATGTCGGCGAGACCCGCGCAGCGATAGTTCGCGCGCTCTTCCTGGTTCGGGATGCCGAACGGGTGGCCGCGCTCTTCCAGAACCCGGCGATCCTTGTCGGGACCCGTGACCTCGACCGCGCCGCCGAAGAAGTTCGGGTCGGGCACGTAGATCGAGCCGTTCTCGCCATAAAGCTCCATCGGCGAATGGCCGTGGGACCAGACGTCCCAGCTGGCGCCGTGGCTGACGATCGCACCGTTCTCGAACTCCAGAACGGAGTGGATGTTCGTCGGCGTGTCGACCGGCACCGTCTCCCCCTCGCGCGGGCCGGAGCCGATGGTGCGCGTCGGGAAGGTCGCGGAGGCGAAAGCGGTGACCCGCTTCACCGGCCCGATCAGCTGGATCAGGTTGGTGACATAGTAGGGACCGACGTCCAGCACCGGACCGGCGCCCGGTTGGAAGAAGAAGTCAGGGTTGGGGTGCCACGCTTCCATGCCGTGCGACATGACATGCGCCGTGCCGCCCACGATGCGACCGACGAGGCCCTCGTCGATCGCCGCACGGGCCAGCTGGTGCGCCCCGCCGAGGAACGTGTCCGGCGCGGAGCCGACCCGCAGGCCCTGCTCGGCGGCGAACTTCTTCAGAGCCTCGCCTTCCTCGAGCGTGAGGACCAGCGGCTTCTCCGAATAGGCATGCTTGCCGGCGGCGAGGATGTTGTGGCTCACCTGGTAGTGCACGGCCGGGATCGTGAGGTTCACGACGACATGGATGTCGTCGCGCGCCAGCATGTCCTCGACCGAGAGCGCCTCGACCCCGTATTCTTCCGCCTTGGCGGCGGCCGCGTCGGTGTTGATGTCGGCTACCGCCTTCATCTCGAGCGCCTTGAACAGCGGACCAAGCCGCAGGTACGCACCGGAGATGTTGCCGGCGCCGATGATGCCGACTCCTAGCTTATCCATGGTCTGCTTCCTTCAGAGGGACTTGAGGGTTTCCATCGACCGGCGGGCGAACCGCTCGTGGTCGGAGGGATTGTCATGTTCGAGCACGTAGTGGGTGATGCCCTTGGACTGCAGGTGCTTGTTCAGCGCCGCCCAGTCCATGACGCCGTGCCCGACGTCGGCCCAGCCGTCCTCGTCCGCGTTCTCGCCCTCGGGGGCGATGTCCTTGACGTGAACCGCGATGATCCGGTCGGCATACTTGTCGATCCACTCGATCGGGTCCTTGCCGGCACGCTTCGTCCAGCCGAGGTCGAGCTCGAGCGAGATATCGTCACTGCCGGCGGCGATCAGGTCCAGCGGCAGGTCGGAGCCGCCGAGGTCCTTGAACTCGAAATCATGGTTGTGCCAGCCGAACTTCAGCCCGGCGTCGAGGATCGGCTTGCCGGCCTCGGCGAGGCGCTTGCCGAAGGCTTCCCAGCCGGCGGCGTCCATGTTGCGCTCGTCCGGCCCGATGGCGGGGACCATGACGGCCTTCATGCCCATCGTCTTGGCGGTGGTCACGGCTTTCTCGGGAGTATCCTCGAGCATGGCGAGACCCATGTGACCGGTCGTCATCGTCACGCCGGCTGCGTCGCACAGTTCGCGAAGCCGGACCGGATCGTCGTACTGGCCGCCCCAGCCTTCGACTTCCTTGAAGCCGAGCCCGGCCAGCATGGACAGCGTGTCCTCGAGCGGCGGGAAGTTGCGCGAGCAGTAGAGCTGGTAGGAAATGGTCGTCATGTATCGAACCTCGAAGTTGTCACGCCATAGTGGCGGAGTGGAGATCCCGCGTGGTGAAAACCGGCTCGACGTCCGGATCCCGCGGAGTGAAACGCACCTCGGCCGAGTAGCCGGGGAACAGGGTTGAAGGGCCCTGGCTGAAGCGACCGGGCTGGTCGGCTTCCACCGTCACGAAGAAGGCGGGCGCCTTGCCGCCGATCAGGGTGATGACCCAGTCGTCGCCATCCCGCGCCACCTCGAACTTGTGGGCGGGGGCGAGCAGATCGTAGGACTTCCACGGCTTCGGCGCGTAGATGTCCCCGCCGGACGAGCCGTCGCTGGCCGTCCAGAAAAAGCCGAGCACTTCGTCGTCGGCGAGCGCGTCGTAATCGACCTCGGCCAGGATCTCGGACTCGCTGCCGATCTTTTCTTGGATCGTCAGCAGGTCGCGGGTCTCTCCCGAGATCTTCGCCGCGATCAGGGTGATGTCGACTTCGACCTCGCTGACCGTGTCGTTGATCCCGACGATCTCGAGCGCGTCGGCCTCGGGCCGGACGACGACATGCACCGGTGCGAAGAAGTCCTTCGCCATGTGGTGCAGCATCTTCCAGTTGCCGCCGTGATCGAGCGAGGCCCAGGAACAGACCGGCCACGTGTCGTTGAGCTGCCAGTAGAGCGTGCCCATGCAGTGCGGCTTGAGGCTCCGCCAGTGCTCGACCGCGGTCTTGATCGCGATGCCCTGCTGGATCTGCGAGAGCCAGACAAAATCCTGGAACCGGCGCGGGAAACGGAAGTAGCGGAACATGGTGCCCGCGATCCGCTCGTTGCCACCGGGGTTCTTCTGGTGGCTTTCGAACACCGGCGCGGCGATGTTCCAGTCGCGTGGCTCGGCGAAGCGCTTGATCGCCTCCATCGACGGATAGGACTGGAAGCCGAACTCTGAGCAGAAGCGGGGCGAGACGTCCCGGTAATGCTCGAAGTCCTTGCTTTCGTGCCAGACCGACCAGAAATGCATGTCGCCCGAGGAATCGTCGTGCCAGCTGTCGCCGAAGTTCATCGGGCCGGGGCAGGGGGACGAGGGCCACCAGATCGCAGTCGGATCGGTCGCCTTGAGCTCTTCCTCGATCGTGCGGTTCAGCCGGTCGTAGTTCACGAGGTAGCGGTCGCGGTCCTTCACGGACGCGGGGAACCACGTCAGCGCACCGACCAGTTCGTTGTCGCCGCACCAGAGCGCGAGACAGGCATGATGGTGCATCCGGGCGACGTTCTCGCGAACCTCGGCCTTCACCTCGTCAAGGAACTCTGGCGTCGAAGGGTAGAGGTTGCAGGAGAACATGAAGTCCTGCCAAACCATCAGCCCCAGCTCGTCGCAGATGTCGTAGAACCAGTCCGCCTCGTAGCGGCCGCCGCCCCAGATGCGGATCATGTTCATGTTGGCGTCGACCGCGGACTGGAGAAGCTCGCGCACCTCCTCTTCGCGGATGCGGCCCGACAACGCGTCGGCGGGGATCCAGTTGGCCCCCTTCATGAAGATCTCGCGACCGTTGACGCGGAAGGCGAAGCGGCTGCCCACCTCGTCCTCGTCGGTCAGAAGCTCGACCTTGCGCAGGCCGATGCGGCGGACCTTCTTGGTCTCGCCGACTGTGATGGAAAGGTCGTGAAGCCGCTGGTCGCCCTGACCGGCGGGCCACCAGAGGGCGGGGTTCTGGATGTCGAACACCGCGTCGATCAGGCCGTTCTCTACGGTGCCGGTCAGGCTCTGCCCGGCGAAGCTCATCTCGAACTTCTGACCGACGGCATTCTCTAGGTGCGCGGCGACGGTCAGGCTGACGGTGCCGTCCGCCCCGTGGTCCTGCGACACCTCCAGCCGGCCGATCTTCGGCACGGCGGTGGGGCGGAGAGAAATCGACCCGTTCAGGCCCATCGGCGCAAGCGCGATGTTCCAGTCCCAGCCGAAATCGCAGGCCGTCTTGCGCAGCATGTTGCCGTTCGGGATCGGGCATTGCGCGCCCATCACCGGATGATCGGTCACGGACGGGATATAGAAGGGCTGCGCCTCCTGCTTCTCGTTCGCGGCCTTCAGGTTCGAGTGAAACGTGATCTCGATCTCGTTCGCAGCCGTCGTGGCCACGTCCGACAGGTCCACCCGGTAGGTGCGGAAGCTGTTCTGCGTCTCTAGGACGATCGTGTCGTTCCATTTCACGGTGCAAACCGTGTCGAGCCCGTCGACGACGAGCTCGAAATCGGAATGATCGAGATCGACCTGGCGCCGAATGGTCCATTCCCGTTCGGCGATCCAGCGCAGGTCGTATTCGTTCCGGCCCCAGTAGGGGTCGACGATCTTGCCGTTCGCATGAAGCGCGGAAATCACGTCGCCCGGCATGGAAGCCTTGCAGCGATACTCACCGGCGTCGTCGGTGAGGTCCCAGGGGCCCGAAAGATCGAGCGCCCCGGGAATAGTGTCGGATGTCACAAGCGGACCTCGGATGATTTGTCGAACAGCGAAGCCTTCGCAGGAACGAAGCCGACCGGCAACCGGTCGCCCGGGTTCACCACGGCCTGACCGTCCATTCTGATCCGGAACCGCGTGCCGGCCACTTCGGTATAGACCAGCGTGTCCGAACCCATCGGCTCCACCAGTTCGACCACGACTTCGCTCTGCACGGGCGCGGAGGGGACGAGTTCCCCCGTCACCACGTGCTCGGGCCGGATGCCGAGGATCGCGGGACCCTCGGGGCTCTTGTCGGAAGAGAACTCGTACCCCTCGAGCGGCAGGCGCAGTTCGCCGACGCTGAACACGCCGTTCGTCACCTGCCCGTCGAGGAAGTTCATCGACGGCGAGCCGATGAAGTCCGCAACGTACTTGTTCTGCGGCTTGTTGTAGATCTCGGCCGGGCTCGCCAGCTGCATGATCTTGCCGCCCCGCATGATCGCGATCCGGTCGGCCAGGGTCATTGCCTCGACCTGGTCGTGGGTGACGTAGATCATCGTGTTCTTCAGCTGGTTGTGCAGCGTCTTGAGCTCCACCCGAAGGTCGGCGCGCAGCTTTGCGTCGAGGTTGGACAGCGGCTCGTCGAACAGGAACACGTCCACGTCCCGCACCAGTGCGCGGCCGATGGCGACACGCTGGCGCTGACCGCCGGACAGGGCGCCCGGCTTGCGCTTCAGCAGCGGCTCGATCTGCAGGATTTCTGCGGCTCTGGCGACCCGGCGCCGGATCTCGTCCTTCGGCAGGCGGGCGTTCTTCAGCCCGAACGAGAGGTTACCCTCGACCGTCATCTGCGGATAGAGCGCGTAGCTCTGGAACACCATGCCGATGCCCCGATCGGACGGCTCGGCCCAGGTGACGTTCTTGTCCTTGATGAAGATCTGCCCGTCGGTGATCTCCAGCAGGCCCGCGATGCAGTTGAGCAGCGTGGACTTGCCGCAGCCGGACGACCCCAGAAGGACAAGGAACTCGCCCTCGTGGATGTCGAGGTTCAGGTCCTGAAGGACCTTCACCGCGCCGAAGTGGAGGTCGAGATGCCGGATCTCGACGGAGTGCTTTTCGCTGACGTTCGTCATGTCGTTCATGGGTTTATCCCTTGACGGCGCCGGCCGCGATGCCGCGGACGAACAGCTTGCCGGAGAAGAAGTAGATGGTGAGAGGCACGAGGCCGGTGAGAAGGGTCGCCGCCATGTTGACGTTGTATTCCTTCACGCCCTGTACCGAGTTGACGATGTTGTTCAGCTGAACGGTCATCGGGTACTGCTCGGCCCGGGTGTAGACGACGCCGAACAGGAAGTCGTTCCAGATACCCGTGACCTGGATGATCATCGCCACGACGAGGATCGGCAGGGACATCGGCAGGATGATCCGGAACAGGATCCCCCAGAAGCCCGCACCGTCGACGCGCGCCGCCTTGAACAGCTCCTCCGGGATGGAGGCGAAGTAGTTGCGGAACAGCAGAACGTTGATCGGCATCCCGAAGATCGTGTGCACGATCACCAGGCCGGAGATGGACCCGAACAGCTGGATGCGGCCGGTGCCGTCACACTCCGAAAGCGGACCCAGCGCGAAGCAGACACCCTGCCGGGTCCAGGTCAGCGGATCGAAGTTCGACAGGAACATGCCGGTTTCGCGCAGCATGATGACGATCGGGTAGAGCATCACCTGGTAGGGGATGAACGCGCCGACCAGCAGCATGGTGAAGAACAGCTCGGAGCCTTTGAACTTCCACTTCGACAGCGCGTAGCCGGAGACGAGCGCGACCGAGATGGACAGGATCACCGAGGGGATCAGGATCCGCACGGAGTTCCAGAAGCCGCGGCTGAGACCGTCGCAGTTCACGCCGGTACAGGCCTCGGACCACGCCTTGACCCACGGCTGGAACGTGATCTCCGTCGGCGGGGCAAAGACGTTGCCCATCCGGATCTCGGTCATGTCCTTCAGCGAGGTGACGAGCATCACGTAGAGCGGCAGCAGGTAATAGACCGCGACGATCAGCAGCGTCCCGTAGAGGACGATGTTGCGGCGGCTGAACACCTTCTTGGGTTTCGTGCCGCGCGGGCCGGACGCGTCCAGACGGTCACGCACGGGCTCCTCGGCGGCGAGGGTGGTTGCGATGGTTCCGGGATTAGCCACGCTTGCGACCTCCGAACTCGAGAAGTGCCCATGGCACGAGGATGATGACGACGGAGACCAGCATCATGGTCGAGGCCGCGAAGCCCTGGCCGAGGTTCTGACCGCCGAACATGGACTGCATGACGTACTTGGCCGGCACTTCGGAACTGATGCCCGGACCGCCCGACGTCTGCGCCACGACAAGGTCGTAAAGCTTGATGATGCCGCTGGTGATGAGCACGACCGCCGTGATGAAGACCGGCCGCATCATGGGGATGATGATCTGCACGTAGGTCTTCCATGACGGGATGCCGTCCACGCGGGATGCCTTCCAGATGTCATCGTCGATGCCGCGCAGGCCGGCCAGCATGATGCACATGATAAGCCCGGTGCCCTGCCACAGGCCCGCGATCAGCAGGCCGAACATGACGATGTCGGGATCGTTCAGCGGGTTGAAGGTGAAGCTGGTCCAGCCCATCGAGCGCACGACGCCCTGCACACCGAACTCGGGGTTCAGGATCCACTGCCAGACAAGGCCGGTGACGATGAAGCTCAACGCGAATGGATAGAGGAAGATCGTCCGGAACGTATCCTCGAACCTGATCTTGCGGTCGAGCAGCGCGGCGAGCACGAACCCGATGACCAGCGTGAAGACCAGACTGAAGGCCCCGTACAACGCGAGGTTCTTGATCGACACGATCCACTTGGTCGTGTTCCAGAGACGGTCGTACTGGTCGAGACCGACCCAGTCGAGTTTCGGCAGGAGCCCGGAACTCGTGAAGGAATAGACCACGGTCCAGATCGTGCCGCCGAAGAACGCGATCACCGCGGTGGCGATCATCGGAACAAGGGCGACCTTGGACCAGAGATTCCTGAATAGCCGGATGGGCTTTTTCGGTGTGGACGTGCTCCGCGCACCGCCGACCGAACGTGCCTCGTCTGCTAAAGCCATGCTCTCCTCCCACGATGTGACCCAAGGTCACAATGGCATGCTTTGTTATGGAATGGGCCCCTCGAGAGGGGCCCATCCGTCAGAGTGATGATCCCTGGATCAGCCAGCTTGTTCGATGATCTGGGCGTAACGCTCCTGGGCGTCTTCCGCGGTCATCGAGGGCGTGTTCCAGAATTCCGTCATCAGGTCGTTGGCCTGGTTGATGGTGTCGGGCGTCAGAAGCTCGTTGCCGGACGGCAGCGTTGCGCCTTCGGCCAGCAGGTCGAGACCTTTCTGCGTGCACTCGTTCACCGACTCCAGGTCGACGTCGCCACGGATCGGCAGCGAGCCCTTCTTGGAGTTGAAGGCCACCTGGGTTTCCGGAGCGACGAGAAGAGCCGCCAGCTCCTTCTGGGCTGCCTCGAGATCGGCGTCGCCGGTCACGGGGAAGTAGAAGGCGTCCCCACCGGTGTCGAGAACCGCAACCTCACCGAGGCCGGGCAGACAGGAATAGTCTTCGCCAGCGACCATGTCGGCGATGGCGAATTCACCCTGCGCCCAGTCGCCCATGATCTGCGCGCCGGCTTCGCCGGTGATCACGGCGTTGGTCGCCTGGTTCCAGTCCTGGACGTCGAGGCCTTCGGCCATCTCACGTGCTTCGGCGAATGCCTGGAAGACGCGGGCGTAGCTTTCGCCACGGGCAACGTCGGCATTCTTGTCGCGGTTCACCGCGAGCCAGTCTTCCTGGCCGGCGAGCGCGATGGCCATGACGCCGAACATGCCGTTCTGCTGCCAGGCCTGGCCACCGACGGCCAGCGGAACCTTGCCGGCTTCACGAAGGGCCGGGGCCACTTCGACGAACTCGGTCCAGGACGTCGGCACTTCGACGCCGGCATCTTCGAACGCCTGGTTCGACAGCCACATCCACTGCCAGGAGTGGATGTTCACCGGAGCGCAGTAGATGCGGCCCTCGTAGGTGCAGGCATCCAGCAGCGACGGCGGGTTCACGACGTCCGCCCAGCCTTCGGCTTCGGCGACGTCGGTGAGGTCGAGCATGAGCCCGGCTTCGATCAGTTCCTGGGCCTGCAGGCCGTGGTTGAATTGGAACGCGGCCGGCGGGTCGCCACCGATGATTCGGGACACCATGACGGGCCGGGCCACGTCACCGCCGCCGGCGATCGCGCCGTCGACCCAGGTGTGCTCGGTGTTCTCGTTCAGCGCATTGGCGAACTCGGCGACAGCGGCGGCTTCACCGCCGGACGTCCACCAGTGCATGACCTCCATGTCCTCTGCACCGGCCGCGCTTGCGCTCACGATGGCGGTCACCGCCATCAGCTTCGTGGTCAGTTTCACGATTTACTCCTCCCTGGCTCTAAATCGTTGTCGGCGACGCTATAACGATTTAGAAATGACTGACAAGATTTTTTCTGTCTCCACGGACCGGGTTTCCGGAACATTTGAACGCGGGGGCTTGAGGGAGGAGGTCCGGGGCGCCTGAACGCTTCGGGCAAGTGAGTCAAATTGAAGACGACAAAGCTGTCGGGTGTCGATGGTGTGACGGCGAAGCCGACACTGAAGACCATCGCCGAACTGACCGGCCTCGCCGTGCCCACGGTGAGTCGCGCGCTCAACGATGCACCCGATATCGGGATGCAGACAAAGAAGCTTGTCCGCGAGGTCGCCGACAAGATCGGCTACGTTCCGAATCGGGCAGGTGTCCGACTTCGAACCGGGCGGACACAGGTCATCTCGCTCATCATCTCGACCGAACACGAGATCATGAATCACACCGCGCGGATGATCTCATCCATCGCCGGGGCGCTCCGCGAGACGCCCTTTCACCTCAACGTCACGCCCTATTTCCCCGAGGACGACCCGATGAAGCCGGTGCGTCACGTGGTCGAGAACGGCCTCGCCGACGGGATCATCCTCAACCAGATTCAGCCGAGGGACCCGCGCGTTCAGTATCTCAGGGACCGTGCCTTCCCGTTCGCGACGCACGGCCGGACCGAGACGCCGAACGCGCATCCCTACTTCGATTTCGATAACCTCGCCTACGGTCGAATCGGTACGCGCAAGCTGCTGGAGCGGGGGCGCCGCAACATCGCTGTCCTCGCTCCGCCGCTAGACCAGACCTACGCTCAGCATATCGTCAGCGGCACCCGTGACATCGCGGAGCCCGCCGGCGCGACGGTCCGGGTGATCGACGGCGCAACAACAAACAGCCCGCACGACGTCATCCAAAGCGCGGTACATGAGCACCTCGCGATCGCGCCGAACACGGACGCGATCATCTCGTCGAGCGCCTCCGGCGCGATGGTCGCGGTTGCCGCGCTCGAGGCGGAAGGCCGTGAACTCGGTATCGAAGTCGATGTGGTCGGCAAGGAATCACTGCCGATCCTCACGCTGTTCCGGCCACGGATCATCGCCGTGTCCGAGAACGTCACGATGGCAGGGGCGTTTCTCGCCCGAGCCGTTCTCCAGGCGATTCTTCATCCCGAAGAGCCGCCGATGCAGGGTCTCGACATCCCAAGCGGTTAGGGCGAGGGTGCGGACCGAAAACGTTTACAAGGGAGGAATGCGCATGGCGACGCAAATCAAGGGTCCCGCCCTTTTCCTGGCTCAGTTTGCCGGGGACGAGGCCCCCTACGACTCGCTCGACAACATCACCAAGTGGGCCGCCGGCCTGGGCTACAAGGGCGTTCAGATCCCGACCTTCGTCGGGTCGCTGTTCGACCTCGACAAGGCCGCGGAGAGCAAGGACTACTGCGACGAGGTGAAGGGCATCTGCGAAGGCAACGGTGTCGAGATCACCGAGCTGTCGACTCACCTTCAGGGTCAGCTCATCGCCTCGAACCCGGTCTATGACACCGCTTTCGACGCCTTCGCGCCGGCCAAGGTGCACGGCAACCCGAAGGCCCGTCAGGAATGGGCGGTCGATCAGCTGAAGAAATGCGCCGTCGCGTCGAAGAACCTCGGCCTCAGCCACACGGTGTCCTTCTCGGGCGCGCTGGCGTGGCCGTTCCTCTACCCGTGGCCGCAGCGTCCGCCGGGGCTGATCGACGAGGCGTTCGACGAGCTCGCCCGCCGCTGGCGTCCGATCTTCGACCATTACGAAGAGCACGGGCAGGACATCGGCTTCGAACTGCACCCCGGTGAGGACCTGTTCGACGGCGCCACCTTCGAGATGCTGCTCGAGCGCGTGGACAACCACAAAGCCTGCATGATCAACTACGATCCGAGCCACTTCATCCTGCAGCAGCTCGACTACCTCGCCTTCATCGACATCTACCACGAGCGCATCAACGCGTTCCACGTGAAGGACGCCGAGTTCAATCCGGACGGTCGTCAGGGCGTCTACTCTGGTTTCCAGGGCTGGACACAGCGCGCCGGCCGGTTCCGGTCGCTCGGCGACGGCCAGGTCGACTTCAGCGCGATCTTCTCGAAGCTGACGCAGTACGGCTACGACAGCTGGGCCGTTCTGGAATGGGAATGCTGCATCAAGTCCGCCGAACAGGGCGCAGCCGAGGGCGCACCCTTCATCGCCAGCCACCTGATCGAGGCGCCCGCGCGGGCGTTCGACGATTTCGCCGGCGGTGAGCGCGACGAAGCACAGATCAAGGGAATGCTGGGACTATGAACCGTGTGAAACTTGGAATGGTCGGCGGCGGCCAGGGCGCCTTCATCGGCGCCGTGCACCGAATCGCCAGCCGCATCGACGACCGCTTCGAACTGGTGGCTGGGGCGTTCAGCTCCACCCCGGAGAAGTCGAAGGCCAGCGCGAAGGAGCTCGGCGTCGCCGACGACCGCGCCTATGGCACCTACGAGGAAATGGCCAAGGCCGAAGCAGCCCGCGACGACGGGATCGACGCCGTGTCCATCGTGACGCCGAACCACATGCATGCTGGTCCGGCCATCGCGTTTCTCGAGGCCGGGATCAACGTGATCTGCGACAAGCCCCTCACGGTGAACTCGGAAGAGGCCGCCAAGATGAAGGCGGCGATCGAGAAGTCGTCCGCGAAATTCATCCTGACGCACAACTACACGGGCTACCCGCTGATCCGGCAGGCGCGGCAGATGATCGCCAACGGTGATCTCGGCAAGATTCGCCTGATCCAGGCCGAGTATGCGCAGGACTGGATGGCCGACGTCCCCGATCCCGACAACAAGCAGGCTGCGTGGCGCACCGATCCGGCGCGCTCGGGCGGCGGCGGCGCGATCGGCGACATCGGAACCCACGCGCTGAACCTCGCCACGTTCGTGAGCGGGCTGAGCCCCGAGGCGCTGCTGGCCGATCTCGACAGTTTCGTCGACGGTCGCCAGGTCGATGACAACGCGCACGTTCTGCTGCGTCTGTCGGGTGGCGCCAAAGGGATGCTGTGGTGCTCGCAAGTGGCGGTCGGTTCCGAGAACAGCCTCACCCTGCGGGTCTACGGTGAGACGGGCGGCATCGAATGGGCGCAGGAGAATCCGAACCGGATGACCTTTACCAAATTCGGTGAGCCAAAGCAGATCATCACCCGTGGCGGCGCCGGTCTCGGCGGCGGTGCAGGTGATTGGACGCGCATTCCGCCGGGCCATCCGGAGGGCTACCTCGAAGGCTTTGCCAACGTCTACACGGACGCCGCCGATCTGATTCAGGGCAAGTCCGATGGTGCGCTTCTGCCGGGCATCGACGCCGGGATGGAAGGCATCTGGTTCATCGAGGCCTGCATCGAGTCCAGCAAGAACGGCGGCACCTGGGTGTCTCGCTGACAAACGTTCCGGCCCCCGCCGTCACGGTGCGGGGTCGGGCATACCGCTCCCGACGTCAGTCGGGATACCCCTCCATCAACTCAGCCATCAGCCGAGTGAGCGCCGGACCGGAACGGGCCGACACTCGCGCGGCGCCTTCGGCTTGGTTCCGCGCGGATGCGGTTCAAAGCTGGCTGGTTCTCTGCCTAATCCAGTAGTGATTAAGCCGTCCGCGTGGACCTCGGACGGCTTAATCGTGCGCTACGAATGTCTGATAGAGGTGGTTTGACGGGTAACGGTCAGCTGCCCAGCAGTCTCGCCAGAACCTCGTCCGCCATCTCCGGCGGAGTCTGCCGCGCGGACACCACCAGCACGTCCTCGTCACCGCCGGGCACCTCGAGCGTGGCGAACTGGCTGTCGAGAAGAGACAGCGGCATGAAGTGCCCCTTACGATTGCCCATGCGCTCCGCCACCAGTTCCTTCGGGGCCTCGGGATAGACTGTGACCAAGCCCGGCAAGTTGTCGCGCAGCCGGTCGCGGTAGACCCGCTTCAGCGCGGAGCACGCCAGGACCACTGGGCCCGTCTCGCGAACCTCCGCCGCGGCACTGCCGAGCCTGTCGAGCCACGGCCAGCGCATCTCGTCCGTCAGCGGCAGGCCCTTGGCCATGTGATCCACGTTCTCTTTCGGATGAAAGGAGTCCCCTTCCAGGAACGTCGCCCCCAGCCCGTCGGCCAGCAGTTCGCCAAGCGTCGACTTGCCGGAACCGGCGGTGCCCATGACCAGTACGGCGCGCTGCATCATTCGCGTCCCGGGATGACCTGCCGACGCTCGCCGGCGCCCTCCCAGGTGTCGATCGCCTCCAGCGCCTCTTCCGCGGTCTCGACGAAGCGGAACAGGTCGAGGTCAGCGGGAGAGATCGTGCCGGCCTCCTTCAGCGCGTCCCAGTTGACGATGGTCGTCCAGAAGTCGCGTCCGAACAGCAGGAACGGCACCTTCTGCATCCGGCCGGTCTGGATCAGCGTCAGCGCCTCGAACATCTCGTCGAGCGTCCCGAAGCCACCGGGAAACACGCAGATCGCGCAGGCGCGCATCAGGAAATGCATCTTGCGGATCGCGAAGTAGTGGAAGTTGAAGCACAGCTCGGGCGAGACGTACTCGTTCGGGTGCTGCTCGTGCGGCAGCACGATGTTGAGCCCGATGGACCGCCCGCCGGCATCCGCCGCGCCCCGGTTGCCGGCCTCCATCACGCCGGGGCCGCCGCCGGTGACGATGACTTCTTCCGTGCCGCCGTTCTTCATCGACCGCTCGGTCACGATCCGGGCGAACTTGCGGGCCTCGGCATAGTGTTCCGACAGGTTCGCCAGCGTCTCGGTCCGGGCGGTGTCCTTCTTGTCGGGCGAGGGGATGCGCGCGCCACCAAACAGCACGACGGTGCTTTCGACGCCGGCTTCGTTCATCGCGAGTTCGGGCTTCAGAAGCTCCAGCTGCAGCCGGACCGGGCGCAGATCCTCGCGCAGCATGAAGTCGGGATCGTCGAAGGCGAGCCGGTAGGTCGGCGATTCCGTTTGCGGAATGCTCGGCTTCTGTTCGGCCGCGACGCGGTCCTGGCGGCTGTTGCGAAAGGGTCGGCCGAGGCGTCGGTCGGTCATGGGCGGCTCCTTGTTCCCGTGGCGCTTTTGATGGCAGGCTCCGCGCAAGTTGTCCAACGAGGTGAGACACATGGCACAGGCACCGGACTCGGCGCAGATCGGCGAAGCTTGGGACCGCATCCGGCCCTACATCCACCGCACGCCCGTTATCGAGACGACTGAGGCCGTGCCGGGGGTGCCGCTTTCCCTGAAGCTGGAGCACATGCAGAAAAGCGGCTCCTTCAAGGTGCGCGGCGCGTTCAACTCCCTGCTGTCCGCCGATGTGCCGGAGGCCGGGGTCGTCGCGGCGTCAGGCGGCAACCACGGCGCCGCCGTCGCGCTGGCCGCGACGCGACTGGATATCCCCGCCAAAATCTTCGTGCCAGAGATGGCGGGCCCGTCGAAGATCGGCGTCATTCAGTCGACCGGCGCGGACCTGACCGTCGTGCCCGGTGCCTACGCCAACGCGCTCGAGGCCGCGCTGGAGCATGAGGCCAGGACCGGCGCGATGCAGATCCACGCCTACGATGGCTTCCGGACGGTGGAAGGGCAGGGCACCGCCTTCGCCGAGTGGGAAGATCAGGGCCTCGACTGCGATACGGTGCTGGTCGCCGTGGGCGGTGGCGGCCTGATCTCCGGCGCGATGTCGTGGTTCGGCGACAGCCGCAAGATCATCGCTGTCGAGCCCGAGACCGCGCCGACGCTCAACGCTGCGCTCGAGGCCGGCGGCCCCGTTGATGTCGAGGTCAGCGGCATCGCCGCGAATGCGCTGGGCGCGCGGCGGATCGGGTCGATCTGCTACGACCTCGCCTCCAGCCGGAAGATCGACAGCCTGCTGGTGCCGGACGACGCGATCGCGGACGCGCAGGTCGCACTCTGGAGCGGGCTGCGACAGTGGGTGGAACCCGCCGCCGCCGCCGCACTCGCTGCGATCATGTCCGGCGCCTACACGCCCGCCTCCGGCGAACGGCTCGCCGTCATCGTCTGTGGCGCGAACCCGGCGCCCGGTCCCTTCGGCTGACGCCTACCCGCCGGAGACCAGCATCCCCGGGCACCCGCGGTGCGCATCGGTCAGGCCGATTTCGGTGCCGTTGATGATCAGGTGCCACGTCGGCGCGTAGCCCGGCGCCTGCGCGCGCGAGTAGGAGCAGCCCGTCGCGGGGTCGGTCCAGTAGCGCGCGCCGTAGCTCATTGGCGGGCCCTGCCGCACGGCGCCGCCGACCGGCTGGCGCAGGGATTGTGCGACCGCCGGACCCGCTAGTGGCAGGATCGTCAGCAGGGCGGCCAGTGCGAAAGTGGCGGTTCGTCTCATTTCGTGTCTCCCGGTATCTCGATACCGCAGACGAAACCTGCCCTGCCGGTCTCCCGTGGGGGCCAAACACGGCGGAGCCATGGCCCTTACCGAGAATTTGTCGAAAGGTTCTTCGGATTGCGCGCTCCGGCCAAAATGGGCAAAAGCCCCCTGACCGAACGCCGAGGAGTATCACATGTCCAACGAACAGCTCGAAACCGCCATCGGGTCCGCGTGGGAGAACCGCGCCGAAATCACTCCCTCCACTGGTGGTGAGGTGCGCGAAGCGATCGAGGACACGCTCAACGCGCTCGACAGCGGCCAGCTTCGCGTCGCGGAGAAGCGTGGCGACGACTGGCACGTGAACCAGTGGGCGAAGAAGGCTGTATTGCTCGGCTTCCGCATCAAGGACATGGAAATCCAGCACGGCGGTCCGCAGGGTGGCGGCTGGTGGGACAAGGTAGACAGCAAGTTCGCCGGCTGGGGCGAGAACGCCTGGCGTGCCGCCGGCTTCCGTGCCGTGCCGAACTGCGTCGTGCGCAAGTCCGCCTACATCGCGCCCGGCGTGGTGCTGATGCCGTCCTTCGTGAACCTCGGCGCCTATGTCGACGAGGGCACGATGGTCGACACCTGGGCAACGGTCGGCTCCTGTGCCCAGATCGGCAAGGGCGTACACCTGTCCGGCGGCGTCGGGATCGGCGGCGTGCTCGAACCGATGCAGGCCGGCCCGACGATCATCGAGGACAACTGCTTCATCGGCGCGCGCTCGGAAGTGGTCGAGGGGGTGATCGTGCGCGAGGGCTCCGTCCTCGGCATGGGAGTCTACATCGGCCAGTCCACCAAGATCGTCGACCGTGAGACGGGAGAGGTCATGTATGGCGAAGTGCCGCCCTATTCCGTGGTGGTCTCCGGCTCCATGCCGTCCAAGAACGGAGTGAACCTCTACTGCGCCGTGATCGTGAAGCGCGTGGACGAGAAAACCCGCTCCAAGACCGGGATCAACGAGCTGCTGCGCGACTGATGTCCGATTTCCGGTGCTGACCTTCGGGAACCGCTGCGTCCTTTTGTCGTTAAGGATCCAGACGCCGGACGAATGTCCGGTACCCGACAATAAAGGACGGAAATCATGACAGGTATCGGCTGGCTTGCGGCCATTATCATCGGCGCCATCGCCGGGTGGCTCGCGGAACAGTTCATGAAGTCCCACATGGGCCTTCTCATGAACATCATCCTCGGCATCGGCGGCGCGCTGATCCTCAACGCCATTCTCATGGCCATCGTCGGCGAAACGCTCGGCGGCTGGCTCGGGCAGCTCATCATCGGCTTCATCGGTGCATGTCTGCTGATCTGGATCGGTCGAATGCTGCGACGCTCGACCTGACGCGAGACACGCGGACACCGCGTGACGACAATTCAGCCCGCCACCTTGCACGGGTGGCGGGCTTTTCTGTTTATAATCCCCGAGGGGGAACAAAATGGGCCCGATTCTCGCGATTATCGCCGGCGGCGCCGTCGGATGGTTTACCAGCCTCGTGACCGGAGACCGGTCAGAAACAGTTCTCAACACCGTCCTCGGCATCATGGCCGGCCTTGTCTGCTGCGCGCTGCTGCGCGTTTTCGGAGTGCCCGCGGACAGTGCCTACCTCCTCAAGATAATCATCGCGGCCCTGGGCGCCGCTGCCCTGATCTGGAGTGTCCGGCGCCTCGGCGCGTGACACGCCGGGCTTGACGGGCCGGTCTTGCTGGGAAACGGATAGCCGGATCAGAAGCCGGAGCCGTCCGATGTCCAAGCAATCCGTTTACACCCTTCTCGTTCAGGTCGGTCGCCGACCCGACGACGGTCTGCCGAAGGACAGCACCGGCGCGGCCCTGATGTGCTACGCGAGCGGCGTGGACGAGGCGGAAGCCGTGCGTGAGACGGTCGCGATCCTGAAACAGGCCGATCTCGCGCCGCTCGACGTTTCCGGCTACGGCACGCTGGAAGAGCGGCTGGACGAAGGCCACGACATCCCCGACGAAGAGCGCGAGCTGATGCAGCGGGCGCTGGACGAGAACAGCGTGATCGTTGCGCAGATGACGCCTTTCTTCGACTGATTGTCAGGCCGCGCGGCGGGCGAGTCCGGTCGGCTGCCCGACCTGCTATCTCGACGCGGCCTTCCGGCTGTGACGGCCGACATCGACCGCCGGCCGGCACCGTTCGACCGCAGTTCGTTGCCTTTGATATGAATCCCCGGTAGCCCCTGACCTCGAAGGAGACTTCAATGTCGGACCCCCAGAACCCGGTCGATCTGACAGCCGCGCTCGTGCGCTGTCCCTCCGTGACACCGGAAGAGGGTGGCGCGCTCGGACTGCTGTCCGACCTGCTGTCGGACGCCGGTTTCGACTGCACTCGCGTGGACCGGAACGGTGTTGCGAACCTCTATGCCCGGTGGGGCGCGAAAGGGGCGGAGCGGTCCTTCGGCTTCAACGGTCACACCGATGTCGTGCCGGTCGGCGATGTGACCGACTGGTCCGTCGATCCCTTCGGGGCAGAGGTGCGGGACGGCGTTCTGTGGGGGCGCGGCGCGGTCGACATGAAGTCCGGCGTCGCCGCTTTCGCGGCCGCCGCCGTCGATTTCGTTCGCGAGACGCCGCCTGACGGCGCGGTGATCCTTGCCATCACCGGTGACGAGGAGGGGCCGTCGGTCGACGGCACCCGCGCGCTGCTCGAGTGGATGGACGAGGCGGGCGAGCGGATGAGCGTCTGCCTGGTGGGGGAGCCGACCTGCCCCGATCGCATGGGCGAGATGATCAAGATCGGGCGGCGCGGCTCGATGTCCGCTTGGTTCACGGTGAAGGGCACGCAGGGCCACTCCGCCTATCCGCACCGGGCCAACAACCCACTGCCGCCGATGGTGCGGTTGCTGGACCGGCTGGCGTCGATGCGACTGGACGAGGGGACCGACCATTTCGACGCGTCGACGCTGGCGGTGGTGACGGTCGACACCGGAAATCCGACGACGAACGTGATCCCGGCCACGTGCCGGGCCACCGTGAACATCCGCTTCAACGACACGCACACCGGCAGCAGCCTGACCCGTTTGTTGCAGTCCGAGGCCGAGAAAGTCGCCGACGCCTACGGCGTGACGATCGAGATGGACGCCAAGATTTCCGGTGAAGCTTTCCTGACACCGCCCGGCCCGCTGTCCGATCTCGTCGCGGCGGCCGTCGAGGCAGAGACCGGCGTCACGCCGGAACTGTCGACCAGCGGCGGAACGTCCGACGCGCGGTTCGTGAAGGATCACTGCCCGGTGGTGGAGTTCGGTCTCGTCGGAAAGACGATGCATGCCGTCGACGAGCGCGTGCCGACGGACCAGATCGTCACCTTGAAAGCCGTCTACCGGCGGATACTCGACAGCTACTTCGCCTGAGCTTCAGCGGGCGTCGGCGAACAGGTCCATCGCCTCCAGCATCGTGCGGGTACGCCATGCCGCGAACTCATCGCGGAGGCGGCGCAACTCTTCGGCATGATCGGGATCGGACCAGAGATTCCGCCTCTCCTCCGGATCGGTAGCGAGGTCGAACAACTGTCCATCCTCCGCACCTTCGATGAACACCGCTTTCCAGCGGTCGTCGCGGATCATGCTGACCAGCCGAGCTCCGGTCATCGACACGTCGCCTGCCTGTTCGCAGACCACGAAATCGCGGCCCTCCCACGGCTCACCCTTCAAGGCGCGCAGCAAGCTCTGTGCATGGCAGGGCACAGGTTGCTTCGCTCCGGCAAGGTCGAGGATCGTCGGCCCGAAGTCGAACAGCTGGCACAAACCGTCGAGCCGGCGCGGCGCGCACCGGCCCGGCGCCCAGACGATCGCGGGGACCTTCGTAACCGGCTCATACATCGACCACTTCTGGCTGAGCCCGTGATCGCCCAATGCGTCGCCGTGGTCGGACATGAAGATGATCACGGAATTCTCGAGGTAGCCGGATTCCTCCAGGGTCGCGATCAGCTTGCCGACTTCGTCGTCGATCATCGTGACATTCGCGTAGTAATGCGCGCGCAACCTGCGCAGCTCCGCCTCGGTCGGCTCCAGCTTCCACGCGACGGCGTCGTGGTCGACCTCCACATCGTGGCGGCGCTTTTCCTTCAGGTAGGCGGGCAGGGACGCGAGTTCGTCCTCCGTGACCTCAGGCAGCGGCAGGTCCTCCATCGCCTCGTAACGCGCGACCTCGTCGGGGGTCGGGTCGTAGGGCGGGTGCGGTCCCGGCAGGCCGATCTGCATGAACAGGCGGTCCGGACGGGGCCGGGTCGACAACCACCAGCGGGCGGTCTCCGCGACGAAGACGTCGGGGTGCAGGTGACGGGGCAATGTCCAGTCCACCGCGCCAAGCCGGTCGCGGTAGTCGGGCAACGTCCGGTAGCCGGCGCGGGAGGGCTTCTCCAGCTTGTGCGCGGCGATCGCCTTGTCGAGCTCGTCGGCGAACCAGCGGCCCTCGTAGAAGCGGTCCTTGTTCTCCACGACGAAGCGTTCGTGAAACCCGGCGTCAGCGTCGTAGGGGATGGTGTGCATCTTGCCGACAGAGACGCAGTGATAGCCGGCTTCGGCCATCGCCGGTACCCAGGTCCGCTGCCAAGACTGACCGTTGCGCAGGACGCCCGAACAATGAGGTTCGACGCCGGAAAACAGCGCGGCACGCGACGGCACGCAGGATGGTGCGTTGACGAAACAATTATCGAACACCACTCCTTCGCGTGCCAACCTGTCGAGCGTCGGGGTATGCATCCAGCTCGCGCCGGTCTCGCGGATCGTGTCGAACCGCTGCTGGTCGGTCATCACGAGGAAGATATGCGGACGGCCTTGGGGCGTCGTCATGGAGGGCTCCTCAGGCCTGAACGGCGGCGGACGCTCCGCCGAAATGGGCTTCGCAAAGGTCGAGCAGCGTGACCAGCGGCGGCCACTCGGCCATCTCCTCCCGGAATATCACGCCGGACTTCGCGGTGCGCCGGCCAAGCGCGACGGGCAGGGCGATCACGCTCGGGTTCACGGTGTTGGTGACGGCCGCGTCCGGCAGGATGCTCACGCAGTCGGACCGCTGCAAAATGTTGATCGCCGACATCAGCGACTGCGTCGTGATGCGGATGTCGGGAGTCCGGCCAAGCCGCTCGTTCGCGGCGTGAACCGTCTCGATCTCGTAAATCGGGTCCGCGGTGTAGACGAGCCAGGGATAGTCGAGCAGCGCCTCTACGGGGATTTCGCCGTCGTCGCCCCTCAGCGACAGGATCGGGTGATCCTCACGCGCGACGACCCGGTCGTGGAAGGTGGTAAAGGCGCGCGCGACCAGCCGCGGTGGCAGATCGGACGCGAACTGCAGCCCGCCGAACAGGGCGTCGATGCGCCCGTCGAGCAGCTTCTCCACCCCAGACCCCTGCGCGAGATTCGTCAGGTCGATCTCGAGGTTGGGATGCGCCTTCTGGAGCGGGTCGAACAGCTGCGGCAGCACCACCGTCCGCCAGAGCGGACCGGCGTCGATGCTGATCTTGCCCTTCGGATCGACGGAGGTCGACAGAAGCTCTTCTTCCGCCAGCTCCCATTGCCGCGACAGGCGCATGACCGAGGTCAGCACCTTTTCCCCGAACGGCGTCGGCAGAACGCCACGCGCGTGCCGCTCCAGCAGGGGTTGGCCAAGCCGCTCCTCGATCTGCGCGACAGAGCGCGACAAGGCAGGCTGGGTGACGTTCAGCCGAAGCGCGGCGCGGCGCAGGCTTCCTTCCTCCACGATGGCCTGGAGTCGGAAGAGGTGGGTCATCAAGTCGATCATGAGTGATAAAGTTCTTGCATCGCTCCTGCCGGATTATGCATTTTGTATGCATCCCGGCAATCACTAAAGTCCGGGGCATCGGCTGGTCGCAACCCCGGGAGAGGGTGCCGAGACCGGCAATGGGAGGAGAAACGAGATGATACGAACCCCACGTGGCCTGTCGCGCCGCGAGTTTCTGGGCACCGCAAGTGCCGCCGGCCTCGCCGCCGTCGCCGGACCCGTCGTCGCACAGCAATACGGCATCGGTGATTCGCCGATCGACCTGCCCGCGCCGGACGGCCCACTGCGCTGGCTTGACAGTGGCGACCAGAAAGCCGTCTTTTTCGAGGCCTTTCTTGAGGAATACAAGAATCAGAACGGTATCGACGTCGTCTATGACGGCCTGCCGTGGAGCGAGATCGCGACCGTCGTGCCGCTCGGCGTGCGCAATGGCACCGCGCCGGATGCCTTCACGCTGCCGCTCGACATGCCGCCCGCCGTCGCCATCTCGGAAGGGTGGGTGCAGCCGCTCGATCCGCTGATCCCCGACATCGAAGAGTGGAAAGCCGGCTTCCCGACGGGCTCCTTCATCGAGGGCGTCAACATGATGGACGGCCAGACCTATGGCCTGCCCTTCACCTCCGACCGCCGGTCGTCCTGCCTGCTGTTGTTCGGGCAGGAGGCGATGTCCCTCACCGACTTCCAGCCGGGCCCCGACAACCCGCTGACGTGGGAAGAATTCCGCACCGCCGCACGGCAGATCACAGAGAACTCGGGCGGCCGTACGCCGGGCTTCATCATCGGGGGCGCGCAGGTGAACCGCTGGCGCGACGCGACCATCCACCTCGCCACGCGTGCGGGCGCCCATTGCGGCACCTCGGGCTTCGTCACCGGCTTCGACTACACGACCGGGGAATACGTGATCGACAGTGAGGAGTTCGTCGGCGCGGTCGAATTGCTGCTCGCCATGCGGGACGACGGGTCGACCTTCCCCGGCCTGATGAGCCTCAACGCGCCGCAGGCCCGCGCCTTCGTGGCGCAGGGCAACGCGGGCATGATCCTGCAAGGCCCGTGGAACGTCCCGATCTGGGAAGCCAACAACCCCGACTTCGACTTCGGCATGGCGATGACGCCCGCACCGGAAGGGGCGAACGGCAAGACCTACACCGACTCGCTGCCGGCGACGGCGAACATGATGTTCCTCAACGCAGCCTCGAAGAACCCGGAATACGCGGCCGACGTGTTCCGCATCATGGGCACGCTCGAGGGCCAGACGGCATGGGCCAACGTGGTCGGCCCTGCCGACCCGGCAATCTTCCCCGAGGCGAACAACCAGGCAGATCTGTCCGAGCGCTCGCGCCAGGTCCTCGCCATCCAGGAGGAGCAGGTCCGCGCGACGCCGGTGCCCTACTCGGCCAGCACCGGCTTCGTAGAGGTCGCCCGGGTCTTCATCGAGCCGACGCCGAACCTCGCGCAGACGGTTCAGGGGTTGTTCTCCGGTCAGCTTCAGGGCGTTCAGGAGACCCTCACCAAGGTGAACGACGCGATGAGCGCGGCGCTCGATGCCGCCATCGAAGAGGCGAACGGCAACGGTGCCGAGGTTACTCGCGACATGCTCGTCTTCGAGGACTGGGATCCGATGCAGGACTACGGCTGAGCCGTCCCGATCCAGGCCGGCCCGCACGCCGGGCCGGCCACCACCTGACAAGGAACAAACATGGCCGCTTCCGCTGGCAATCTCGATCCGGGACGCCCGGACACGCCGCCGCGCAAGGGACTGGGGCAGAGGATCTGGGCACACCGGATCGACTACCTGTTCCTCGTGCCGGGGCTGATCGTCTTCGGCGCCTTCATCCTCTGGCCGATGATCGCGTCGCAATATTTCTCGCTGCTGGACTGGTCCGGTTTCGATGCGAACCGGGTGTTCGTCGGGCTCGACAACTACCGCGAGCTTCTGCAGGACGAGTTCTTCATCGCCGCCTTCTGGCGCTCGATGCTGTTCACGCTGGCGACCGTGCCGCTGCAGATGGTGCTGAGCCTCGTGCTCGCCATCATCCTCAACAACAAGCTGCTGAAGCTGTCGACGCTGTTCCGGACGATGATCTTCCTGCCGGTGGTCACGCCGGTCGCGGTGATCGCCATCGTCATGGCGCTGATGCTGTCGCCCTTCAACGGGCCGATCAACGGGCTGCTGCTTGAAGGGGGGCTGATCCCGCGCGCGATCGACTTCCTCGGCTCGCCGCAGCTGGTCCTCTGGTCGCTGGCGGCGATCTTCGTGTGGAAGTGGTCTGGCGTGACGCTGATCTACTGGCTCGCCGCGCTTCAGACCGTGCCGGACGAGTTGTACGAGGCGGCGAAGCTCGATGGCGTGAAAGGCTGGCAGACAACGATCTTCGTGATCCTGCCGATCGTCGCGCCGTTCGCGGTGGTCATCGGTCTGATCTCCGCCATCGCGGCGCTGAACGTCTTCCCGCTGATCCAGGCGACGACGCAGGGCGGGCCGTTCTTCGCCTCCGAGGTGATGGAGGTCTTCATTTTCCGCACCGCCTTCGCCCCGTCGCCCGGCGTGTTCCCGCGCCTCGGCTACGCGAGCGCGGCAGGCGTGCTCTTCGGCCTCGCGATCATGGTGCTGACGATCTTCCAGATCCTCGCCGTGCGCCACGCTCGCAGGAAGGACCCGTCCAATGTCTGACGCAACGCTCGGTCGCGCGCCCGCCGTCCGGCGGCGCACCTCCCGCTTCGGACCGCGTCTGAGGCGGCAGATCACGTCGGTCGTGCTGGCCGCGGTCTGCGTGGTCTGGGTCTACCCGCTGGTCTGGATGATCTCGGCCTCGTTCAAGTCCAACAACGAGATCTTCGCCTCCACGGGCCTGATCCCGGACAATCCGACGTTCGAGAATTACACCAACGCCTGGGTCGAGGCGAACATCGGGCGCTACTTCTTCAACACGCTCTTCGTCACGGTCGGCTCCGTGATGGTCACCACGATCGCGGCGGCGCTGATGGGCTATGTGCTGGGCCGCAGGCCGATCCCGGGGAAGGCGGTACTGATGGGGCTGATGGTCTTCACCCTCTTCATACCGCAGGGCTACACGATCATCCCGGTGTTCGAACTGCTGACGTCGCTCGGCCTCGGCCAGTCGCTCTGGGGGCTGATGCTGGCGACATGCGGCCATTCCATTGTGATCTTCACGCTGCTCTTCGCGGGCTACTTCACCCAGCTTCCGAACGAGCTGGAGGAGGCGTCACGCATGGATGGCGTCGGCCCGGTGAAGACCTTCTGGTACGTGATGCTGCCGCTGTCGAAGCCGATCATCGTGACCGTCATCGTGATGCAGACGCTGCAGGCGTGGAACGACTTCCTCCTGCCGCTGGTCGTCACGCTGGCGAACCCGTCGATGCGCACGCTGTCGGTCGGCGTCTACTCCTTCCGGGGCGAGCACTTCATCGATTGGGGCGGCATGACCGCGGCGTCGGCGATCACGATCGTGCCGGTCATCATCCTGTTCCTGTTCCTGCAACGCTACTTCATCGACGGCCTCGCCGGCGCGGTGAAGGGCTGATCCGAGGGGAGTCCCAGATGTCGGGAGTCATCCTGAACAACGTCAAGAAGCGCTACGGCGCGGTCGAAGTCATCAAGGGCGTCGACATCACCATCGACGAGGGCGAGTTCTGCGTCTTTGTCGGCCCCTCAGGCTGCGGCAAGTCCACGCTGCTGCGGATGATCGCGGGGCTGGAGGAGATCACCAGCGGCGAAGTCCAGATCGGCGGGCGGCGGGTCAACGACCTCGACCCGGCCGACCGTGGCGCGGCGATGGTGTTCCAGACCTACGCGCTCTACCCGCACATGACGGTGGAGCGGAACATGGGCTTCGGCCTGCTGATGAACGGGATGCCCAAGGCCGAGGTGAAGAAACGCACTGACGAGGCCGCGCGCATCCTGCAGCTCGAACCCTACCTGCAGCGCAAGCCAAAGGCCCTGTCGGGCGGCCAGCGCCAGCGCGTCGCCATCGGCCGCGCCATCGTGCGTGACCCCGAAGTGTTCCTGTTCGACGAACCTCTGTCCAATCTCGACGCCGAGCTGCGCGTCGCCACCCGCCTCGAGATCGCGAAGCTGCACAACTCGATGGAGCGGGCGACGATGATCTACGTCACCCACGATCAGGTCGAGGCGATGACGCTGGCCGACAAGATCGTCGTGCTCCGCGATGGTCGGGTCGAACAGATCGGCGCTCCGATGGACCTCTACGAGAGGCCCGACAATCTGTTCGTGGCCGGCTTCATAGGTTCGCCAAAGATGAACTTCATCGAACTGACCCCGGACGGCGAAGCCGCGAAGATGCCTGACGGCCGCACGGTGTCCCTCCCCGGCGTTGGCCATGCCCGGACGCTCGGCGTGCGGGCCGACGCGCTGAAGCCGACGTCCGACGAGGGCGATCTCGTCGGCACCGTCACCGTCGTCGAACAGTTGGGCGACAGCGTGCTGGTCCACTTCCGCACCGATTGGGGGCAGGAGATGGTCGCCCGCTTCGACCCCGGAAGCACCGCCCGGGTCGGCGAGCCGATCCGCTTCACCTTCGCGGGCCGGACCCACCTGTTCGATGCCAACGGCAAGGCGCAGGCCGCCGCGCCGCACCCTGTTCCCGCCTGAAGAGGAGTGATCCCATGCGCCCCAACATCATCTTCATCATGTCGGACGACCACGCATCGCGCGCGATTTCGGCCTATGGCGGCGGTCTGAACCGAACGCCGAACCTCGACCGGCTCGCGACTGAGGGGATGCGCCACGACGCGACCTATGTGACGAACTCGATCTGCACGCCGTCGCGTGCGGCGATCCTGACCGGGACCCATAACCACGTGAACTGTGTCACGACGCTCGACACGCACATCGACAACCGCTGGCCCAACGTCGCCAAGCACCTGAGGGCCGGCGGCTACCGAACCGCGATCTTCGGCAAATGGCACCTCGGCGAAGGGCCGCAGCACGAACCGACGGGCTTCGACGAATGGTCCGTCGTGCCGGGGCAGGGCGATTACTGGGACCCGGCCTTCATCGGCCCGGAGGGGCGCGAGCGGATCAGCGGCTACGCGACCGACATCATCACAGACAAGTCCGTCGACTTCATCGAGCGCCACAAGGATCGGCCGTTCTTCCTGATGTGCCACCACAAGGCGCCGCACCGGAACTGGCAGTATCACCCGCGCTATCGCGACCTGCACGAGCCCGGAAGCATCCCGCTGCCAGAGACGTTCCGCGACGACTACCAGAACCGCGCCGCCGCCGCCGAGGCCGCCAAGATGCGCGTGAAGTCGGATCTGCTGTGGGAGGACCTCGCACTGGTCCAGCCCGAAGGGCCGGCCGGCGTGGCGGGCGAAATGATGGTCGACCCCTGGCCGATGCGCAAAATCCCCGAGCTTCAGCCGGGCGAGGAGATCACCGTCATCTGCTCTGAAACGGGCAATAACTTCACCTTCGACGATCCGCAGGCCTTCGCCGAATTCAAGTATCAGCGCTACATGTCCCGCTACCTGCGAACCGTTCAGGCCATCGACGACGGTGTGGGCCGTATGCTCGACACGCTCGATGCTCTCGGCCTCGCCGAGAACACCATCGTCATCTACACCTCCGACCAAGGCTTCTTTCTTGGCGAGCATGGCTGGTTCGACAAGCGCTTCATGTACGAGGAAAGCTACCAGATGCCGTTCCTCTGCCGGTATCCGGCGGCGATCCCGGCAGGCAGCACCTCGAAGGACATCGCCTGCAACGTCGACTTCGCGCCGACCTTCCTCGACTACGCCGGCCTTCCCGTGCCGAGCTACATGCAGGGCACCTCGATGCGCCCGGTCCTGGAGGGGAAGACCCCGGACGACTGGGATCAGCTCGCCTATCACCGCTACTGGATGCACAACGACATCATCCACGAGGCATGGGCCCACTACGGTGTGCGCGACCAGCGCTACAAGCTGATCTACTGGTACAACGACGACCTCGGCCAGCTCGGCGCCCGCCCCGGCGGCGGCCCGCCCGAGTGGGAGCTCTTCGACTGTCAGGAAGATCCCTATGAGCTGAAGAACGTCGCCGGCGATCCCTCCTACGCGGAGGTTTTCGACACCATGCTTTCGAAGCTGGACGCCAAGATGATCGCAATCGGCGATGTGCCCGAACATGACAGCGCTTCGGCTCGCCGGGGCTGAGGATGACCAACCGACCGAACATCCTGCTCATCACGACCGATCAGCAGCACTTCACCGTGCTGGGCGCGGTCAACGACCGGATCAGCACGCCGAACCTCGACCGGCTCTGTGCGGCGGGGACCCGCTTCGATCGGGCCTATTGCCCGAGCCCGGTCTGTACGCCGTCCCGCGCCTCGATCATCACGGGGGAGTATCCGTCGCGACACGGGGCCTGGACCATCGGCGTCTCGCTGCCCGAGGATCGGGAGTTCCTCGGCGACCATCTCGCCGCGCAGGGCTATCGTACTGGCCTGATAGGCAAGGCGCACTTCCAGCCCCTCGCCCCGCCGTCGCTGGAGAGTCAGCCGAAACTCCGCGATCTTGAGTTCTGGCGGGGTTTCAACGGCCCCTGGTATGGCTTTCAGCATATCGAGCTCGCTCGCAACCATGCCGATGAAAGCCACGTCGGCCAGCACTACGCGATCTGGATGGAAGAGAAGGGCCTCGCCGACTGGCGCGACTACTTCCAGCCGCTGCCGGGTGACACGGCCGTCAAGGCCCCGCGCCTGTCCGACAGCGGCCACTACTGGGCGCGCAAGGACCGCGCCTGGGCCCTGCCGGACGATCTTCATTACACACGCTGGACCGGCGAGCGCAGCGCCGCTTTCATCGAGGAGACTGGCGACCAGCCGTTCTTCCTCTGGGCCAGTTTCCACGACCCGCACCCGCCCTATACGGTGCCCGAACCCTGGGCCTCCATGTACGACCCCGCCGAGATGGAGCCGGGCCGCGTCGCGCCGGGAGAGCACGATCGCAATCCGCCGCACTTCGCCAAGACGCAGGAGCAGGAGCCCGACTTCGGCGACTGGCACAGCCCCTTCAACGCGCATGGCTGTGAGAGTCACCTCTACCCCGAGGAAGAGTTGAAGAAGGACATGGCGGTCTACTACGGCATGATGAGCTTTATCGACGCCGAGGTCGGCCGCATCCTCGACAAGCTCGACGCGCTGGGCCTGACCGACAACACGCTGATCGTCTTCACCACGGACCACGGTCATTTCCTCGGCCAGCACGGTCTCGTCGCGAAGGGACCGTTCCACTACGAGGACATGCTGCGCCTCCCCTTCATCGTTGCATGGCCCGGCCATGTTCCGGCAGGAGAGACCAGCGACGCGATCCAGAGCCTCGTCGACCTCGCGCCGTCGTTCCTCGCCGCCGCCGGCGCACCCGGGGTCGGCGCGATGCAGGGCGTGTCCCAGCTCGACTGCTGGGCGGGCGGTGAACCGGCCCGCGACTTTGCCATCTGCGAGAACCGCCACAATCCCGAGATGCCGCACGCGATGACCTACGTCGAGGCGCGCCACAAGATCACGACCTACCGGCACGGCCCGTGGGGAGAGCTCTTCGACCTCGATGCCGATCCGTTAGAGGTGAACAACCTGTGGGACGATCCGGACGCCGGGGGGTTGAAGGCGGCGATGCTGCATCGGATGGTGCAGGGCATCATGCGCTCCGAAGCGACCGCCGAGGATCGCGTCGCCGGAGCCTGAGGAGGGACGATGGCCTGCTGCGGTTCACGAACGACCTTCGCCGGTGAGAGTAAGGCTGGCGACCTGCGCCCGCTTCCCGGTCATGTGTCCGACATCGCCGAGCCGACGCCCGCGCCCGTCGCGACTTTCACGGGTGGCAAGAGCTTCACCGGCACCCGCCGCCCCGAGATCCGGGAGGACGGCGAAGCCGTCGTGCGTCAGGTCCGGCTGAAACCCTTCGCCTGCGACACGACCCTCGTCACCAACCGCCGCTTCGCCGCCTTCGTGTCCGACACCGGCTACCGGACGGAGGCCGAGCGTATCGGGTGGGGCGTCGTCTTCCGGGGCCTTTTGAGCGATCCCGACGCGGTCGCGCCGTCACGATCCTCGACGCCCTGGTGGGTGATGATCGACGGCGCCTGCTGGCACACGCCGGAAGGCGAGGGTACGGCCCTCGCCGGGCGCGAGGATCATCCGGTGGTTCACGTGTCCTACGCCGATGCGCGCGCCTACGCCGATTGGGCGGGTGGTCACCTGCCGAGCGAGGCGGAGTGGGAACATGCCGCGCGCGGCGGTCTCGACGATCCGCGTTTCCCGTGGGGCGAGGACGAGCCCGACGATACCGACTTCCAGCCCTGCAACATCTGGCAGGGCACGTTCCCGACCGACAACAGCGCCCGGGACGGCTACGTCGGCACGTCCCCCGTCAACGCCTTCGCGCCGAACGGGGCAGGCATCCATGACATGGCCGGCAACGTCTGGGAATGGACCGCCGAGCCGTTCCGCATCCGCTCCCCCTCCCGCACGGCGAAGGCCCGCAACGCGGCGGCGCAGACGCAGAACCTGCGGCTGATGAAGGGCGGCAGCTTCCTGTGCCATATCAGCTACTGCTATCGGTACCGGATCGCCGCCCGCTCCGCCGTTGCGGCCGACAGCGGGGCCAGCAATACCGGCTTCCGGGTCTTCTACGATCGGAGCTGAGGGGGGCGCTGCCCCCCGCCGCCTGCGGCGGCTCCCCCCGGAGGTATTTTCGGCCAGATGAAAGAGCGGGTCGCGCGTTAACCTTAACGCGTCCGCGTCATCCGGCTCCAAATACCTCCCGCCGGAGGCCTCCCGCGCTCTGTTGCTGACGCCTGCGTTTGTCGATGACGCGCCCCGAGGCCCGTGTTACGCCGGTCGCATGGCCCGTATCCCGTCCAAGGACGAGATCCTGCAGTGGATCTCCGACAATCCGACCCAGACCGCAAAGCGCGACATCGCCAAGGCCTTCGGCCTCAAGGGCGCGCAGCGTATCGACCTCAAGCGGCTCCTGCGGGAGCTGGAGGACGAGGGGCACCTCGAGAAACGCAAGAAAAGCTATCGCGACCCCGACCGCCTGCCGCCCGTCTCGATCCTGCAGGTGCAGGAACCGGACGGCGACGGCGATCTCTTCGCGCGCCCGCTCGAATGGCACGGCGAGGGCGAGGAGCCGCGCGTTCTTCTGCAGCCGCGCGAGAGCGATCCGGCGCTCGGGCGCGGCGACCGCATCCTCGCCCGCCTGACGGAGGTGAAGGGCGAAGATCACGCTTACACCGCCCGGCTGATCCGCCGGATCGGATCGAACCCGATCCACGTGCTCGGCATCTTTCGAAAAGGGTCCGAAGGCGGTCGGATCATGCCGATCGACAAGGGCTCGGACAAGCAATGGGTCGTCCCCGCCGGCAACGAACACGGCGCGAAGGATGGGGAGCTGGTGGAGGCGGAGCAGGCCGGACCGAAAGGCCGGCTCGGCCTGCCGAAAGCGCGGATCACGTCGCGCCTCGGCGACCCGACCGAACCCCGCGCCGTCAGCCTCATCGCGATCCATCAGCACGGCATTCCCGACCAGTTCCCGGACGACGTCGTGGCCGAGGCCGACCGCGCCAAGCCGGCCGGCCTCACCGGCCGCGAGGATCTGCGGGACGTGCCGCTCATCACCATCGACCCGTGGGATGCCCGCGACCACGACGATGCCGTCTTCGCCGAGGCCGACGACGATCCGAAGAACGAAGGCGGCCACGTCATCTGGGTCGCGATCGCCGATGTCGCCTACTATGTGCGGCCCGGCTCGCAGCTCGACCGCGAGGCACGCAAGCGCGGCAACTCCACCTATTTCCCCGACCGCGTCGTACCGATGCTGCCGGACCGGCTGTCGGGCGACCTCTGCTCGCTCCACGAAGGCGTGCCACGCGCCGTCCTTGCCGTTCGGATGCGGATCGACGCGAGCGGGCACAAGATCGACCACACGTTCCACCGGGGGCTCATGCGCTCCCCTGCCTCGCTGAACTATGAGGACGTGCAGGCGGGCATGGACGGTGACCCGAACGACAAGGTCGCGCCCTATATGGAGGACGTGATCAAGCCGCTCTATGCCGCCTACCACGCATTGCGAACGGCGCGGGCGGAACGTCAGCCGCTCGAGCTCGACCTGCCGGAGCGGCAGATCGTCCTGTCCGAGGAGGGCGAGGTCACGTCGATCGACTACAAGGAACGGCTCGACGCGCACCGGCTGATCGAGGAATTCATGGTGCTGGCCAACGTCGCCGCCGCCGAGACCCTGATCGCGAAACGCACGCCGCTCCTGTTCCGCGTCCACGAGGAGCCCGACGCCGACAAGCTCGACGCGCTGCGTGAGACGGCGCAGGCCGCGGGCCTGACGCTCGCCAAGGGGCAGGTGCTCAAGACCGCCCACCTCAACCGACTGCTCAAGGCCGCCGAAGGCAGCGACGAGGCGGAGCTCATCAACATGGCGACGCTGCGGTCGATGACGCAGGCCTACTACAACCCGGAGAACTTCGGCCACTTCGGCCTCGCCCTGAAGAACTACGCGCACTTCACCTCGCCGATCCGGCGCTATTCCGACCTGATCGTCCACCGCGCGCTCATCACCGCGCATGGCTGGGGCAAGGACGGGCTGTCACCGGAGGAGATCGAGCGCCTGCAGGACACGGCGCAGCATATCTCCGACACCGAGCGCCGGTCGATGACAGCGGAGCGGGACACGACGGACCGCTACCTCGCCGCTTACCTCTCCGACCGGATCGGCGCCGAGATGGGCGGCCGCATCAGCGGCGTCGCCAAGTTCGGCGTCTTCGTGAAGCTGGACGAGACAGGCGCCGACGGCATGATCCCGATCCGTACCCTCGGGGCGGAGTTCTTTCACTACGACCGCGACAGCCAGTCTCTGATGGGGGCCGACAGCGGCACCGTCATCCGGCTGGGCCAGCGCGTGACCGTGAAGCTGGTGGAGGCCGCGCCCGTCACTGGTGGCCTGATCGTGGAGCTTCTGTCGCTCGAGGATCAGAAGATGCCGAAGGGGCACGGCGGCGGAGGCGGCGCCCCGCGCGGACGAGGCAAGCCACCGCGCCGCAAGGTCGGCGCGGCGAAGAAGAAGGCCGCAAAGACAGCACGCAAGGTGAAGCGGACCCGGCGGTAATCCGCACCGCCGGGAATGCACGGTTGTCCGGCTCTCGCCAGCGGGTACGCTGAGAGGGTCAGCAGCGACGGGTGAGGGGACAACAGGTGCCGACGAGAGCTGCCGCAGCAGCGACGCTGACCCTGCTGGGACTGGCCTGTGACGTGACGGCAGGCGGGTTGCCCGCAGGCGGAGCTTCGGCGATTGAAGTTGGAGCGTTGCGGTTAACCGAGGTGCCCATGGTCCTGATCCAGTCGTCCGAGTCCGAAGGTTTCGCAGACTGGCTGAACGGTTTCCGTGCGAGGGCACGCGACCGCGGGATCACTGCCGAAACGCTCGACGCCGCGCTCGACGGGATCAGCTACCAGCCCGAGATCATCGACCGCGACCGCAACCAGGCGGAGTTCGTTCGGCCGATCTGGGAGTATCTCGACACTGCCGTCTCCGCCAACCGGGTGACCGAGGGCCGTGCGGCGATGGCCGCGCAGGCCGATCTGCTCGCCGCGCTCGAACAGCGCTACGGCGTCGACCGCGACGTGGTCGTGGCGATCTGGGGGCTGGAGAGTCACTTCGGCACCTTCCGCGGCGAGACACCGATCATCCCGGCGCTCGCCTCTCTGTCCTTCGACTCGCGTCGAGGCGCGTTCTTCGAGGGCCAGCTCCTCGCCGCGTTGCGCATCCTGCAGAACGGGGACACGTCTCCGGCGAACATGACCGGAAGCTGGGCCGGCGCGATGGGGCATACCCAGTTCATGCCGACGTCATTCCTCGCCTACGCGGTGGATTACGATGGCGACGGGCGGCGCGACATCTGGGCGGACGATCCGACCGATGCGCTCGCCTCCACGGCCGCCTACCTCGCCCGGTTCGGGTGGATCCCCGGCCAACCCTGGGGCGTCGAGGTGACGCTGCCCGAGGGCTTCGACTATCGCCTCGCAGACAGAAGCGTCGAGCGGCTACCGGGACAATGGGCCGAGATCGGTGTCATGGGCATGGACGGCGCGCCGGTGCCCGACCACGGCGAAGCGTCGATCCTGCTGCCCGCCGGCGCGGAGGGGGCGGCCTTCATGATCTTCGACAATTACGCGGTGATCGAGCGCTACAACGCGGCGGACGCCTACGTGATCGCCGTCGGACACCTGTCCGACCGACTGACCGGCGGCGATCCGTTCGTGGCCGAGTGGCCGCGCGACAGCCGGGCGCTCACCAACGAGGAACGGTTCGAACTGCAGGAACGGCTGACCGGGGCAGGGTTTTCCACACGTGGCGTCGACGGCAAGATCGGGCCGAACACGATCGGCGCGATCCGTGCCTACCAGCAGGCCGTCGGTCTGACACCTGACGGCTACCCGTCGACCGCGCTGCTCGACCGGCTGCGCGAGGGCTGACGACTCAGCCCGTGGGGCGGAGCTTCATCACGAGGTAGCGGTTGTTCTCGGCGAAGGTCTCGCGGTTGCGGGTCTGCTCCATCAGCCGCTGCGACATGCGCGAGCGGGAGCGCTTGCTCATCACCGCCTTCAGCACCAACCCGATGGTCCGGCGGATGCCCTTGCGCTTGGCGGACAGCTCTTCGTCGATCCGGGTCACGGCATGGCCGACCACGTTGAACAGCCCCTGCTCGATTTCGACAGAGGGCGCGACGGCCTCGGTGATGTCCTCTTCCGCGACGATCTCGAGCGGCAGCTTCGCCAGCTCCGCGCGGAACCGTTCCATCCGATGACCCCCGCCGACCTTGGCGCGCATCTTCTCGAGCTGGAAACCCTCGGGACGGAAGCAGTCGGCCAGCACGATGGATCCGCCGTCGGCAAGCAGGGTGAGGCACTTCGCCAGCCCCTCGTCGAGCGCGACATACTGGAAGCTTTCGGAAAACAGGCAGAGGTCGAACTTGCCGGACAGCTCCGCCGCCTCGAACGTCGCCTCGTGCACGATGGCGTCGGGCGCGTTCACGCGGCAGCGCTCGGCAAGGAAGGCCGAAGGCACGACGATCTCGACCGTGTGGCCGAGATCGGTCAGCTTCCGCGCGGTAACGCCCGCACCGCCACCGATGTCGAGGATGCGGCTCGGCTCCGTCGGCAGCAGCGAGAACAGCCGCGCGGTATAGGCCTCCTGCGCGGCCAGCACGTTGCTGGCGTTGACCTCCAGGCCGGTCCAGTCGCCGTAATGCAGGTTCTCCGACCCGGTGAGCCATTTCATCAGGCTCAGCCCGACGTCGAGGCCGATCGCACGCGTATCAAGTTTCTCTTTTGCCATACCGGCCCGGATACTGTGCCCCGGGCCGTTAGGGAAGTGCCTTCACTCAAGCGGCGAACAGTCGCCGCCCTGCATGCAGGACACGACTTTCATCAGTGCCTCGCGCGAGGGATCGGTGAAGACCATGTCGTAGCAGGGTGAGATTTCGACCGTCATCGCACCATCCTGAAGCAGGGCGAAGGCCAGCATGTCGGCCGGCGCGTCGAGCGAGCCGCACCACGGACCGGCGCAGACGGGGGCGAGCGTCAGCGGCCCCTCGTAGGTCTCAACGAAGCCGTCCGCCGTCAGGTAATTGCCGCTGAAGGTCGCGGGGACATGGGCTGGCGGCGCCTCCGGCCCGTCGGGCGTCACGTCGCCGGGCATTGCCGTCTCGTCGAAGGTGAAGGTGCCGTTCAGCACGACGTACTCCTCCGACGCATCGGCGGCCCGCTGGAAGGCGGTGGCCGGATCGGGGCGAAGGCAGGACAGCGCGCTCGCCTGCGTCGCCGCAAGCAGGGAGGCGGTGGCGAGAATGAGGGGGAGGATCATCGAATGGCTCCGTCTGGTGTTTGCGTCTTTGACCTTTGACGCAGCCCGCGACCGGATACTTGGCCACGGTTACCAAATTATTTAGCTCAGGGCTGCTTGCACGGGGCGATCAGATGCGGCCGTCGAACTCCCGCAGCATCCGCTCGTAGACGTCGCGCTTGAAGGGCACGATCGCTTCGAGCGCCTGAAGCGGCGTGACCCACTTCCACTCGGAGAACTCGGGATGCGCCGTGGAGATGTTCACCGCGTCATCCTCGCCGGTGAACCGGGCGAGCAGCCACTTCTGCCGCTGTCCCTTGAAGCGGCCCTTCCATCGGGTCTTGGCGATGTCGTCGGGAAAGTCGTAAATCAGCCAGCCTTCCGTCTCCGCCTCGATCCGTACGAGGTCGGCGGTCACGCCCGTCTCCTCCCACAGTTCGCGAAGCCCGGCCTGGAGCGCCGTCTCCCCGTCGTCGATGCCGCCCTGCGGCATCTGCCAGGCCGGCTGATCCGACTCGATCCGTTGACCGACGAACACCTCACCGTTCCGATTGGCCAGAACGACCCCGACACACGGGCGGTACAGGCTTTCGTCGACGGGTTGATCGGTCATGCCGGATCTCCTTATTTCCGTTATCCTGCCGCGTGATAGTCGAGCCGACCCGGAAGGTCGACCGAACGGAGGTAGCGTCATGCTGACAGTGATCGAGAGCGGCGACCCCGACAATTCGCCGGGAGGCCGCTTCCTCTCAGCCCGCCAGGGAGCAGCCGCCGACGTGACGTGCGCACCGCAGGTGGCTTCTCTCGCGCATCACCGTCCGGATTTGCCGGACCGCCAGAGCTGCAACAGCGACAGGCCAAGCGCCGCGATTGCCAGGGATAGCCAGACAAGCCCCGATTGGGCCTGATAGACGACCCCCGTTTCGGGGTCGAAATACCGGCCCAACTCGTTGAACTGGGTGCGCCACCTGAAATACTGGACGTAGAACAGGTAGCCGAAGACGGTGAACAGGCCGAAGAACAGTGCGGACAAGATCAGTCTGCGCATTTGCTGTTTCCCCGGCTCACCAAGAAATCCTCACACTTCGACGCCAAGGCGGCCTCATGCACGCCTCCCCGAGAAGGACAGGCCAAGGCGGCGCGTTCAACGAAAAAGCCCCGCCGGCGGACCGACGGGGCTGAACGTCTCAGGGCGCGGCAGACCTCACGGGTCTTGATTCACCTGCCCGACGCGGTAGCCGCGCGGACCGAGGGCGGAAAGACCCTTGAGGATGTCGATCGCGTAGGCGAGCTGGTAGTCCTCTTCCCGCAGTGCGGCGGCATTCTCGGCCCGCTGGCGGTCTTCCTCAAGCTGCTGCATCTCTTCTTCGGACAGGCTGTCGTTCGCCAGCGCCCCGCGCAGGTCGGCTTCGGAGCGGAAGCGCGGCGGCACGTCCTCTTCCTCGGCCAGTTCCTCTTCCGTCGGGGGCAGCGGCTGTTCGACGATGATGTCGGGCGAGATACCGAGCGCCTGGATCGACCGGCCCGACGGCGTGTAGTAGCGCGCGGTGGTCAGACGCATCGCGGCATCGCCCCGCAGCGGCATCACGGTCTGGACAGAGCCTTTGCCGAACGATTGCGTACCGACGACGATCGCGCGCGCATGATCCTGCAGCGCCCCGGCGACGATCTCCGACGCGGAGGCAGAGCCGCCATTGATAAGGACGACGATCGGCTTGCCCTGCGCGAGGTCCCCGGCACGGGCGTTGTAGCGGTCGCTGTCCTCGGCCAGGCGGCCACGGGTGGAGACGATTTCGCCCTCTTCGAGGAATGCGTCGCTCACCTGCACGGCCTGGTCGAGCAAGCCGCCCGGGTTGTTGCGCAGGTCGAGCACGATGCCGTTGATGCTGTCGATACCGCCGGCGGCCTCGATCTGCTCGGCCAGCCCCTCTTCGAGGTTGGAGAACGTCTGGTCATTGAACGTCGTGACCCGCAGCACGACCGAGTCGCCCTCGGTCCGGGTTCGCACGGCGGTCAGCGTAATGGTGTCACGGATGATCGAGACGTCGAACGGCTCCGGCACGTCCTCGCGCACGACCGTGATGACGATCTCGGTGCCGACGGGCCCGCGCATCAGGTCGATCGCCTCGTCGAGCGTCAGGCCAAGGATGCTCTCCCCGTCGACGGCGGTGATGTAGTCGCCGGCCAGCATGCCCGCAGCATCCGCCGGGGTGCCGTCCATCGGCGAGACGACCTTCACGAAGCCCTCTTCCTGCGTGACCTCGATCCCGAGGCCGCCGAACTCGCCCCGCGTCTGCACACGCATGTCGGCCGCGTCGTCGGCGGACAGGTAGGAGCTGTGCGGGTCGAGGGACGTCAGCATTCCGTCGATGGCGGCCTCGATCAGGTCGGACTCGTCGACCTCTTCGACATACTGGGCGCGGATCCGCTCGAAGATGTCGCCGAACAGGTCGAGCTGTTCATAAACGCTGGCGGACCGGTCGGCTTCCTGCGCGAGCAGGGGGCCGGCGACCTGCGTCGTCACGATCGTGCTGGTGACGATCCCGATCGTCGCGGCGAACGCGAATTTCTTCATTCTGAACTCCCTGTCATCGGCACGAACCACTCTGCGGGGTCGACCGTGTCCTGCCCGTCTCGGATTTCGACATACAGCGTCTCTGAGCGTGACGCATCCGCTCCCTCGACGCTATCAGTCAAAATAGCTTGAATGTCTGGCGCGGCGCCACCCATCAGGCCGATCGGCGCTCCTTCCGGGATCACCTCGCCCACCTCGCCGTAGACCTCGCCCAGCCCGGCGAAAACGAACAGCACGCCCGATCCGGGCTCGAGGATCACGACGTTGCCGTAGTCGAGCAGCGGCCCGGCATAGCGCATCGTCGCCACGGCAGGGGTCGTGACCAGCGCCTCCGGTCGCGTCGCGATCAGCCAGCCGGGGCGGGTGACCCCTGCGGCGTCCGCTTCCTGGTAGCCCCGGATCAGCGTGCCCTCGACCGGCATCGACAACGTGCCCCGGCGCGCGGAGACATCGGGCTGCGGCGCGCCCTCGACTTCCATCGCGACGGTGCCCGACAGGCCGCTGGCGAAGGCCGACAGCGTCTCGGTCGACTCGATCAGGTCACGCATCGCGGTGCCGTCCTCGACGTACCGGCGGGGCAGGTCCACCCGGTCGGCAATTGCCTGGCTGAGCGCGGTGCGTGCTTCCTGTGCGCCCTGCAGGCCTTCCTCGAGCGTATCGGACGCACTGGCTTGCAGGGTTCGCAGCAGCTCCAGCTCTTCCAGTTCGGCGCGAAGCTGTTCGGCATCGCGCTGCAGGGCAGGGGCCACGTCGGCGAGGATCATGCCCGACCGCGCGGTCCCGGTCGGCCCCGTGGGGTGCAGCAGCAGAAGTGGCGTCGGCGCGTTGCTGATGGTCGACAGGATGCCGAGCAGGCGGGATAGCTCGTCGCGCCGGGCTTCGAACTGGATCGACAGGGTGCGCTCCCGTATCGAGGCTCGACGTAGCCCTTCGCGCATCGCGACCAACCCGTCCTCGTAGGCGCGCACTGTCTCGGTTAGCGCGGCGACCCGGTCGGATCCGGTGCGCGCGTCGGCCAGCATCTGCGCTGCCCGGTCAAGCCGCGTCGCCGCCGCATCGGCGGCCGTGGCCGGATCGCTCTGCGCGGAAACACCCGACGCCATCAGCGTCAGGCAAAGGGCGAGCGCGCGGATCATGCGTCGATCAGGCTCTTCCCGGTCATCTCTTCCGGCAGGTCGAGGCCCATCAGGTCCAGAACCGTCGGCGCCACGTCGGCGAGGATGCCGTTGTGCACCGTCGCGCCTTCCGGCCCGCCGTAGACGATGACCGGAACGAGGTTGGTCGTGTGCGACGTATGCGGGCCGCCGGTTTCGGGATCGACCATCGTCTCGCAATTGCCGTGGTCGGCGATCACCACCATCGCGCCGCCGGCCTTCTCGAGCGCGTCGAGCGCTTGGCCGAGGCCCTTGTCCACCGCCTCGCACGCCTTCATCGCGGCGTCGAGGTCGCCGGTATGGCCCACCATGTCGGGGTTCGCGAAGTTCACCACGATCAGGTCGTAACCCTTCTCGATCGCCTCCACGAACTTCTCCGACACCTCGGGTGCCGACATCTCGGGCTGCAGGTCGTAGGTGGCGACCTTGGGCGATTTCGGCATGAAGCGGTCCTCACCCTCTTCGGGCTCTTCCTTGCCGCCGTTGAGGAAGAAGGTGACGTGCGGATATTTCTCCGTTTCCGCCAGCCGGAACTGCGTCAGCCCCTTGGAGGCGACCCAAGCGCCGAGCGTGTTCACCACCTTCTTCTTCGGGAAGACACTGTCGTACCACGCGTTGTGGTCCTCGGAGTAATCCACCATGCCAAGCCGCGCGGCGAGTTTCGGCAACTCGCGCTCGAAACCGTCGAACTCCGGATCGGCGATGGCGCGCAGGATTTCCCGCGCCCGGTCGGCCCGGAAGTTGAGGCAGAAGACACCGTCCTCGGGCTTCATCCCGTCGTAATCGCCGATGACCGTCGCGACGACGAACTCGTCCGTCTTGTCCGCTTCGTAGGACGCCTTGATGGCGGAGACCGGGTCCGGTGCGCCGTTGCCCTTGGCCAGAACCATCGCGTCATAGGCCTGTTCGACCCGCTCCCAGCGGTTGTCGCGGTCCATCGCGTAGTAGCGCCCGGTGACAGTGCCCACAGTCGCTTCCGAGGGCAGGTCCGACATCAGGTCCTCGAGGAAGGACTCGCCCGATTTCGGCGCTACGTCGCGCCCGTCGGTGATCGCGTGGACCACAACCGGCACGCCGGCCTCGGTGATCAGCCCGATCGTGTGCTTGAGGTGCGCGATGTGGCCATGCACCCCGCCGTCGGACACGACGCCGAGCAGGTGGGCGCGGCCGCCGGACTCCTTCAGCTTTCCGATGAACTCCTGCAGCGCCCTCTGGTCCTTGTAGGTCCCGTTCTGCAGCGCGAGGTCGATCTGGCCGAGGTCCATCGCCACGGTCCGACCCGCGCCGATGTTGGTGTGCCCGACTTCGGAGTTGCCCATCTGGCCTTCCGGAAGGCCCACGTCGGGGCCGTAGGTGACGAGCGTGCCGTGCGGGCAGGTCTCCATCAGCCTGTCGAAGGTCGGCGTGTCGGCGAGGACCGGCGCGTTCGCCTCACGCTCCTCCCTCAGGCCCCATCCATCGAGAATGCAGAGAACAACAGGTTTCGGCGCGGCCATGGGCGATCTCCTTCGTTGCAACTGGTGGTCTACAGCGGCCTTGCGCGGGTTTGAACCGATCCGGTGGTCGCAGCGCGAAAATTTGTGCTCAGCAGAGCAGACATGGCCCGAGCAACCAGCTCGAGCCGCGCCCGGACCCTCTCCACGGGAGGGCGCATTGCGAAGTCGTGGGCAACATGACCGTCCTTCGGGCTTTGGGGGTAAATCGCGCTGAACAAGCGTTCGGAGGCACCCTTCCGGGGTCGGGTGCGACCCTTTTGTCGGGGTTCGGACTGTTTCCTCACCGAAACCCGTACACCCGCTCGCTGATGGCCACCTGTCCGATATGCTCCGGCCGCGTCTCGAGCAGCACACCCCCGGCGCGCTCGTAGAACCGGCAGGCCACCTCGTTGGTATCGAGCACCAGTGCGGTAAGCGGCACCTGTCCGCGAACCGCCTCGAACAGCGTCCGTCCCTGGCCAAGGCCCTGCCCGACCTTCAGCAGGTAGAGGCAATAGAGCTCCTCCGGCCAGTCCGTCGACAATGGCCCGTCCCGCTGCGGCCCGGCCTGCGCGAACCCGAGGTCGGGGAGCACGGCGATCCGACTCGTCCCGGCGGCGATCTGGTTCTCCCACTGGGCGCGCCGCACCTCGTAGGGGCGGGCGGCGATCTCCTCCTCCGGCAGCAGGCCGGTGTAAGTCTCCCGCCAGCACTGGACGTGCAGCCGGGCCAGCATCGGCGCGTCTTCCGGCACCACGTCCCTGATCATTCCCGGCCCTCCGCACGGTTCGCGGTTTTCTAAGCCGCGCCAGCACGATAATCGAGAACGGATGAGCGTCGAACAATCCTATCGGAGCCGCGTCGCCGACGGCAGGCTGAAGACCGACCCCTCGCAGGAGTCGCTGCTGCCCGCGATGGACCGGGTGCGCGACGCGTTGGAGAAACCCCAGCCCAAGCGCGGCCTGTTCCGCAAGGCCGCACCCGAAGCGGTGACCGGCCTCTACATCTGGGGCGGCGTCGGGCGCGGAAAGTCCATGCTGATGGACCTGATGTTCGCCGAGGTGACGGTCGCCAAGGAACGCCACCACTTCCACGCCTTCATGCAGTGGGTCCACGGCGAGATGAAGAAGGCCCGAGCGACGGGGGTGGACGACGCGATCAAGCCGGTTGCGGAGGACCTCGCCGGCCGCATCCGCTTCCTGGCCTTCGACGAGATGCAGATCACCGACATCGCTGACGCGATGATCGTCGGCCGCCTATTCGAACGTCTGTTCGACGGCGGCGTCACCGTGGTCACGACCTCCAACCGGCCGCCGGACGATCTCTACAAGGACGGGCTGAACCGGCAGCTCTTCCTGCCCTTCATCGACCTGCTGAAGGAGAAAATGGAGGTCATCGAACTGTCGAGCGACAACGACCACCGGCAAGGTCGGCTCGCCGGGACGGAGACCTACTTCACCCCCGCCAACGCCAAGTCGCGGCAGGCGCTCGACGAGATCTGGCAGAGCCTGACCGACGGCAAGGAAGAGCCCCTCACACTGCACGTTCAGGGGCGGAACGTGGAAATCCCGCGTTTCCACAACGGCGTCGCACGGGCGAAATTCTACGACCTCTGCGGCCGGGCGCTCGGCGCGGCGGACTACCTCGCCCTCGCCGATGCCGCGCGGGTGCTGATCCTCGAGGACATTCCCCGCCTCGGCCGGTCGAACTTCAACGAGGCCAAGCGCTTCGTCACGCTGATCGACGCGCTCTACGAGGCGAAGGTGAAGCTCTTCTGCTCTGCCGCCGACCTGCCCGACTCGCTCTATGTCGAAGGCCCCGGCGCCTTCGAGTTCGAGCGCACGGCAAGCCGTCTGGCAGAGATGCAGGCCGACGGCTGGGGCGACGCGCGGGACTGAAACCGACCCCCAAAAACAAGGAGACGGGCTCTTACGGCCCGCCCCCCCGCCCTGCCAAGCTCGTCATTGCCCTAGGGCAGAACCAGTTCCCATCCGACGTGGATGTTCTCCCGGTTGTCTCCGATCAGGTCGCGGTTGGCCTCGAGGATGCGGACGTAATCGTCCGGATCGCCGTAGTAGGCCTCCGCGATGGAACTCAGTGAATCGCCGCTCTCGACCACGTAAGTCTCCGGCCCGTCACGTTCGTTCGGGACGGGCGGCGCCTGTTCAGCTTCCGGCACGGCGATCTCGACCGGTTCCTCGGTCGCATCCTCGACCGGCGCCGTGCTGTCCATCGCTTCGCGCAGCGCGACTTCGACCGCGTCCATGGGCGTGTAGCCGTCCGGCAGGTAGGGGGCGAGGTCGACCCGGCCCTGTCCGGTGAGGATGGAGGCGGGGATCTCCACCCCCTCGACGTCGATCGACCGGGCGATCAGCGCGCTGATCTGCGCGTCGGTCCAGTCGAGCGTGAAGGCTTCGATCAGGGCGATGCGCAGCTCGTCCTGCGTCTGCGGAAAGCCCGACGCCGGCTCGGGCGCACCGGACACGTCCGCGAAGGTCGGTGCATCGGAGGCGACCTCGATCACCGGGACTTCGTCCTCTTCCGGCGCGGGCACCTGGGCGAGCAACGCGGCGGCATCGCGCAGCGCGTCGGCGGTGGCGGCGGGATCGGCGGACAGAAGCGGTTGAGAGGCGGCGCGAGTCACGGACACCCCGGTGCCGTCGTCGCGGCCATACAGGATGAAGGCGCAGACACCGACGGAGACGACGAACAGACCGAGCACGATGCGGATCATGCGCGCCGCTCCTCGGACGGGAGAGGCGTCAAGGCGGCAGTCTGGACCGTCTTGCGCGGCATGCGGAAACCCTTGGCGAGCGCGGCAGATGGAGTGGAGAAACCGCGCGGCGGCTTTGCACAACATCTAGTGTGAAACGTGATTCGTGGTCAACAGGCGGTGATTCGTTTTTGCCCGTTCAGGCGAGATTTTCGCGGATTACGTGCCCGGCGAGGTAGAGCGAGCCGCAGATCAGGATGCGACTGCCCGGATGTGCCTCAGCGATGTTCCGGATCGCGGAACGGATGTCGGGCGCTTCCGTCACCTCGGCGAACCCGACCGCGCGCGCCTCGGTGGCGGTCACCGCCGCAGGCAGGGTCGCCGTCTCGTCCGGGATCTCGAATGCGGTCAGGCTGTCGCCATGCCGCGCGAGGGGGCGCAGGTAGCCCTTCACGTCCTTGGTCGACAGCATTCCGCAGATCATGTGCGTCGGCTTCTTCGCCATCGCCGAGAGCGTGCCCGCCATCGCCTCACCGGCCGCCGGGTTGTGCCCGCCGTCGAGCCACAGCTCGCAAGTCCCGGCGAGGTCGACCAGCGACCCGGAGGTCATCCGCTGCATCCGCGCCGGCCACTCGGCCTGCGTCATCGCCGCCTCGCACTCCGTCTCGCCGAAGCCGAGATACCGCAGCCCGGCGATCACGCCGCCCGCGTTGTCGATCTGATGCGGTCCCGGCAGGACCGGACGGGGCAGGTCGAGCAATCCGTGGTCGTCCTGGTAGACCAGCCGCCCGCGCTCCTCCGATACTTGCCAGTGCTGGCCGAGCGCGAGCAGCGGCGCGCCGAGCCGCGCGGCCTTCGCCTCGATCACCTCGAGCGCTTCCTCGTGCTGGCGGCCGACGACGCAAGGCACGCCCCGCTTCAGAATGCCCGCCTTCTCGCCCGCGATCGCTTCCAGCGTATCGCCGAGATATTGCTGATGGTCGTAGTCGACCGACGTGATGACCGTCAGCGCTGGCTTGGCAACCACGTTCGTCGCGTCGAGCCGCCCGCCAAGCCCGACCTCGAGCAGCGTGTAATCCGCCGGAACCTCCGACATGGCGAGGATGCCGGCGCAGGTGGTGATCTCGAAATAGGTGATCTCTTCGCCGCCGTTCGCCTCGTAGCAGCGGTCGAGCACTTCGGTCAGCGCGTCCTCGGTAATCAGCTCTCCCGCCAGCCGGATGCGTTCGTGGAACCGGGCGAGATGCGGCGAGGTATAGGCATGGACCACCTTGCCGCCGGCTTCGAGCCCGGCGCGCAGCATGGCCTGCGTCGATCCCTTGCCGTTGGTCCCGGCGATATGCACCACCGGCGGCAGCTTGTCCTGCGGATTGCCCAGTGCCTCGAGCAGCCGCCACATGCGGTCGAGCGTCAGGTCGATGATCTTCGGGTGCAGGGACGTCATCCGCTGAAGGATGACGTCAGAGGTCTGACTCACTCGGCCTTTTCCTCGGCGGTCTTCGCGTCCGTCGCCTTGGGCTCCGGCGCGGGAAGGGTCGATTCCGGCGATGCGGGCTCCGGCGGAGGCAGGTCGCCCTTCACCGCCTGGTCGAGCCCGAGCAGCAGCCGGGTGATGGAGATCAGCTCATCCCGCATCTCGGTCCGCTTCGTCACACGGTCCAGCATCCCATGGTCGAGCAGATATTCCGCCCGTTGGAAGCCCTCGGGAAGCTTCTCGCGGATGGTCTGTTCGATCACGCGCGGCCCGGCGAAGCAGATCAGCGCGTTCGGCTCGGCGATCTGGACATCGCCCAGCATCGCGTAGGACGCGGTGACCCCGCCCGTCGTTGGGTGCGTGAGCACGACGATGTAGGGCAGGCCGGCCTCTTTCAGCATCTCCACCGCGATGGTGGTGCGCGGCATCTGCATCAGGGCGAGGATCCCCTCCTGCATCCGCGCGCCACCGGCGGCGGAGAACAGGATCAGCGGCCGCTTCGTCGCGACCGCACGCTCGGCGGCGGCGATAATGGCGTTGCCGACATACATCGACAGCGATCCGCCGATGAAGGTGAAGTCCTGCGCGGCGGCGACGATCGGCGTGCGGCCGATCTCGCCCTCGGCGACGAGCATCGCTTCCTTTTCGCCCGTCGTGCGCTGCGCGGCTTTCAGCCGGTCGGGATAGCGCTTCTGGTCGCGGAAATGCAGCGGGTCGGAGATCGGCTCCGGCACGGCGACCTCGGCGAACGTGCCGCCGTCGAACAGCGCCTTGAACCGCTCGCGCGGCGTGATCGCCATGTGATGCCCGCAATTGGTGCAGACGTTCAGGTTATCGCTGAGTTCCCGATGGAACAGCATCGTCCCGCATTCATCGCACTTGGTCCACAGATTCTCGGGCACTTCGCGGCGCGAGAAGATGGAATTGATGCGGGGGCGGACGTAGTTGGTGATCCAGTTCATGCGGCCCTCATTGCGCTCGGGCTCCGAAATAAGACGCGTGAGGGTGGAATGCAATCAACCGGGCAGGGAGGCCCTCCGTCGGCGTGATCCGACCGGCAGGCAGGCGGCGGCCTCTGCCCCGACGCGCAGCCGGACGACAACGCCGACCGCGACGATCATCCACAGCCCGATGGCTTGCCCGATCGGGAAGTCGAACGGCTCCGGAATGATCCGCGCCGGGGCGCCCGTTCCGAAGCCGACGAGCGTGACGTAGAAATTGTTGGTCAGGTGAAAGGCCCAGGCGGCGGCGAGGTTACCGGTCCGGTAGGTCAGCATCGTGGTGATGACCCCGACCGCGAAGGCATAGGACCAGTGCTCGTGCAGCAGACCGAAGAGCGATGATTGGATCAGCGTCGCGACGAGGAACGTCGTGGGCGTGATGCCTGCCAGCCATCGCTGCAGGAACCCGCGAAACACGATCTCCTCGATCAGCGTCTGTGCGGGCAACAGAAGGAAGATGGCGAGCGCGGCGAACGGTGCGGCGGCGAACCCGGCCAAGGGATCGACCGCGCCGGAGGTGATCTGCCAGACGGCGACGCCCGCGAAGGGCGGCGCGACGATCGCGAGCGCGGTCAGCAGGTCGCGGCGGAACGCGCGCCCCTCTCCCAGCCAACGCAGGGCGGAGAAGCCGAGCACGACACGATGCGCCGCGAGGAACAGCAGCCACAGGACCGGCCCGCTCAGCAACATCAACAGGATCAACTGGTGCGCCGACTGGCGGAGCGCGTCGGGCGTCTCGGCGCCCCCGACGCGCAGCGGGGCGGACCGCACCAGCGCAATCCAGTCGTTGGGCAGCGCGCCGAAGGTTGAAGCAGTGACCAGCGTCGCCACGAACACGACGAAACCGGTCACTGTAACGCCGATCAAAGCCAGCCCGCGCAAGGCGGAAATCTCTGGATAGACCGGGGGATCAACGAGGGGATCACTCGTACGCATGTCCGCAACCTGATCGGGATTTTAGACGATTTTTGGGCCGGATCGCGGGCGAGTCGGATCCACTTGCCGCTCAAACGAGGCGGGGATAGACCACGACCCAACGGAACCGGAGGAAGCGAAATGCTCAAGGGCAAGATGGACAAGTCGAAACTGCCAAGCCGCCATGTGACCGACGGCCCGGCACGAGCACCGCACCGCTCCTACATGTATGCCATGGGCCTCTCCGAGGAAGAGATCGGCCAGCCGCTCGTCGGCGTCGCCACCTGCTGGAACGAGGCCGCGCCCTGTAACATCGCACTGTCCCGCCAGGCACAGTCGGTGAAGCTCGGCGTGAAGTCCGCCAGCGGCACCCCGCGCGAATTCACCACGATCACCGTCACCGACGGCATCGCCATGGGCCATGAGGGCATGCGCTCCTCGCTCGCCAGCCGTGAGGCGATCGCGGACACCGTCGAACTCACCATGCGCGGCCACTGCTACGACGCGCTCGTCGGTCTCGCAGGCTGCGACAAGTCGCTGCCGGGCATGATGATGGCGATGGTGCGGCTGAATACGCCGTCCGTCTTCATCTACGGCGGCTCGATCCTGCCGGGCAAAGTGCCCGCCGGTGCCGACGTTCCCGAAGAATTCGCGACTCGCGACCTGACCGTTCAGGACATGTTCGAAGCCGTCGGCCGCCATCAGAACGGCACGCTGTCGGACGCCGCGCTCGCAATTCTCGAGCGGGTGGCCTGCCCCTCCGCCGGGGCCTGCGGTGGCCAGTTCACCGCCAACACCATGGCCTGCGTGTCCGAGGCGATCGGCCTCGCGCTGTTCAACTCCTCCGGCGCACCCGCACCGTACGAGAGCCGCGACCAGTACGGCACCGCCTCCGGCGCCGCGGTCATGAACCTGCTCGAGAAGAACATCCGTGCCCGTGACGTCGTCACCCGCAAGGCGCTCGAGAACGCGGCCCGCGTCGTCGCCTGTACCGGCGGCTCCACCAACGCCGGCCTGCACCTGCCCGCCATCGCGCACGAGGCGGGGATCGACTTCGACCTGTTCGACGTCTGCGACATCTTCCACGACACGCCCTATTTCGTCGACCTGAAGCCGGGCGGCCAGTACGTCGCCAAGGACCTCTACGACGCCGGCGGCATTCCCGTCGTGATGAAGGAGCTCCGCAAAGCCGGCCTGATCCACGAGGATTGCATCACCGCTTCCGGTCGCACCATCGGCGAGGAACTCGACCTCATCGATCGCAACGTCGACGGCCGCGTCATCCACTCGATCGACACGCCCATCACCAAGACCGGCGGCGTTGTCGGCCTGAAGGGCAACCTCGCGCCCGACGGGGCGATCGTGAAGGTCGCGGGCATGAAGGAAGAAGAGCAGGTCTTCACCGGCCCCGCCCGCGTCTTCGAATCCGAGGAAGAGGCCTTCGAAGCCGTGAAAGCCCGGACCTACAACGAAGGCGAAGTTCTCGTCATCCGCAACGAGGGCCCCGCAGGCGGCCCCGGCATGCGCGAGATGCTGGCGACCACCGCCGCGCTCTCCGGTCAGGGCATGGGCAAGAAGGTCGCGCTCATCACCGACGGTCGCTTCTCCGGTGCGACGCGCGGCTTCTGCGTCGGCCACGTCGGCCCCGAAGCGGCGCACGGCGGTCCGATCGCGATGCTGAAGGACGGCGACCTCATCACGATCAACGCCGTGACCGGCGAACTGAGCGTCGATGTCTCGGACGAGGAACTCGCCGAGCGAAAGAAGGACTGGTCCGGCCCGCGTCCGACCAACTACGCCAGCGGCGCGGTCTGGAAGTTCGCCAAGCTCGTCGGCTCCACCCGTCTCGGCGCCGTGACGCACCCCGGCGCGAAGGCCGAAACGCACGTCTACATGGACCTCTGAGGATGCTGACCGCCGGTCGCGCGGCGCTCCTTGCGGTGGCCGCAGCCCTGTCGGGCTGCGGCACCGACCTCGGCGCGCCACTCGCCCGGCTTCAGCCCGGCGGCAACGCTCCCTCCACGTCGCTCGCGCTGCGCGATGGCGCGGTCACGGTGCGCGGTCCGGACAGCTACTGCGTCGACCGCACCGCCAGCCGCCCGGCTGACGGCTTCGCCATCATCGCAAGTTGCGCGCGCATCTCGGGCGAGGGCTCACCGCCCGCGCTTGATGCGCTCGTCACCGTCCAGGTCGGCACCCTTGGCAGCGCGATGGTCGACGGCTCCGAAGCCGCCGTTGCCGCCTACGTCCGGACCCCGGAGGGGCAGGCGCTGCTGGCGGACGGGCAGGCAGTGTCAGTCAGCGACGTGATGCAGCAACCCGGCCTCGTGCTCGTCGCTTTCCGCGGCACCACGGGAACGACGGACCCCCTCTCCCCTCCGGCATGGCGTGCCTTCTTTGACATAGGCGGCCGGCTCGTCACACTCGGCGTGCGCCCCTATCCGGACGTGCCCCTGACGGGAGACGCCGAACGCAGGTTGGCCGAACAGGCCGTCTCTGCCATCCGGGCGTCGAATCGCGGGCAGAGGTCCTAGAAACGGGCGCAGCGAACCACCCTGACTGTTTCAAAAGCGGAAACGGTTTGGCAGGTATGAACCAGAGCCGCGCCTCGGACGCGCGGCGGTGAACGAACGGATGGGGCATGGCGGCACGCGGCACCGGACCAATGGAAAAGGTTCTGCACGGGGCGAACCTCCGTCGCTGGCGGCGCTCGGCCCGGCAGGCCTGGTCAGAGAAACTGTCCGTCCTGCGCGAGAAGCGTAGCCGCGCCCGTGCCCTGCGGATGCAGCTCGACGAACTGCTCTATGTCGCGGACGAACGGCTCGCCCTTCCGCTGATTGGCAACACCGCGTTCCCCCGCCCGCGCGGCACCGACTGGTCATGGCGCCCGCAGCTCTGGCGCGGCCCGATCGGCAGCAAAGGGATGGCCCCCGTCGAAACGCGAGAGATGTTCGGCGACGAGGTCACGGTCTTCCACGACTGCCGGATCAGCGAGCTGACACTGCGCCAGCTCCGCAACCTGCGGGAAGCCGACCTCGCGCCCTACGGTCTTCGCCTCGACGTGTTCCGCTTCGACGGTTCGTTTCTGTCCGTCGTGCTCGACCTGCCGCCGGATGCCGCGCTCAACGTGAAGAAGAAGCACCTGATCCGCCTCGATACGATCATCGAGACGGAATACCCGATCGAGATCTTCGCCCGTCTGAACATCAAGCACGGCCCCAACACGGAACAGATCGTCCGCGAACTGCCGCTCGGCGAGGCTGACGTGATGGTCGAATTCGACCTCGCCTACACCAAGCTGAACGAGAAGCGGGCGGAGAAGATGTGGATCGACCTGATCTTCGAGGGGCCGGAGATGAACCAGATCACGATCCGCGACCTGACCTTCAGCCGCTACCCGCGCGCAGAGCTGTGAGAGGCGAGCCATGAGCGACATCATCCTGACGAAGACCCGGCTCAACGAAGGTGTCTGGGAAGGTTTCCTGACCGGCTACACCGGCGACACGCCGCCCCGTATCCAGGCCACTCACGACGGCAAGGAACTGGAGGGCGTCGAAGTCAGCAAGGCGGAGGGCGGCCACGCGGTCCGATTGCCGATCCCGGCGTCGATCATCGCTGACGGCGTCCATACCGTGGTGCTCACCGAGCGCGAGTCGGGCGACCGACTGGCCACAGTGTCGATCGTCGCCGGCGATGCACTCGCCGACGACATCCGCGCCGAGGTCGACCTGCTCCGGGCGGAGCTCGACATGCTCAAGCGCGCGTTTCGCCGTCATTGTACCGAAACGGTCTGACAGCGGCCCCGACCGCGTCAATGTTTCGGATGACGTCAAGGTCAAGCGTGGCCGCGAGAACACGCCGCAATTTGCGGTGAACAGGCTCCAAAATACACACGGAACGCTTTGAAATCAGTGGCTTGTTGGCCTTCTGTACCCCCTCCGGTGCCTGTTTCGAATGCAGAATTGATTACTCAGAAACCGCTTTATTGTCGGCCCCGCGACGAAAATCTGCCCGAATTGCTCGCCAAACACGTGGCTGTCTCGATGAGCAAGCAGAAGGGCCGATAAATGGATCGCCTCACGGAAATGGAAGCCTTTGCCACGGTCGTTGACCAGGGTGGCTTCACCGATGCCGCGAAGAAGATGGGCATATCCAAATCGGCCGTCTCGAAGCACGTTTCGTCGCTGGAGGCGCGCCTTGGCGCCCGACTTCTCAATCGCACAACGCGACGCGTCTCCCCCACGGAGATCGGCCTCGCCTATTACGATCGCGCCCGCCGCGTCCTTAACGACGCTGGCGAAGCGGACGCTCTGGTTACCTCGATGCAGTCGGCCCCCTCAGGCCTGCTTCGGATCTCGGTCGCCACGGACTTTGGGGTGAACCACCTCTCACCCGTACTCGGGGACTTCCTGTCGGAATTCCCGGACATCACGGTCAACATGGTTCTCAACAACCGGTACGTGGAACTGATCTCGGAAGGCTTCGACATGGCAGTTCGGATCGGAGAGCTGGAAGACAGCACGCTCCGCGCCCGCAAACTGACCGAAACGACGAAGCGCATGATCGCCGCGCCCGGCTATTTCGAACAATATGGCCGGCCGCAGAAGATCGACGATCTGAACGAGCACAAGCTGCTCCACTACTCGAACCAGTCCAACGGTGCCGTCTGGAAGCTGACCGCCCCTTCGGGCGAAAAGCGCCAGGTGCGCACCGCTGGCTGGCTCACCGTCAACGACGGACAGTCGCTGCTGAATGCCTGCATCAGCGGGCTCGGCATCGCCTACCTGCCGTCCTTCCTTTACGCCGATGCGATGGCGAAGGGACTGGTGGAGGAAGCGATTCCCGATCTCCCGTCCGAGACGCAGGGCATCTACGCGGTCTATCCGCCGGGTCGTTTCACCCAGCCGAAGGTCCGCGCCTTCATCGATTTCCTCGTGCATAACTTTGCCGAGAAGGGTCCCGAGAAGTGGTGACAAACCAGGCGCGTCACCAGCCCAACTGAACGGCGCGGTCCCCGGACCGCGCCTTTTTCGTGTGCCTCACTCCGACAGGACGATCACTTCGACCCGGCGATTGGCCTCACGCCCCTCTTCCGTCAGGTTCGACGCGACCGGGGCGAGGTAGCCCATCCCGTGCGCCTCCAGCTGCCGGCGCGGGATGCCATAGGTTGTCGCCAGCCGCTCCAGCACCGACGCCGCGCGCCGCCGCGACAGCGCGATGTTGCCGTCGAGCGACCCTTCGCTGTCGGTATGTCCGACCAGCGCGACCCGGCGGTTCGGCACGCTCTCCAGATACTCCGCGAGCGCGGCGAGCGACTCGTAGGTCCCCTCGCCAAGCTGCGCCGACCCTGTCTCGAACGTAAGATCGCCGAGCGTGACATGCCCGGCCGTCTCCAGCCGCTCCCCGAAACTGCCGGGGGCGACCTGCTCCGCCGGCACCAGCGGCGCGCCCGGTGCCGCGCTCAGGCCCGCATCCTCGCCCGGCTCCCCGGTCGTGACGGAGGTGATCTGCAAGTACGCGGCCCGACTCGTCCGGCTGACGAGAAGCGCGGCATACTCGTCCTCGCCCTTTCGGGCGGACAGGTAGCGGAAGTCGTTCAGGCTGACGTGCATTGCCGGCGGCGGCAGTGTCTCGAGCGCGAAGCGGAAGTCGAACCCGCCGCAGGCCTCGGATTCACAGGTGTAGAGCGCGTCGAACCCCTCCGCCTCCAGCTGCTTAGCCAGCGGTTCGAGGATCTGCAGCGTTGTCAGCCCGGCCGCCTGCAGCCGCCACGCCTGCACCGACACCGTCCCCGACGCGTCCGCCATCGGAACGACCGACCCGTCGAACGGCCCCGATGCGATGGTTGTCGAATCGAGCGGCCTCTCCTCCTCCAGCGTCATCTCTGCCGAGGCCGGCAGGTCGAGCGACAGGCAGAACGCCGGAACCGGCAACAGTCCGGCGATGAGCAGGGAGCGGATCATCATTGGTCCAGTCCATCCGGATGCTTCCGGTAATGGTAGCCGCCATCCTCGGCGAAGCCGAGCGACCGGTAGAGCGCATTGCCCCCGGCGTTCGCCCGCGTCACCAGCAGGGCCAGCCGATCAGCGCCCTCGTCCCGCGCCCAGTTCGCGGATGCCACGCAGAGCAGGCGACCGATTCCCTTGCGCCGGTGCGCCGCCGCCGTCTCAAGCGCATGGATCATCGCGGCTCCGTCGGCGAGTGACAGGTGGACCGTCCCGGCCGGTTCGTCGCCAAGCCGGGCCAGCAGGCTTACCCTAGGTTCCGCCGCGCGCAGCATGATGTCGAGCCGCGACGGCCCTATGCCTCCCGCCGCCCAGATTTCGCGCTGCACCGCGACCGGCGGCCACGACAGGATCGCCTCGGCCTCGCCCGCGATCTCGGCAACCGGGGCCGAATAGAACGCCGTCGGGTCGGTAATTCCGTAGCCGCAATCCGCGAGCGCCCGGTCGAGCGCCGCTTCCCCGTCGCGCACCATGAAGAGCGGCACCTGCCCGAGGTCGCGCATCGCCTCCTCCGCCACCGACAGGTCCCCGACGTCGCCGGGCACAAGTGCCGTCGCCGCGCTTACCCGACTGCCACCGCCGCCGCCGCGCCGAATGCGCCAGCCACCGACGTCCGTAACACCGGCCGCAGGCCAGGTCGCGTCGATCAGCCGGGACAGCGCGTCGGCCTGCATCACGCGCCGAACAGGTCGGTCAGCTTGACCATCGCCTCGGATAGCCGTTCCGAATCGGTGCCCCGCACGACGATGTTCGAGCCGTAGGCGCCGTCCTTTTGGAACGGATAGGATCCGAACGACAGGTCGGAATATTCTTCGGACAGCGCCCGGAGCGGCCCGGCGATGTCGCCTTCGCCCCGCAGCACCCGCAACGATTGCGACAGCAGCGGCGTGCCGCCCGTCAGGGTCGGCAGGACGCTCGCCACCATCGCCTCGAATACGTTCGGCACGCCGGCCATCACGTGGACATTGCCGATGGTGAAGCCGGGCGCGACGCTCACCGGGTTCTCGATCAGGGTCGCCCCGTCGGGAATCCGAGCCATCCTCAGCCGCGCTTCGGTCACTTCCGACCCGGAGCGCGCGTAATGCGCCTCCAGCAGCTCGCGCGCATCGTCGCGCACGTCGATGCCGACGCCGAACGATTCGGCGATGCAATCGGCGGTGATGTCGTCATGTGTCGGGCCGATCCCGCCGCTGGTGAAGACATGATCGACCTTCGCGCGCAGGTCGTTCACCGCTCCGACGATTGCCTCGGTCTTGTCGGAGACGACGCGCGCCTCGACGAGATCGATGCCGACTTCGGTCAGCCGTCCGGCAAGGTGGTTCAGGTTGGAATCGCGGGTGCGGCCGGAGAGGATCTCGTCCCCGATGACAAGCATCGCGGCAGTGGGGTTGGGCATTGTTGGGTCTCCCTTGTTGCGAAGGTATAGGGTCAGCCCATGCGCTTTTCCAATCCCCTCGTCCCCGCGACACTTGTCCGCCGTTACAAGCGTTTCCTCGCGGATGTCGCGCTTCCGGACGGCCGGACGGTAACGGCCCATTGTCCGAATCCGGGCGCGATGACCGGACTGGCGGAGCCCGGCACCCGCGTCTGGCTGGAGCCGAGCACCAACCCGAAAAGCAAGCTCGACTGGGGATGGCGCCTGACCGAGCTCGCCGACGGCACCTTCGCCGGCATCGACACCGGCGCGGCGAACCGCGTGGTCGCCGAGGCGCTCAACGCCCGGACGATTGACGGCCTGCCGCCCTACGACGAGGTGCGCCCTGAAGTTGCCTATGGCGAGGGCAGCCGGGTCGACTTCCGCCTCTCCGGACCCGCGACGACATGGCTCGAGGTGAAGAGCGTGACGCTCAGCCGCACCCCCGGACTGGCGGAATTCCCCGACACGGTCACCGCGCGCGGCGCCCGCCACCTCCGCGACCTTGCCACGATGGCGGGGCAGGGCGACCGCGCGGTTCTCCTGTTCCTCGTTCAGCGCACTGACGCGACACATTGGGACGTTGCGGCGGACATCGACCCGGCCTACGCGGCGGCGCTCGAAGAGGCCGAACGCGCCGGTGTCGAGGTGCTCTGCTTTGACGCCACAATGGATCAATTCGGCGTCACACTGGCGGATCCGGTGCCCCGGCGCGGGAGCGCCGCTCTCGACGGGCTTTCATCCGGGGCCGTGACGTCCTAAATTCAGCGCAACGAAAGAGGACCGGACCGTGGACGACGCACGCAGCAAACTGACCCGAGACGGCATTCGCATCTACGAGGACGCGGATTTCGCCGGCATGCACGCGGCGGGCAGGCTCGCCGCAGAAATCCTCGACCGGATCGCGCCGCACGTCGTCCCCGGCCAGAACACCGGAGAGCTCGACCGCCTCATCACCGAGTGGGTCCATGCCGAGGGCGCGAAGTCCGCAACCATCGGCTACAAGGGCTACCAGCACGCCAGCTGCATCAGCGTGAACCACGTCGTCTGCCACGGGATCCCCGGCAACAAGGTGCTCAAGGACGGCGACATCCTGAATATCGACGTCACCGTGATCGTCGACGGCTGGTTCGGCGACACGAGCCGGATGTACGTCGCCGGCAAACTGCCCCGCAAGGCGGAGCGGCTGCTTCAGGTTACCCACGATTCGCTGATGAAGGGGATCGAGGCGGCGAAGCCCGGCAACACCTTCGGTGACATCGGCCACGCGATCCAGACTTACGCCGAGGCGAACCGCATGTCGGTCGTCCGCGATTTCTGCGGCCACGGCCTCGGCCGCGTGTTCCATGCGCCGCCGAACGTCCTGCACTACGGTCGTCCGGGAACCGGGCCACGGATCGAGGAAGGCATGTTCTTCACGATCGAGCCGATGGTGAACCTCGGCCGTCCGGAAACCAAGGTCCTCGCCGACGACTGGACCGCAGTGACGCGGGACAAGTCGCTGTCCGCGCAGTTCGAGCACTCGGTCGGGATCACCTCGACCGGCGCCGAAATCTTCACCGAATCTCCGGCGGGCCTGTTCCACCCCACATGGTCCTGATCCGGGCTCTCCTGCTGCTGCTTGCCTTCGCGGGCAGCGCGGCCGCCGACGTCGGCGCGATCCAGTCTGCTTGGCAGACCTGGGCGACCCAGAACGGCGTCCGCTCCAGCTCCATCGCGATCTCGCGCAACGGCGATGTGCTTGCCCGCTACGGTCTCGGCCGCGGCGCGGACGATCCCGCCCCGCTGGCGAGCCTGTCGAAAAGCATCACCGGCGCCTGCGTCATGCGGTTGGTCGACGCCGGTCGGCTCTCCACCGGCTCCACTGTCGGGCAGGTGCTCGGCGGGCGGTTCCAGATGACGCCCGGTGCGTCGCAGATCACCGTGGCCGAGCTTCTGACTCACACCTCCGGCATCAACCGCGACGTGACGCAGGGCCGTCCCTCGCCGTGGCGCGCCCGGGGCGGCGACCGCACGCCCGAGGTCACGGCGTCCGCCCTGTCGCGCCCGCCGGGGCCGAAGGGCTTCGCCTACAACAACGAGAATTACGCCGTCCTCGGCTCGATGATCGAGACGGTGACCGGTCAGAACTCCGCCAGCTACTGTCCACGGACGCTCGGCATCAACGCCAACGTCTCCTCCGACTTCGGTGGCGGCGTGTCCTGGGGCGGGTACGAGATGTCGGCCGCCGATTTCACCCGCTTCGCTTCGACCCTTCGCCCGCAGGGCAACTGGCCGCGTGCCGAGATGGGTGGCGGCATCGTCTACGGGCCGGGCGTGATGATGAAGGACGGCCGCGACGGCACGACGCTGTGGCACTTCGGATCCTGGTGCTTCCTGCTTGGCCGCAGCGCGGGCGCCTACTTCTTCCAGTTGCCCAACAGCTGGGGCGTGACGGTCACCTACGACCGCTGCCTGTCGAGCAACCAGACCCTCGCGCTCGACGCCGCGCTTACGGCCGCGATCCGCTAGGCTCCGGCAGGCGGTCCCGCCAGCCGGGGCGCCGCATGTCGGTCACCTGTTCGAAATCGAACACCCGATCGGGAAGCGGCTCCACCACGACGCCGCCGAACCGCGCCTCGCTGACGAGCACCGGCCGCCGGGTCACGAGGCAGATTGCCGACCGGATTTCCCAGAATTGCGCTTCGCCTGCGAAACGAAAGCCGAGCCCGCCGAACAGGTGTGCGTTGAAGAACTCGATCCGGTTGCCGTCCCGGTCGTGTGTACGCCCCCGGCAATCACTGCAGAGATACCATGGATAGCGCGGGAATGCCGTCTGCGGCGCGCCGCAGGACGGGCAGAAATGGCCCGGCCAGTCAGTCGCCATCCCGCATCATGCGCCGCATCAGGAGGCTGAGAACCGTCTCTCCCGCGAGCGGGCTCGCCACATCGCCGATCAGGACCGGCGCGCCGAACGGCTCGGGCTTGGGCAGCGTCACGTCCTCCGCGCGTTGCGCGGTCTTCGTGCGGGGCACGGCAGGGAAGGAGGTCCACGTGGCGTCGCTCATGGATACGATGCTAGCAGCGCAAGGGTTTTTGCCAATAGGCACCTTGCGCAGAGGCGTTAACTATCTGTTAAGTCTTATGTTTCGCGCGCGAAACAAATGAGGGTCAGGTGCGTGTCGCCATACTTTCTCCGGTCCAGCAGGTCGAAACCCTCCGGCGGGTCGATGGGTGTACTGTCCTCGCAGACCACCACTGCGTCCGGGGCCAGCCAGCCACCGTCGACCGCTCGCGCCAGCGCCTTGGGCGCGAGCCCCTTGCCGTAAGGCGGATCGAGGAACACCAGCCCGCAACCCTCACCCGCGGGCAGCCGCGTGACGTCGCAGGTCAGCAGCGTCGCGTCGCCCTCGCGCCGGGCCTTGCCGAGGTTCTCCCGCAGGAGCCGCTGCGCCACCCGACCGCTGTCGACGAAGGTGCAATGCACAGCGCCCCGCGACAGGGCCTCCAGCCCGAGCGCACCAGTCCCGGCGAACAGGTCCAGCACCCGCACCCCGTCGGGCAGGCCGTGGCTGGCGAGGATGTTGAACAGGCTCTCCCGCACCCGGTCGGGCGTCGGACGCAGGTGCGCCCCGGCGTCGCCTTTCCCAACCTCGGCGAGGCGGAGGCCCCGGTGCTGACCGCCGATGATCCTCACGGGCGGAGCAGCGCCTTCATGTCGGTCGCCGGGTCGGTCACGACCTCCGGCGCAGGAGATTTACCAGCCTCGATCAGGCGCTTGCCGATCATGTAATTGCGCGGGTCGTTCATCGCGTCCACCGCGATCAGCCGGTCGCCGGCGTAGTACCAGTGCGACACGGCACCGTCGTCGCTCTTGCGGACATGGACCGAATCGTAGCCCCGGTTGAGGCCGCCGATCTGCAGCTTGAGGTCGTATTGATCCGACCAGAACCACGGTTTCGCCTGGTAGGGCTGTTCCCGCCCAAGCATGTTCAGCGCGACGGCCTCAGCCATGTCGATGGCGTTGCCGACACTTTCCAGCCGGATCCGCTCGCCGCCCCAAGGAAAGCTCGCACAGTCGCCGGCGGCCCAGACGGTCGGCTCGGACGTGCGTCCGTACGCGTCTACCGCGATCCCGTTGTCGCAGGCGATGCCCGCGCTCTCGGCAAGGATCGAGGCGGGGGCGATGCCGACGCCGACGATAGCGAAGTCGAGCTCGATTTCCGTGCCATCGGTGAACCGCGCACCCGTCACCCGGTCGGTGCCGATCAGCCGGTCGAGGCCGACGCCCTCGCGTACTTCGACACCATGAGACGCGTGAAGGTCGCGGAAGAAATCGGAAGTCACTTCGGCCGCGACTCGTTGCAGGATGCGCGGTGCCATCTCGACCAGCGTGACCTTGAGACCCTTCTTCGACGCGACCGCCGCCGCTTCCAGCCCGATATAGCCGCCCCCGATCACCAGGACCCGGCGGCCCTCCGTCATCTCGGGCGCCAGCGCGTCGGCGTCGGCAAGGTCGCGCATCGCGTAGACCCCGTCGAGATCGCCGCCGATCGCCGCGGGCAATGTGCGCGGATCGCTCCCCGTCGTGAGGGCAAGCTGGTCGTAGGTGAGGTTCTCCCGGTCGTCGAGCGACACTGTCCGCGTGCGCGTGTCGATTCCGGTCACGCGTCGCCCGGTGCGCAGCGTGATGTTGTTGTCTTCGTACCAGGCGGCTGGCCGCAGATAGAGCCGCGCCTCCTCCATCTCGCCCAGCAGGTAAGCCTTGGACAGGGGCGGCCTCTGGTAGGGCGGAACCGGTTCCGCGCCGATCAGGGTGATGTCGCCGTCGAACCCTTCGGAGCGCAGCTTCGCGACGAGGGAGGCCCCCGCCTGTCCGGCGCCGATCACGACGAAATGCGTCATTTCACATGGCTCCCGCTGGCACTGTCGGTGGCAGGTTCTATATCCGCAGGTGAACGAGGAAAATGCAAAAGGACAGGACCGACATGAGCATTTCTGTAGGAGACACCCTTCCCGATGGCACCATGTTGGTGCTTGGCGCCGAGGGCCCGGAGCAGGTCGAGCTAGGGCCGAAGCTGAAGGGCCGGAAGGTCGTGATCTTCGGTCTGCCGGGCGCCTACACCGGCACCTGTACCACCGCGCACGTGCCGAGCTTCATCCGGACCATCGACCAGCTGAAGGAAAAGGGCGTGGACGAGGTGATCTGTACCTCCGTCAACGATCCCTTCGTGATGCAGGCCTGGGGTGAGTCCACCGGCGCGTCGGATGCCGGGATCACGATGCTCGCCGATGCCGATGGCGCCTTCGCCAAGGCGATCGGCATGGCCTTCGACGCCCCGCCCGCCGGCTTTTACGGCCGTTCGCAGCGCTACGCGCTGATGGCCGAGGACGGCGTGGTCAAGGTGCTGAACGCCGAGGAGAATCCCGGTGTATGCGACATGTCCGGCGGCGAGGCGATGGTCGAGGCGATCTGATAGCGCCTAGTCCGGGTCGGTCTCGAACCGGGCGATGCCCTCGGGCAGCACGACCCACGGATGCCGGCGGCTCTCGTAGACCGAGTCCGCCGGTGCCGGGAACTCCGGATCTCCGAACGTTCCCACGGCGACGCTGACGAACTTGTCCTCGTAGCCGGCGACAAGATGGAAGACGGTCGATCCGCAGACCGGGCAGAAATGAAAGAGCGACCGGCTGCCGTGCCGGTCGCCCACTCTTTCGAACACCGTCGCTTCGCCGCGCACCGTCCAGGGTGGGCCGAAGCCCGCGAGCGTGGCGAAGACGCTGCCGGTCCGGCTCTGGCAGGCGAGGCAATGGCAGACGCCACCGCCGAACAGCTCCCCCTCCAGCACGATCGACAGTTGACCGCAGGTGCAGGAAGCGGTGCGCGCCATCGGTTTACTTTGCCGCCTGCGAGGGACGCGCGATGGTCAGCGGGTCCTCGGACTTGTCGAACACAACTGTCCGGGTCGGGAAGGGAATCGGCACCCCGGCGGCGTCGAGCTCTTCCTTCACTTTGCGGGTCATGTCGGTCTGAAAGCCCCAGGCATCGGCGTTGTTGCACCAGACCCGCACCATGAAATCGACCGAGCTCTCGTTGAGGTTGGAGACCTGGAGCCACGGCTCCGGATCCTTCAGGGCGCGCGGGTCGGAGGTGATCGTCTCGCGGATCACGCGTTCCGCCTCGGCGAGGTTTGCGCCGTAGCCGACGCCGAAGGTCCATTGCACACGCCGCTGGTCGTAGCTCGAATAGTTCTGGATCGTGTTTCCCCAGACTTCGGAGTTGGGGATGATGTGTTGGACGTTCTGAAGGTCGGCGAGCTCCGTGTAGTTCAGCGAGATGTCCTTCACCGTGCCTGTCACGTCGTTCACCACGACGAAGTCGCCGATCCGGATCGGCCGGAAGAAGATCAGCATCACGCCCGCCGCGATGTTCGACAGAGTGCCCTGAAGGGCCAGCCCGACGGCAAGACCGGCGGCACCGATGACGGCGACGACCGACGTCGTGCGCACGCCGAACGTGTTCAGCACGAACAGCACCGTGAAGGCGAAGATGGCATACCACGCGAGGTCGCCGATGAATCCGAACAGGGCCCGGTCGAGATTTGCGTTCTTCTCCGCCAGCCGTTCGATTCGGCGGCTCACGAAGCGGGCGAGCCAGAGTCCGATCAGCAGAATCGCCGCAGCCGCCAGCACGTTGCCGAGTATCGAGGCGATGAAGTCGACCGTCAGCACGTCGCCAAGTGTCGTGCCGTTCCAGATTTCCGTGTTCAGAAGACCTTGCATGCCGAGCCCGTGTCCTTTCGTTATCCGTCGCGGCAGTGACTTAGCTCACTTTTCCGCGAGGGCGAGAGGGCGGGATCAGGAGGCGGCGAGGCTGTCCATCTTCTGCGACAGTTTCGCATCGAGCGTGGTCAGACCGCCGGTGTCGTGCGTTGTCAGCCGCACGGTGACCGTCTTGTAGACGTTGGACCATTCGGGATGGTGGTTCAGCTTCTCCGCCCACATCGCGCACCGGGCCATGAAGCCGAAGGCCTCCACGAAGTTCCTGAACTCGAAAGTCTTCTCGATGGCCGTGCCGTCGTCGCTCAGCGTCCAGCCGGCAGCGACGGCGGCGTTCTTCTCGGCATCGGTGATGGGATCGGCTGGCATCAGTCCTGCTCCTCCACGTCGGTCGTTTTCCTGAACGGGCCGTAGCTCGTCAGCACTTCGATTTCCTCGTCCACCGCGTTCCGTTCCGCCCGCAGGTAACGGGCGATGGCGTCGCGGAAATTCGCATCGCCGATCCAGTGCAGTGAGTGCGTTGTCACCGGCAGGTAGCCCCGGGCCAGCTTGTGCTCGCCCTGTGCGCCGGCCTCGACCGTGTCGAGCCCGTGGGCGATCGCGTAGTCGATGGCGCGGTAATAGCAGAGCTCGAAATGCAGGCAGGGGTGATGTTCGAGACATCCCCAATAGCGCCCGAACAGCCGCTCGCGCCCGATGAAGTTCAATGCTCCGGCGACGGGCCGCCCCTCGCGGATGGCGAGGCAAAGCAGCATGTCGTCGCGCATCGTCTCCTGCGCGATGTCGAAGAATTCCCGCGTGAGGTAGGGCGTGCCCCACTTCCGGCTGCCGGTGTCCTGGTAGAAACGCCAGAACCAGTCCCAGTGCCACGGCTCGATCTCGTCACCGGTAAGGCTGACGATCTCTCCACCGAAGTCCTGCGCCTGACGACGCTCCTTGCGGATGTTCTTGCGCTTGCGGCTCGACAGCGCGTCGAGGAAGCCGTCAAAATCCGCGTAACCCTCGTTGTGCCAATGGTATTGCTGGGTGATGCGGTGGAGCAGGCCCATCTCGGCCCCGGCCAGCGCTTCCGCCTCGGTGCAGAAGGTCGCGTGCGCAGTGGCGAGGCCGTTGTCCGCCGCGATCTGCACGGTGCCTTGCACCAGCGCGGACATGCCGGTCATCTCCTGCCCCGGACGGGTGAGGAAGCGGCGACCCGTGGCGGGTGTGAAGGGCACGGCGATCTGGAGCTTCGGGTAATACTCGCCGCCCGCGTTCTCGTAGGCGTGGGCCCAGTTGAAATCGAAGATATACTCGCCCTGGCTGTGGCTCTTGGCATAGAGCGGCGCGGCCGCGATCATCTCGCCGCCCTGCCGCGCGACGAGGTAGCGGGGCTGCCAGCCGGTGCCCGGCCCGACGGAGCCACTGTCTTCCAGCGCCTTCAGGAAACGGTAGCTGGTGAAGGGATCGCTCGGGCGACCGCCGTCCGCCGACTCGGGGCAGGCGCAGGCATCCCAGTCGGCCGGAGCGATGTCGTCCAGCGAGGGATGCGCGGTCAGCTCGATGGTGGTCCCGTCCATGCCTGACCAGATGGTCTCTCACCCGCGCGGGTCAATGGGATCAGGGCAGGTATCCCTCGAACGTGACGCTGTCGGCGATCTTCCGGGCGGTCTGTTCGTCCTTTGCCGAACGGATGGTCCAGCAGAGAATCGTCGCGCCGTCGGCCTTCAGCTCCGCCACGCGGGGTGAATCGAGGACCGGCCAGTGGTGGCTGATGAAGGAGGCACCGGCCTCGTCATACATCGCGATTTTCGCGAGCTCGGCGCGGGTCGCCTCCGGCAGGTCGGGCCATTCAGGGCCGAAGCTGCAGGTGGTCAGGCCACGTGGCACGTCGGGCAACAGACGGGACAGCGTGACGATGGAGTGCGGGTTGAAAGACATGAGCGCAACGGTCGCGTCGCTGTCCTGAACTGCCCGCGCGACGGCCTCTTCCAGCGCGCCGATACCGGGGCCGAGCGCGCCGTCCTGATCCTTGATCTCGATTAGGAAACCGGGGGAGGGCTCCGCGAGCACTTGCGCCAGCGTCGGAATGTTTTCCGCCCCGTCCTTCAGCGGGATCGCGGTGAGGTCCGCAACCGTGCGTTCCCGGACCGGGCCGGTCTCGTCGGTCAGACGGTCGAGGCGGTCGTCGTGAAAGACCACCGCCTCCCCGTCGGCTGTCAGCTGAACGTCGATCTCCACCGGCAGGTCCCGCGCCGTGGCGGCACGGATCGCGGCGAGAGAGTTCTCGGGCCGCCCGTCTCGCCGGTCATGCAGGGCACGGTGGGCGATGGGGCGGCGCAGGAAGACGTCCGGCAGCCGAGGACGCATCATTCGAACTCGAAGATGCCTTCGATCTCGACCGCGAAGCCCATCGGGAGGGCGCCGGCGCTGACAGCGGAGCGCGCATGGCGGCCAGTGTCGCCGAACACGTCGACAAGGAAGTCGGAGGCGCCGTTGATGACTTGCGGCTGGTCGGTGAAGTCGGGGGTCGAGTTGACGAAGCCGAGCAGCTTCACCACGCGCTTGACCCGCGACAGGTCACCGTCGAGCGCGGATTTCACGTGCGAGAGCATGGAGATCGCGCAGGCCTTGGCGGCTTCGGCGCCCTGCTCGACGGTCATGTCGTCGCCGAGCGTGCCCTTGATCGGAGTGCCATCGAGGATCGAAACCTGCCCGGAGACGAAGATCAGGTTGCCGGTGATGACATACGGCACATAGGTGAAGTCCGGCGCTTTCGGCTCGGGCAGGGTGACGCCGAGCTCGGCAAGACGGGACGTGATATTTCCGGACATGGGGAGGTTCTCCGCAGCTTCGTTTTCGCTGCGGACGCTAGACTGCAATCAGGTCTCGCGAAAGGCCCTCGAGAAATAGTCCGTGAAGGGTTTCACCAGATAATCCATCGGACTGCGCGACGCGGTGCGCATGAACGCCTCGACCGGCATGCCTGGAACGATGGTCGCGCCCTCCGGCAGGCGATCGATCTGCGCATCGTCCAGCACGATTTCCGCCCGGTAGTAGCTGACGGAGGAATTCTCGTCGGTGAAGGCGTCGGCGGAGATCGTGACGACGTGCCCGTAAAGCTCCGGCGTGAAGCGCTGGTCGAAGGCGGGGAATCGCAGGCTGACCTCCTGGCCGACATAGATCTGGTCGATGTCGGTCGGCAGGACCTGGCTCGCGATGACGAGGGGGCGGTCCTGCGGGATCAGGTACATCACCTGGTCGGCGGGCCGGATGACGGAGCGCGGCGCGAACACCTGCAAACCGTAGACGATGCCGGACACCGGCGCGCGAATGTCGAGCCGGTCAAGCTGGCGTTGCAGGGCGCGGCGTCGCTCGGCCAGTTCGCGTTCGTTGTATTGCAGGTCGCGCAGGGTGGTGATCGCCTCTTCCCGGCGCTGGGTTTCGAGGCCGAGCGCCTCGATCTCCGTTTCGGTGATGCGACCCTGCGCCTGCGCGGCGGAGGCGGTGAGCTCTCCCATACGGCCGAGCAGGTTCGCCTGCTCCCGTTCGAGGGCAAGCACGCGGGACGCCTCGGCAAGGCCGCGGTCGAGCAGACTTTGCTGGTTGGCGAGCTCCTCGTCGATGAGGGACAGCTGGCGTTCGATCGACTCCTGTTGCGCAGCGATGCCATCGATCTGATCGGTGAACTGCTCCGCCTGCTTGGAGAGCTGTTCCTTCCGCGAGTCGAGTGTTTCGGCGCGGGCTTCGAACAGGCGTTGCTGGCCGTTCATCAGGTCGGCGACCCGGTCGTCGGGCTGGTCGTGCAGGAGATCGTCGAAGATCAGCTCATCGCTGCCGTCGCGCTCCGCCTCGAGCCGGGCGCGGCGGGCGATCAGTTCGAACAGCTGGTCCTCGGTCACGAGGAGTTCGGAGCGCAGTTCGTCCGCGTCGAGGCGGATCAGCAGGTCGCCGGCCTCCACCGGGTCGCCTTCGCTGACGAGGATTTCCTCCACCACGCCGCCGTCGGGGTGCTGGATCACCTGGCGGTTCTGGTCGACCTCGATCCGGCCCGACGCGATGATCGCGCCGGTGATGCGCGCGGCGACGGACCATGTGCCGAAGCCGCCGACCAGCAGCAGCAGCGCCAACAGGCCGAGGGTCAGGGGACGGCGGACGGACCAGGTCGAGTCGGTCTTGCTCATGATACGCTCGCCGGGCGGCTGCCCTTCTGGATCACTTCGTGGTTCTTCACCATTTCGCGCAGCACCTCGTCCTTCGGACCGAAGGCACGCCGGGCGCCGCCCTCGAGCATCAGGAGCAAGTCGCATTCCTGGATCGCGGCGGGACGGTGCGCCATGATGAGCACGCACTTCTCTTCGCGCTTGAAGGTGCGGATCGCCTCGTTCAGCGCCTGCGAGCCTTCGTTGTCGAGGTTGGAGTTCGGTTCATCCAGCACCAGCACGACCGGGTCGCCATACATCGCGCGGGCGAGACCGATCCGCTGGATCTGGCCGCCGGACAGGCGACCGCCGTTCATGTCGATGCGGGTGTCGTAGCCGTTCGGTAGCTTGAGGATCATGTCGTGCGCCGCGGCGCGTTTCGCAGCTTTGACTACCCCGGCTTCGTCCGGTTGCAGCGCCATGCGGGCGATATTCTCTGCGATCGTGCCTTCGAACAGCTGAACACGCTGGGGCAGGTAGCCGATATGCTGGCCGAGGACATCGGGCGCGAACTGGTCCAGCGCCGCGCCGTCGATCCGGATCTTGCCGCCGGCGGGGCGCCAGAGGCCCGTCAGCGCGCGGGCGAGCGTCGACTTGCCCGCACCGGACGCGCCGATCACGCCGAGCGCCTGTCCCGGTTCGAGCCGGAAGGACACCATGCGCAGCGACGCGGCCTGTTCGCCCGGCGGGATGATCGTCAGCTCGCGCGCTTCGAGCACCGCGCGGGGCGCGGGCAGGGGCATCGGCGTCGATTCCGGCGGGATCTCGGTCAGCAGCACTTCGAGGTTGCCCCATCCCTCTCGCGCACGCTGGACGAGGCTCCACTGGTTCACACCGAGTTCGATCGGCGCGAGCGCCCGGCCCAGCAGGATGGAGCCGGCGATCATCGCGCCCGCCGTCAGCTCGTTCTGCAGGACGAGGTAGGCGCCGAGGCCAAGCATCGCCGACTGTAGGAACAGGCGGAAAGACTTGGTGATCGCGCCATAGGTGCCGGTCACGTCCGCCGCCCCGACCGTTGCGCCGAGCGAGCGGTCACGGGCGATTTTCCAGCGCGTGAACGATGCGCCGCGCATGCCGAGCGATTGCACCATTTCCGATTCGGAGCGGATGCGGCTTCCGAGCGATTCCGCCTGCATGGTCGCGCCATTGGCGTTCGACAGCGGTTTGCGGCTGCCGAGTTGGTTGGCGACGGCGACAAGGATCAGGATCCCCGCGCCCGACAGCGCAAGGATGCCGAGCCACGGGTGGAACAGGAAGATCCCGAAGAAGAACAGCGGCGCCCACGGCAGGTCGAAGGCCGCCATCAGAACGGGCGAGGTCATCAGCCGCTGCACTGCTTCGAGGTCGCGCAGGCCGCTGGCCGCCTGCTCCGTCGCGCGGCCGGTCGAGGTCGCGGTGAGCACGGCGCTGAACACGCGTTCGTCCATCCGCGACTGGAAGCGCGCGCCGACGCGGCCCATGATCCGGCCACGGGCATAGTCGAGGATGCCCATCAGGAAATAGAGAAACGCGACCAGCGCCGTCAGTGCGATCAGGGTCTCGAGCGAGCGGGAGCCGAGCACCCGGTCATAGACGTTGAGCATGTAGAGCGGGCCGGTCAGCATCAGCAGGTTCACGAACAAGCTGAAGATCGCCACGAACCAGTAGAGGCCGCGGCTTTCCCGTCTGGCAGCAGCGAGTTCCTCCTGCCCGTTGCCCTTGATCCCCTTCGCCATAAGCGCTCCGTCGCCGCATCCCGGTGGAAATATCCGACCGGCTTGACATAATGCCCCATATTTCCTGTTTCGTTAAGCCACACTCTGCGGCCTTCCGACAGGTTTCATTCTGGCACGGGATGCTTATCTAAGTGGAAACAGAACTTCGATTCCGGACTGGTTTTTACGTGAATTCAATTAAATACGGGCGCGGAGCCACACTCTTCGCCTCGCTGGCGCTTGTCGCGGCCTGTAGTCAGCCGCAGCCGGGCGCCGAGTTCAACGATCCCTACGAGGGGTTCAACCGACAGGTCCATGCCGTCAACAAGGGCCTCGACCGGACGCTGCTGCGCCCGGCCAGCCGGGTCGTGACCGCGGCACCCCACGGCAACTATGACTGGGCCGTCAACTTCTCCGACAACCTGTCGCTGCCGGGAATGGTGGTGAACGGCGCCCTGCAAGGCGATGTCGAGGGCATGGCGCGCAATTCGATGCGCTTCATCATCAACTCCACGATCGGCGTCTTCGGACTGGCCGATTTCGCGGGGGACATGGGTCTCTACGAGAAGAAGACGGACTTCGGCCATACGCTCGCGGTCTGGGGTGTGCCGGAAGGCGCGTACCTGGAACTGCCGCTGATCGGTCCCTCGACCGAGCGGGACGCGGTGGGGGAGGTCGTGGACATGTTCCTCGACCCGCTCGACCACGTCAGCGAACCGGTTCAGCTGACATGGGGCACAGAGGCACAGGTCGGCGAGATCATCGTCGAGCGCGGCATCTACAGTTCCACGATCGATTCGGTGCTGCAGGACAGCGCCGACAGCTATGCCCAGTCCCGTCTCGCCTACTTGCAGAACCGTCGGTACGAGGTCGGAGAGACCGCGGACGACGGCGGCATCGACCCCTACGCGATCGACCCATACGGGATCGACCCATACGAGGAGCTTCAACAATGACCCCCACGCTCTCCCGCCGCGCGCTGATGCTCGGTGCGGGCGCCGGTGCCGCGCTGTCGCTGGTGCCGCTGCGTGCCGCCGCCGTCACAACAGACCAGGCGACGCAACTGGTCAACGCGCTGGTCGCCGACATCAACGCCGTCATCGCCTCCGGCAAGTCCGAGGGCGCGATGATCGGTGACTTCGCCAATCTCTTCGTGCGGTACGGCGATACGCCGACCATCGCGCAATACGTGCTCGGCAACGCCGGGCGCTCGGCCACGCCGCAGCAGCGGCAGAGGTTCACGCAGGCCTACACCTCCTATGTCGCGCAGAAGTACGGCTCGCGCTTCCGGGAATTCATCGGCAGCGAGATCCGGGTGGAAAGCGCGCAAGCGGTGAACAACTACGTCTCGGTCACGACGACCGCCTACCTGCGGGGCGAAAGCCCGTTCCGCGTGGACTTCCACATCTCCGACGGGTCGGGGCAGGCGAAGATGTTCAACCTCGTCGTCGAGGGCGTGAACATGCTGCTGTCCGAGCGGACGGAGATCGCCGCACTGCTCGACCGCAACGGCGGCAACGTCGATGCCATGATCGCCGCTATCAGCGGCTGATCCCCACGCGCCGGCGAGTGACGCTCGCCGGCCCCTTCGGGGCGCGACGTCGCCCCACCCCCCGTCCCGTCAGTCTCTGTCAGTTCGAACGGTTGTTCAGGATGTCGGTCAGCACGTCCTGCAGCACCTGCTCGGCCTCGTCCTGCCCCACAGTCGCGTTGCGGCTGTCGGCCTGGAACAGGCCGCTGTTGCCGGGCTGGGTCGGCGGAGTCATCGGCAGGGCGTTCGGCGTCATGCCCTCGGTGATCCGCACCATGACCTCGTGCCAGATGTCGGTGGGAAGGCCGCCGCCGGAGACGTTGTTCAGCGGCGAGTTGTCATCGTTGCCCATCCAGACGCCGACGACGTAATCCGCAGTGAAGCCGATGAACCACGCATCGCGGTTGGCCTGGGTCGTGCCGGTCTTGCCGGCGATCTGCCAGCCGGGGATCTGGGCCCGCGCGCCGGTGCCGTCTTCGACCACCTTGGACATCATCCAGACCAGCTGCTGCGCGCTTTCGCGGCGGATCACCCGTTCGCGGATACCGCCGGTGGTTTCCATGATCGAGGTGTTCTCGCCCTGCACGCGCAGGTCGGTCAGGCCATAGGGCAGCACGGCGGAGCCGCCGTTCAGGATGCCGGCGTATGCGCCGGTCATCTCGATCAGCGTGCTTTCGGACGCGCCGAGCGCCATGGCGGGGCCGTCGGCGATGTCGCTTTCGATGCCGAAGCCTTCGGCCACGGTTCGGACGTTGTCGCGGCCGACCGCCTCAGAGACCTTCACGGCAGGGATGTTCAGCGAATGAGTCAGTGCCTCGGTCAGCGTGACCGGTCCCCGGAAGCTGTTGGTGTAGTTCGACGGGCACCACTCGCCCGAGCCGGGGACGTTCATGCAGAAAGGCGCATCCTCGACCAGATCGAGCGGCGACATGTCCATATCGAGCGCGGCGGCATAGATGAAGGGCTTGAACGACGAGCCGGTCTGCCGCAGCGCCTGCGTCGCGCGGTTGAAGGCGGCCGACGCGCGCACGTCCCGGCCGCCGACCATCGCGCGGACCGCGCCGTCGGCGGACATGACCACCACGGCGGCCTCGGCGACGGACCCTTCGCGGACCTTCGTGTCGAAGATGTGGAGCAGCCCTTCTTCCGCCGCGCGCTGCAGGCGCGGATCGAAGGTGGTGCGGATGATGACGTCTTCGGTCGTGTTGCGGGTGTAGAACTCGGGCCCGCTCTCCATCACCCAGTCGGCGAAATAGCCACCGGCGCGCGCCTCGGCGGCTTGCGACAGCCGCGCGGGATTGTTGCGCGCGTCCGACGCCTGTGCGGCGGTCAGGTAGCCCTGATCCTCCATCAGGCCGATCACGATGTTGGCGCGGTTCTGCGCACGGTCGAGGCTCGACGTCGGCGCGTATGTCGACGGCGCCTTGAGCAGACCGGCGAGCATCGCGGACTCGGCGGGCGTCACCTGTGCGGCAGAGCGGCCGAAGTAGCGCTGCGCGGCCGCCTCGAACCCGCGTGAGCCGGCGCCCAGATAGGCACGGTTCAGGTAGATGGTGAGGATGTCTTCCTTGGAGTAGCGAACCTCCATCGCCATCGCGTAGACGGCTTCCTGCACCTTGCGCCAGAGCGTGGTCCGGCGGCAGTCGGCCTCGTACTCGGTTTCGTTCTCCCAGACGTCGGGGTCGTAAGGCCGACCGAGGCAGAGCAGCTTCGCCGTCTGCTGGGTGATGGTCGAGCCGCCGTTGCCCGACAGCGGGCCGCGTCCCTCGGAGAGGTTGATGCGGATGGCGGAGGCGACGCCGCGCGGGTCAACGCCGATGTGGCGATAGAAGCGGCGGTCCTCGGTCGCGACGACCGCGTCATGCAGGTGGGGCGACACGTCCTCGGCCCGGATCATCCCGCCGAACTGATCGCCGCGCCACGCGAAGGTCTCTCCATCGCGGTCGAGCATGGTGACGGAGCCCCGGGTGCGGGCATCGACCAGCTCGGTGATCTGGGGGAGGGTGCTGGCATAATAGCCGACGCCGAGCGCGATCAGAAGGCAGACCGCGAGGCCGAGGCGCCACGTCAGGCGCCAGATCAGCCGGAAGAACCAGCCGAAGACGAAGCTGACGATCGCCGCGATCCAGCCGAGCGGACCGCGAGGGCGACGCGATTTCGTGCGGCGGCTCTGGGTTCGTTTGGGTTTGCGCGTGGAGGACGACCGCTTTCCGGACGACCCGCGCCCGGACGATCCCTTGCCGGATCCGCCGCCATATCGTTTGTCCGCCACGAGGGGTCCGCGTTTTCCGCCGTTTCCGCTCATGCTGCCGCTCGTTGTCTGTTGTCTGCTCTTCTTTGCGGTGCAGCATAGCGAAGCGAGACGCCAATGTAGAGCCGGGATAGGGCGGGCAAGCGTCTTTTTGATGTGCTCATTGATTAATCATCGCGCACAATATTTAACGCAAGCGGTCGAGAGTCTGCCCAGCCGTCCCCCCTCATCCCCGTCAATTCCTTGTCGCCCGGTAACCTTCCGGGCCTTTTGACCACCGTGTGGCAGGGGCTGAGCTTTGCCGCGTGGGACCACTCGCAAGGGGAAGACCGTGAAACTTATCATTGCAACGATCAAGCCGTTCAAGCTGGAGGAGGTGCGCGAGGCGCTCACCGCCATCGGTGTCCGCGGCATGATGGTGACCGAAATCAAGGGGTTCGGATCTCAGTCCGGACACACCGAGATTTACCGCGGCGCTGAATATGCCGTGAATTTCGTACCGAAGGTGAAGCTGGAGATCGTCGTGCCAGCCAACATGGCGGACCAGGTCGTGTCGACCATCGCGACGACAGCGAAAACCGACAAGATCGGGGACGGCAAGATCTTCGTGCTCGAGGTCGAAAGCGCCCTGCGGGTGCGGACCGGCGAAACCAACGCAGAAGCACTGTGATCGGCCGGGGTAGAGGAGACAGGACGATGAATTTCATGAAACTCTGGCTTGCGGCGTTCCTGGTGGCGCTCTTGTCCTTCGGCGCAGTGGCCCCCGACATGGCCTGGGCGCAGGACGATGCCACCGAGGAAGCGGTCGAGGGTGACACCCCGGCCGAGGAAGTTGCCGAAGAAGCCGTCGAAGAGACGGGTGAGGCTGTGGAAGAAGCTGGCGAGGCCGTCGAAGACGCCGTCGCCACCGAAGAGGCTCCCGCCGAAGAAGAGGCCGCTGCGCCGTCCTTCGACGAGATCGGCCCCTACATCATGACCACGCTGCTGTTCCTGATCGGCGGCTTCCTGGTCATGTGGATGGCTGCCGGCTTTGCCATGCTCGAGGCCGGTCTGGTCCGGTCCAAGAACGTCACGACGCAGCTGACGAAGAACATCGCGCTCTTCAGCATCGCGGCGATCATGTACTGGCTGGTTGGCTTCAACCTGATGTACCCGGCCGAATGGATGATGGAAGGCTACCTCGGCCCGTTCTTCGCGATCACCGCGCTTGAGCCGGTCGGTCTCGATGCCGCGAACGCGTCGCTCGACTACGCCTCCGTCGCTTCGGACTTCTTCTTCCAGCTGATGTTCTGCGCCACCACCGCTTCGATCGTCTCCGGCACCCTCGCCGAGCGGATCAAGCTGTGGCCGTTCCTCATCTTCGTCGTCGTGCTGACCGGCTTCATCTACCCGATCGAGGCATCCTGGCAGTGGGGCGGTGGCTGGCTGTCCGAGATGGGCTTCTCCGACTTCGCCGGTTCGACGCTGGTGCACGCCGCTGGTGGCTTCGCCGCCCTCGCCGGTGCGCTCGTCCTCGGGCCGCGTCTGGGTCGCTATGTCGATGGTCGCGTCGTTCCCTACCCGGGTTCGAACCTGGCTCTCGCCACGCTCGGCACGTTCATCCTGTGGCTCGGCTGGTTCGGCTTCAACGGTGGGTCGCAGCTTGCTGCCGGCACCGTGGGCGACATCACCGACGTGGGCCGGATCTTCGCCAACACCAACATGGCGGCGGCAGCCGGCTCGGTGGCAGCGCTGATCCTCACCCAGGTGATGTACCGCAAGGTCGACCTCACCATGGTGCTCAACGGTGCGCTGGCCGGCCTCGTGTCGATCACCGCAGGCCCGCTCGACCCGACGCTCTTCGGGGCGCTGTGGATCGGTGCCATCGGTGGTGTGATCGTGGTGTTCGCCGTGCCGATGCTGGACAAGCTGAAGATCGACGACGTCGTCGGCGCCATCCCGGTCCACCTCATCGCCGGCTTCTGGGGCACGCTCGCCGTTCCCTTCTACACCGAGGGCACGAGCTTCGTGACGCAGATCATCGGCTTCCTGTCGATCGGCATCTTCGTCTTCGTGGTCAGCCTGGTTGTCTGGCTCATCCTCAAGGGCTTCATGGGGCTGCGTGTCTCCGAAGAAGCCGAACTTGCGGGTCTCGACACCACCGAGCTGGGCATGGAAGCCTATCCCGAATTCGCGAAAGGCTGATCCTCCTTCCTGTCAGCTTTGAGCAAACTCAGACCCGGGCGTTCGCGCCCGGGTTTTTTGCATTGATTTGCCTTGATTGTCCTGGGTATCTGAATAAGGTGACTTGGCATAATCGAGCTAATTAATAATGAAATATCGAAGTGAAATTGACGGCTTGCGGGCCGTGGCTGTAATTCCGGTTGTTCTTTTTCACGCAGGCTTGGAAAGTTTGAGTGGCGGATTTGTCGGGGTCGACATTTTCTTTGTCATATCCGGTTATCTAATCACCTCAATCTTAATCAAGGAACTCAAAGAGGGTCGTCTGAGCATTGCGTCCTTCTATGAAAGGCGTGTGCGAAGGATCCTCCCGGCACTCACCATTGTCGTAATTTCATGTCTTCCATTCGCATGGTTCTGGATGCTGCCTGAACAGCTTATTGATTTTTCAAGAAGCTTGGTAGCAGTAGGCACTTTCTCTTCAAACATTCTATTCTGGCTTGAGACCGGATATTTTGCGCCCGAGTCCGAATTGAAGCCATTGCTCCACACATGGAGCCTGGCCGTTGAAGAACAATTCTACCTATTTTTTCCTATCCTGCTCTTGCTGGTCTGGAGATTGGGAGAACGTTGGGTTGGGAGAATACTTGTCGGGTTGGTGATCCTCAGTTTTGCCGCGTGTCTGTGGATGTCGCAAACCCACCCGACGGCAAATTTCTATCTGTCACTGACACGATTTTGGGAATTGGCGCTTGGGTCGCTATGTGCATTAACAAAATTTTCAGTTCGAGGTTTCATTGCGGAAGGCGCGGCAATCATCGGACTTTTCTTGATAGCCCTTTCAATTGTGATCATCGATGACTCTGTGCCCTTCCCGAGTTTCTGGGCTCTGCTTCCGACCATCGGTACTGTTCTCATCATCAATTTCGGGCGAGAAGGTTCGCTGGTGGCTCGGCTGTTGTCGGCCAAGCCAATCGTGTTCATTGGATTGCTCAGCTACAGTACATACCTCTGGCACCAACCACTGTTCGCGTTCGCTCGACTGAGGAGCGTTGAAGAGCCAAATATCATGCTGATGCTCAGCCTCGCTCTGGCATCGTTTGGGCTGGCGTTTTTCTCGTGGCGGTACGTAGAGCAACCTTTCCGAAGCAAAGGAGATCAAGCGCTTGTTAAGGGTAGGGGCACCGTTCTTGGAGTTGGCCTCGCAGTATTGGCGAGTATTTCTTTCCTGGGGCTAATGGGTCACTGGAGTACCGGGTATCCGAATAGATTCGAGGGAACCATGCTTGCCTCAAGCGACGAATTCGATCTCCCATCCAGGCGCGCTGGATACTGCTTCTATAATATGAACCGGAATAGAGGTCTGGAAACAGGAAGTAACGGTCACGACTGCCATCTGGCCGGCGGTGAGAATGCCGAGACTACTGCATTATTGTTTGGAGACTCCTTCGCTGGTCAGTGGGAGCCATTTTGGGAGTTGATCGGAGCTCGACTCAACCTGGACATCGAAGTCCTAACTACGAATTGGTGCTCCCCTACGCTCGGCGAAGCATTCACCGGCCCGCGGACACACCCTGCGTTTCAGCAGTGTCTACTTAATCGGGACTACCTGGTGCAGGAACTTTCCGATTTCGACGTCGTGATATTGGCTGGCCAGTGGCATGCCATGGCGACCATGGGCTACTCGACTGCGCTCCTGGACACTATCGATTACATTCTGGCTGAAAGTGATGCTCGCGTAGTAATCATGCCGTCGCCGCCTGCCGTAGAAAGAAACAGCATCGAGCGCTTGGTGTACACCGGAAATGGCCAAATCATTCGTGACCAAGCTCGCGATTCTGAGGCCGAGAGCTTCCAATCGCGCATCGCTGAGCACTACTCGGATGAGCCTAGAGTTCGGTCCATTTCGCAGAGTGACCTGTTCCCAAATGGTCGGCTGCAGGACGTAGAGAACGGCCTGCCGTATTCTCTGGATGGATCGCACATCAGCATATATGGGAGTAGGCAGATTGCTAGCGAGTTTCTTGAAGCGGATGGTTTTGCTGAACTGTCCAAATTTATCAGCTCACCAGATTACCAACGCTAGTCGGCAATCCTAGCGAGTAGAGGGCCAGTCCTGCACCGGCCCCCTCCGCGCGTCAGGCCTTTTCGGCCTCGACGATGGCCTTGGCGAGAACCGGAACGGTCTTCTCGTTCAGGCCAGCGATGTTCATGCGGCTGTCGCCGACCATGTAGATGCCGTGGTCGGTGCGCAGACGCTCGACCACCTCGGGCGGCAGGCCGAGACGGGAGAACATGCCACGATGCTCCGCGATGAAGGCGTAGCGATCGGAGTTCGTCAGGCGAGCCAGTTCTCCGGCGAGTTGCTTGCGCAGCTCCAGCATGCCGAGGCGCACCTCTTCCAGCTCCGCTTCCCAATCCGCGCGCAGGTCGGGATCCTTGAGGATCGTCGTGACGACGCGGGCGCCATGATCCGGCGGGAAGGAATAGTTCTGGCGGTTCAGGTAGTTCATGTTCCCCTGCACCGTCTTGGTCTGGCCGGCCTCGGCGGAGATCGCCATTAGCAGGCCGGTCCGTTCGCGGTAGACGCCGAAGTTCTTCGAACAGCTGGCCGCTATCAGACACTCGTCCATAGCGCCGGCGATGGCACGGGTGGTGGCGGCGTCGGCGTCGAGCCCGTCGCCGAAGCCCTGGTAGGCGAGGTCGATCATCGGGATCGCGTCGCGCTCCTTCAGGACGCTGATCACCTTCTCGACCTGCTCGGCCGTCAGGTTCGCACCGGTCGGGTTGTGGCAGCAGCCGTGCAGCAGGACGATGTCGCCCTTCGCCACCGTGCCGAGATCCTCGACCATGCCGTCGAAATCGACGAGCGCGGTGGCCTCGTCGAAATAGCGGTAGCTCTGCGCGGGCATCCCCATGAACTTGAGGATCGACAGGTGGTTCGGCCACGTCGGGTCGGAGTGCCAGATCTTCGCGTCCGGGTTGGCGAGGCGAACCAGCTCGAAGCCCTGCCGGCAGGCGCCGGTGCCGCCGGGCGTGGCGATCGCGGCGATGCGGTCACGGGCGACGGTGCCGTCGAGGATCAGGTCGATCATGGCGTCGGCGAACTCCGGATCGCCGGCGAGGCCGGTGTAGGCCTTCGTTTCCTGCGTCTCGACGAGGCGGCGTTCGGCTTCCTTCACGGCGCGCATGACCGGGGTCACGCCCTCGGCATTCTTGTAGACGCCGACACCGAGGTCGACCTTCAGGTCGCGCGGGTCGTCCTTGTACATCTGCATGAGCGCAAGGATCTTGTCGGCGGGCTGCTCTTTCAGGGTCTCGAGCATCAGGCGTCTCCGGTGGCGATCGGCAGGTCGTCCCCCATGCCCCACTCGGCCCAGGAGCCGTCGTAGAGTGCATGGTCGGTCTTGCCGAGGGTTTGCAGGGCCAGCGACAGGACGGCGGCGGTGACGCCGGATCCGCAGCTGGTGATAACGGGGCGGTCGAGGTCCACGCCGGCGTCCTCGAAAGCGGCGCGGAGGCCCGCGTCATCCTTCATGGTGCCGTCCTCGTTCAGGACCTCCTTGAAGAAGACGTTGCGCGCGCCGGGAATGTGGCCGGAGCGCAGGCCCTCCCGCGGTTCGGGCGTCTCGCCGCGGAAGCGGTCGGGCGGCCGGGCGTCGACGATCTGCCAGTCGCCGAGCTTGGCGGCGGCGGCGACTTCGGTCACGCCCTTCACGAGATCCTCGTTCTTCTGGGCCATCAGGTGCCGTTCTCGCAGGATCGGCTGCTGGCCGGTCAGCGGGCGGCCTTCCGACTTCCACTTCGGCAGCCCGCCGTCGAGCACGGCGACATCGGTCTTGCCCATCAGGCGGAACAGCCACCAGACCCGCGCGGCGGAGAACAGGCCCGCACCGTCGTAGACGACGATCTGCTGGCCGTCGCCGATGCCGAGCCCGCGCATCGCGGAGACGAACTTCTCCGGCGGAGGGGCCATGTGCGGCAGGTCGCTGCGGTTGTCGCTGATCTCGTCGATATCGAAGAAGCGGGCGCCGGGAATGTGGGCGGTCGCATACTCGGCCCTCGCGTCCCGCTCCATCGCGGGGAGGTACCAGGAGGCGTCGATCACGCGCAGGTCCGGGGACTTCAGGCGCTCGGCCAGCCATTCGGTGGATACGAGTGTTGTCGGATCGTCGGGCCGGGTCACGGGTTTCTTGACCTCTCTCTCACGTCACGAGGTGACTATAGCGCTGAAAGAACAGTGGCAAGCCGACGGCGGCGCAGGCTACCGTCTGGGCGTGTGAACCGAGGAGGACTGCCGCATGACGGCGAGAGCATTGACGATGGGGGCCGTGCTGGCATTTCTGCCGGTCATGGGGGCGGCGCAGGACCTGCCGGACTGGATGCCGGCCGACACCGGGGACTGGTGCGACGACAGCGTGGCCTTCGACCCCGACGCGGCGATCTCGACCGCGGTGATCGACGAGGTGGGAACCGAGGCGACCTTCTTCGACACGCTGACGCTCACCTGCGCGGGCGACACGGTGCCCATCATGTGCGGGTCCGGCGGGTGCACGCTGTTTGCGGAAGTCGGCGGGGCCGTGACCGAGTGGCAGGCGCAGGGCTGGCAGATGATCGACGTCGCGGGTCGCCCGTTGCTCCTGATCGAGCGGGATGGCGGCTGGTGCGGCGGCGCTGGCTCGCAGGTCTGTTACGAGGCGCTGAACTGGGACGAAGACGCCGGCTGGCTGACGGTGATGCCCCCGGGCTGAGCCTAAAGCTCCTTCAGGAGCCGCTGCTTCTGGCGGTTCCAGTCGCGCTTCGCCTCGGTCGCCCGCTTGTCCTGGGTCTTCTTGCCCTTGGCGGTTGCGATCTTCAGCTTCACCATGCCCCGGTCGTTGAAATACATCACCAGCGGGACGAGCGTCATGCCCTGCCGCTGCGTGGCGTTCCAGAGGCGCGCAATCTCCCGGCGGGACGCGAGCAGCTTGCGGCGGCGGCGTTCCTCATGCGGGAACATCGCCTGATGATAGGGCGCGATATAGGCGTTCGTCAGCCAGAGCTCGGTCTCGGCGACCTCGGCATAGCTGTCGGCGATGTTGGACTGGCCGGTGCGGAGCGACTTCACCTCGGACCCGGTCAGGACGATGCCGACCTCGATATCCTCTTCGATGGCATAGTCGTAGCGGGCACGCCGGTTCTCGGCGATCACCTTGTAGTTCTTGTTTTCCGGTTTCTTGGCCATCCGCTCCAGATAGGTGACGAAGGCGCCTCCGTCCAGAAGCGGGTTGGCGTCGGAGCGCGGCACGATATGGTCGCGGCATGAGCCGACCCCTCCTGACCAACGCCGCAGCGCGGGCGATCTTCCTCGACCGGCACATGCTGGTGGCGCCGCCGTCGGGTCCGGGGCGGGGCGAGGATCTGGCACAGGTGATCCGCGATCTGGGCTTCGTTCAGGTGGACAGCGTCAACACGCTGGCGCGGGCGCATGACATGATCCTGTGGTCGCGGCGCCAGCAATACCGGCCCGCGAACCTCGCGCCGCTTCTCAAGCAGCGACAGGTGTTCGAGCACTGGACCCATGACGCCGCGATCGTGCCGATGGAGTACTTCCCGCACTGGCGGCACAATTTCGACCGCCACCGTGCGCACATGGACCGGAAGTGGGTGAAGTGGCAGGGCGAGGATTACCGCCGTCGCTTCGACGAGGTCTTGCAGAAGGTTGCTGACTACGGGCCGGTGACAGCGGCCGAGGCGCGGGGCGAGGAAAGCCACAAGTCCGGCGGCTGGTGGGAGTGGCACCCGTCGAAATCGGCGCTGGAATATCTGTGGCGTGCGGGGGAGCTGTCGATCACCCGGCGCGAGTCGTTCCGGAAGGTCTACGACCTGACCGAGCGCGTGATCCCGGCAGGCATTCACCAGCTTCGCACGGAGGTCGGCGAGACGGTCGACTGGGTCTTGTCGCAGGCAATGGACCGGCTGGGCTTCGCGACACCGGGGGAGTTGTGGAAGTTCTTCGACATCGCGACGCCGCAGGAAGCGAAGGTCTGGACAACGCGCGGGCTGGCGGACGGGTCGCTGATCGAGGTCGATGTGGAGGGGGCTGACGGCACCCTGCGCCCGTCGCTGGCGCGGCCGGAATTGCTGGACGAGGTTCCCCCGGTGGCGGGGAGCCGGGTGCGCGTCCTGTCCCCCTTCGATCCGGCGCTGCGTGACCGGGCGCGGGCGGAGCGGCTGTTCGGCTTCTTCTACCGGATCGAGATTTTCGTGCCCGCGCCCAAGCGGCAATATGGTTACTACGTCTTCCCGGTCATGGAAGCGACACGCGTGATCGGGCGGCTTGACGCGAAGCGCGAGGGCGATTGCCTTGCCGTCACGGCCTACTGGCCGGAGAAGGGCGGAAAGCTTGGGAAAGGCCGGGAGAATCGCCTCATGGCGGAGCTTGAGCGGGTCGCGCGGATGGGTGGCTGCGGGCATATGCGCTTCGCGCCCGGCTGGCGACGATGAAGGACCTTCATTCTTATCATGCAAAAGCTTGATTTGAGTGAATGCCGCGCCGCGGCTATAAAGTTTCCAATAGGAAACGGCCCGCGCCGGGAGAGTGCGGAGACGATCCCGCCGCCGAAGGAGCAACCGCCCCGGTAAACTCTCAGGCACAAGGGACCGGACGGGCCGCAACACTCCGAAGAGTGGGTCGACAGACCCCGCCGAAGGAGCAAGCCGCAGGACTGCGCGGTGAATCTCTCAGGCTTTGCACGGAGGGGGCATCGGCGGCTGAAGCCGCCTTGAACGGAGCAGATCCGATGGCCCATTACGCAGTTCTCGGAGCCGGCATCACCGGCGTCACCACCGCTTACGCTCTTCAGAAGCGCGGGATCGAGGTCACGGTCTACGACCGGAACCGTTATCCGGCGATGGAGACGTCCTTCGCCAATGGCGGCCAGCTGTCGGCGAGCAACGCCGAAACCTGGAACCAGTGGTCCACGGTGCTGAAGGGCATCAAGTGGATGTTCACGCCCGAAGCGCCGCTGTCGGTGAACCCGCGCCCGACATGGCACAAGGCGAGCTGGATGCTGGAGTTCCTCGGCGCGATTCCGAAGCATCGCAAGAACACGGTCGAGACGGTGAAGATGGCGATCGCCGCCCGCGCCGGCATGGCCGAGATGGCCGACCGTGCCGCCATCGACTTCGACTTCTCCCGCGCCGGCATCCTGCATTTCTACCAGTCCGAAAAAGAGATGCAGCACGCCCGCAAGATGACCGAGCTCTATGCCGAGGGCGGCCTGTCCCGGCGTGAGCTGTCGCCTGAGGAAATCCGCGAGATCGAACCGACGCTGACCGGCGACATGGTCGGCGGTTACTGGACCGAGAGCGACAGCACCGGCGACATCCACCGCTTCACCGTCGGCCTCGCCGACTGGCTCGAGACGCAGGGTGTGACCTTCCGGCTCGGCGGGGAGGTCGACACGGTCGAACAGGAAGACGGCGTCGTGCGGGTCACCGCCGGTGGCGAGGAACAGCGCTTCGACGGTGTCGTAGTCTGTGGCGGTGTCGGCTCCCGCGCCTTCGCGCGGCAGCTTGGCGACCGGATCAACGTCTACCCGGTGAAGGGCTATTCCATCACGGTGAACCTGCGCGACGACGCGAGCCGTGCCGGTGCGCCGAACGTTTCGCTGCTGGACGACAAGGCGAAGATCGTGACCTCGCGCCTTGGTCCCGACCGGTTCCGCGTCGCGGGCACGGCGGAGTTCAACGGCATCAATCGCGACATCCGTGCCGATCGGGTCAAGCCGCTGACCGCCTGGGTCGAACGCTACTTCCCCGAGGTCTCCACCGAAAGCTGTGTGCCGTGGGCCGGTCTGCGTCCGATGATGCCGGACATGATGCCGCGCGTCTGTCCGGGCCGGAAGGCCGGTGTCTATTACAACACCGGTCACGGGCACCTCGGCTGGACCCTGTCCGCCGCGACGGCAGAGGCGATCGGGACACGCATCGCCAGCGATCTGCGGACTTCTCCGGCAAAAAGTCCGTCTTCCGTCTTCAAAACCGCCTGATTCGGGGTAAAGCCTCCGGCAACCGTTACGTGTTGCCGGAGAATGACCTTGGACAGCTTCGAAGACATCCTGCTTCAGTTCGTGGGAAGCAACATCCTGTTGATCGTCTTGGCGGTCTTCCTCGTCATCGCGCTTCTCATGGCGGTGCGGATCGTGCCGCAGTCGGAGAAATTCGTGGTGGAGCGCTTCGGCAAGCTGCACTCCGTCCTGTCGCCGGGCTTCAACGTGATCGTGCCGATCCTCGACCGGGTCGCACACCGGATCTCGATCCTCGAGCGGCAACTGCCCACCATGACTCAGGACGCGATCACCTCCGACAACGTGCTGGTGCAGGTCGATACCTCGGTCTTCTACCGCATCATCGAACCGGAAAAGACGGTCTACCGGATCCGCGACGTGGACGGTGCGATCGCCACCACGGTCGCCGGCATCGTCCGCTCCGAGATCGGCCGCATGGAGCTGGACCAGGTGCAGAGCAACCGGTCCTCCCTGATCGAAGCGACGAAACAGCAGCTCGCCAACCAGGTCGACGACTGGGGGATAGAGGTGACGCGGGCCGAGATCCTAGACGTGAACCTCGATGAGGCGACGCGGGCGGCAATGCTTCAGCAGCTGAACGCGGAACGGGCGCGGCGCGCGCAGGTGACGGAAGCCGAAGGTCTGAAACGGTCGGTCGAGCTGAAGGCGGACGGGGAGCTCTACGCTGCCGAGCAGGCCGCGAAGGCGCGGAAGGTTCAGGCGGAGGCTGAAGCCTACGCCACCTCGGTCGTCGCCGACGCGATCAATGCTCACGGGCTGGAAGCGGCGCAGTATCAGGTCGCGCTGAAACAGGTCGAATCGCTCAACAAGCTGGGGGAGGGCAACGGCAGCCAGACGATCGTCGTCCCCGCCAACGCGCTCGAAGCATTTGGCAATGCGTTCAAAATGCTCGGGGGACGGTCCTCGTGATCTGGGAGAGCTGGTGGGCGTGGGTCGTCGGGGGGCTGGTGCTCGGCATCCTCGAGATGCTGATCCCGGCCTACATCTTCCTCGGATTCGGGGGTGGCGCCGTGGTCACCGGCCTTCTGGTCGCCGTCGGTCTGCTGCGGACCCTGCCGTGGATGCTGGTGGTCTTCGCGCTGCTGTCGATCGCGTCGACCTTCGTTCTGCGCCGGTCGCTCGGGTCGTCGGTCGGCAAGGCCAAGGTCTGGAAAACCGACATCAACGACAACTGATCTTCAGCCGTCGAGATATTCCGCGAGGCTGTCGAGCGAGCCATTGTGCCCGTTCTCCGTGTTCCGGATCATCGACGCACCGACGAACGACGTGACCTGCGCGATGATCTTGATCTGCGTTCCGTCGGGCGTTCCGCTGAGTTCGATCGTCGTCAGGTTGCAGGCCAGAAGGGTGCCGTCGTGGCGGATCACCTCGGTCAGAACGATCAGCGCATCCTGCCGGATCGCATGATAGAAGGTCTCGACGGTCACCTGCGGGTTTTCGGCCGGGCCGCAGCGCACGATCTCGGTGCCGCCTTCGCGGAAATCCTCGGCCTCGACGATGTAGGCCTCGCCATCGCTCGGCGCGCCCCACGTGGCCCGCTCGGTCGGATCGGAATAGGCCGCGAACACCCGGGCGGGGGTCGCAGCGAGGTGACGTTCGGCCGTCACTGTGTCGGTCAGAAGATCGCTCATGATCCGAAGCCTACAGGGTTCACGGCATCTGTCATCGTTTCCCTTTTGCATCGGCACGAAAAAGCCCGGGCACGAGGCCCGGGCGTAAGTTGGTCAGGTGTTTTGGGGACTGGTCGGACAGGCACCGACCATAAAGCCTGACGGGCAGGGTTCCTGTCGGAACAGGAGCGTTCAGAGAACCGAGCGAAGGTCGCCGGAGTCGGACATCCGCATGGCATGCCGCGCAAGACCGGCCCGAACCTTGTCGGGCGTCAGGTCGAGGGGGCCGTTCATCCGGCAGGGGTACCGGAATGTCCGTCCACCGCGCGAAATGTCGACGCGGGCCTCGAAAGCGCCGAGGGCAGCGTTATAGCGGATATCACCAAAGCTCACGTTGTCCATCTTCGTTCCTCCGAACTGGCTGGACGTTGGCGAAAGAGGGGATGTCGCCGCCGTCCGATGCACATATAACGCAGCTTCGGAGAAAAAAGTTTCGTATGTTTCTTAGGGGTTGCGCAATTCAGGCGCAGCAGCCGTCAGAAATTAGCGATTTTGGCTTGTGGAGAGTTCATTTCGGCGACAATCGACCGGGCCGAATCACCGGGATGTGATGACCGCCAGATGGGGCGTCCGACGACGACATGGTCCGCTCCGGCGGCGATCGCCTGTGCCGGTGTCGCGATGCGTTTCTGATCGCCGAGGTCGGCACCGTAAGGCCGCACGCCCGGCGTCACGATGAGCCGGCCCTCGGATTGCGGCAGCGCACGGATGCGGGCCGCCTCCTGCGGAGACGCGATGACGCCGTCGGCCCCGGCCTCGAGCGCGCGGGCGGCGCGCTCTTCCACGATGTCGGACAGGTCGCCCTGCCGGATCATCCCGTTGTCGAGGTCGTCGCGGTCCAGCGAGGTCAGGATCGTCACGGCGAGGATCTTCATCCCCGAGTCGCCCGCCCCTTCCTTCGCCGCGCGGACAACATGCGGGTCGCCGTGCACTGTCAGGAAGTCGAGGTCGAACTGCGCAAGACCGCGCACGGCGTTCTCGACCGTCGCGCCGATGTCGAACAGCTTCATGTCGAGGAAGATGCGCTTGCCGTGCTCGGCCTTCAGCTCGTTGGCGAGGGCGAGGCCGCCACCGGTCAGCATGCCAAGGCCGATCTTATAGAACGACACCGCGTCGCCGATCCGCTCCACCAGTTTCAGCCCCGTCAGCGCGTCGGGCACGTCGAGGGCGACGATCAGGCGGTCATCGGTCATGTCTTGCTCCTCGTCTGCTTGGCTTCGTTTAAGTCAGCGACAGGCGCGGGCCAATGGATTATTTTCGGCCCAGACTCGGAGGAGGACCGCGGATGGCGAGGAAAGTTCTTCTACTGCTCGGCACAGGCAAGGGTGCCTTCATACTGGAAAGCGACGAGGCCCGCCGCGACTGGACGATCCGCGGACCGTTCTGCGATGCGTGGCCGATCAACCATGTGAAGGGCGATCCGGCGACAGGCCGCATCTACGCCGGGGGCGGCAATCCGTGGGTCGGGCTCGATGTCTGGACAACCGGCGATCTGGGACAAACCTGGACCCGCTCGGCCGAGGGGTTCGATCCGCCGGGTGACGAACCGCTCGACTCGCTCTGGTCCCTCGGGGTCGGCAGTGGAAAACTCTATGCCGGAATGAAGCCCGCGACGCTCTACGAGAGTGCCGATGGCGGTGCGACATGGATACATGTCGAGGGACTGACTGCGCATCCGACGCGACCCGACTGGCCGGCGGGCGGGGCAGGGCTGACGCTCCATCATATCGTGACGGACCCGGCCGACGCGGATCGGCTCTGGGTCGGGGTCTCTTCCGCCGGCACCTTCTACAGCGACGACGGCGGCAGGAGCTGGGTCACCCGCAATAGCGGTGTGCGGGTTCTGGACTGGCAAACGGGGGAAGAGAGCTTCCCGGAGTTCGGAAACTGCGTGCACGGCCTGACGCTCGGTCCCGGCGGGCAGCGGATGTACCAGCAGGGGCACAACGGCATGTTCACCAGCGCCGATGGCGGGGCGAGCTGGCAGGTGATCGACAAGGGGCTGCCCTCGACCTTCGGCTTCCCTGTCGCGAGCCACCCGCGTGACGAGGGGACGGCGTGGTTCATCCCGATGAACGGCGACATCAAGGGGCGCTACATGCCGGACGCGAAAGCCGCCGTCTGGCGTACGCGCGATGCCGGAAAAAGCTGGGAGGACCTGCGCGATGGTCTTCCGCAGGAGCATTGCTACGCGACCGTCCTGCGGCAGGCGCTCGCCACCGACGATCTCGACGAGGTCGGAGTCTATTTCGGCACGAACTCCGGCTCGGTCTACGTCAGCACCGACGAGGGGGATCACTGGTCGATCGCGGCGCGGGACCTGCCGATGATCAACTCGGTCGAGACCCTGGTTCTCGAGGCCTGACGCCGCTCTCTCATCTGGCTGAAAATACCTCCGGGGGTCCGGGGGCAGCGCCCCCGGCGGGTCGGCGCGCGAAGCGCGGCGAAAATGCAACACCTGCCTCTTGCAGCCCCGCGACCCGCTCCCCATTTCAGGTGCGAGGTCCGGACAAGGGCGTGCCTGTCGGAGGGCGCCAGACACTCGGACGCTTGCAAGAGGAGACGTCCAGATGAACCTGGAGAAATTCACCGAGCGGTCGCGCGGCATGATTCAGGCCGCCCAGACCATCGCCATGCGCGAAAACCACCAGCGGCTTACGCCCGAACACATCCTTAAGGCGCTGCTCGATGACGAGCAGGGCTTTGCCTCCAACCTGATCGACCGGGCCGGCGGCGCGTCGCAGCGTGTGCGCGAAGCGACCGACCTCGCCATCTCCGCGCTCCCCAAGGTCACCGGCGATGCCGGGCAGATCTACCTCGACTCCGCGACTGGCCGGGTGCTGGACGAGGCGGAGAAGATCGCGAAGAAGGCCGGCGACAGCTTCGTGCCCGCCGAGCGAATTCTGACCGCGCTTGCCGTCGTGAAGTCGAAGGCGAAAGAGGCGCTAGACGCCGGTGCCGTCACCGCGCAGAAGCTGAATGCCGCGATCAATGACATCCGCAAGGGCCGCACCGCCGACAGCGCGAGTGCCGAGGACCAGTACGAGGCGCTGAAGAAATACAGCATCGACCTGACCGAGCGGGCCGAGCAGGGCAAGATCGACCCGATCATCGGCCGCGACGAGGAAATCCGTCGCGCCATGCAGGTCCTGTCGCGCCGCACCAAGAACAACCCCGTCCTGATCGGTGAGCCCGGCGTCGGCAAGACCGCCATCGCCGAAGGCCTTGCGCTGCGAATCGTCGATGGCGACGTGCCCGAAAGCCTCAAGAACAAGCGGCTGCTCGCGCTCGACATGGGCGCGCTGATCGCCGGTGCGAAGTATCGGGGCGAGTTCGAGGAACGTCTGAAAGCGATCCTGAACGAGATTTCCGCCGCCGCTGGCGAGATCGTCCTGTTCATCGACGAGATGCACACGCTGGTCGGGGCCGGGAAGGCCGACGGCGCGATGGATGCCGCGAACCTTATCAAGCCCGCGCTGGCGCGGGGTGAGCTGCACTGCGTCGGCGCCACCACGCTCGACGAGTATCGCAAGCACGTCGAGAAGGACGCCGCGCTCGCCCGCCGGTTCCAGCCGCTGATGGTCAGCGAGCCGACGGTCGAGGACACGGTCTCGATCCTGCGGGGTATCAAGGAGAAGTACGAGCTGCACCACGGGGTCCGCATCGCCGACGCCGCGCTGGTCGCAGCCGCGACGCTGAGCCACCGCTACATCACCGACCGCTTCCTGCCCGACAAGGCGATCGACCTCGTCGACGAGGCTGCCTCGCGTCTTCGGATGGAAGTCGATTCCAAGCCGGAAGAGCTGGACGCACTGGATCGCCAGATCCTGCAGCTTCAGATCGAGGCCGAGGCGCTGAAGAAGGAAGACGACCAGGCATCGAAGGACCGGCTGGAGCGGCTCGAGAAGGAGCTTGCCGACCTTCAGGAGAAGTCTTCTGAGATGACGGCCAAGTGGCAGACCGAGCGCGACAAGCTCGAGTCCGCGCGCGACCTGAAGGAGCAGCTCGACAAGGCGCGGGCCGAGCTCGACATCGCCAAGCGCGAGGGCAACCTCGGCAAGGCGGGTGAGCTGTCCTACGGCATCATCCCGCAGCTCGAGAAACAGCTGGGTGAAGCCGAAGCCGCCGAGGACGAGGGTCCGATGGTCGAGGAAGCCGTGCGGCCCGAACAGATCGCCGAAGTCGTCGAGCGCTGGACCGGAATCCCGACCTCCAAGATGCTGGAGGGCGAGCGCGAGAAGCTGCTGCGCATGGAAGACGGTCTGCACAAGCGGGTCATCGGCCAGAACGCCGCCGTTCAGGCGGTCGCCAACGCGGTGCGTCGTGCCCGCGCCGGGCTGAACGACGAGAACCGGCCGCTCGGCTCGTTCCTGTTCCTCGGCCCGACCGGTGTCGGCAAGACCGAGCTGACCAAAGCCGTCGCCGAGTTCCTGTTCGACGACGACAGCGCGATGGTGCGTATCGACATGTCCGAGTTCATGGAGAAGCACTCCGTCGCTCGGCTGATCGGTGCCCCTCCGGGCTACGTCGGCTATGACGAGGGCGGCGTCCTGACAGAGGCCGTGCGGCGGCGCCCCTACCAGGTGCTGCTGTTCGACGAGGTCGAGAAGGCGCACCCGGATGTCTTCAACGTGCTGCTTCAGGTTCTGGATGACGGTGTGCTTACCGACGGGCAGGGCCGCACGGTCGACTTCAAGCAGACGCTGATCGTGCTGACCTCGAACCTCGGCAGCCAGGCGCTGTCGCGGTTGCCGGACGGGGCCGATCCCGCGCAGGCGCGTCGGGACGTGATGGACGCGGTGCGGGCCCACTTCCGGCCCGAGTTCCTGAACCGGCTGGATGAGACGGTCATCTTCGACCGGCTGACCCGGCAGGACATGGACGGCATCGTCGACATCCAGCTCGCCCGGCTGAAGAAGCGGCTGGTCGGTCGCAAGATCGAGCTCGTGCTCAACGACGAGGCCAAGACCTGGCTCGCCGACGAGGGCTATGATCCGGTCTTCGGGGCACGTCCGCTGAAGCGGGTGATCCAGCGGTCGCTGCAGGATCCGCTTGCCGAGATGCTGCTTGCCGGGGACATCCACGACGGCGAGACGATCACCGTTTCGGCGGGGTCGGATGGCCTGATCGTGGGCGATCGGGTGGGCAGTTCAAACCGGCCCCGGCCGGACGACGCGGTCGTGCACTGAACAGCCCACATTATATTATGTGTCGGTAACGGCAGAGGGCCCGCCACTGGCGAGCCCTCATCTTACGGAAAGGCCCGCCGATCGGCGGGCCTTTCTGCATCCAGCTGGATCACTCCATCGGCGGCATGAGCACGGAGTCGATGACGTGGATCACGCCGTTCGAAGCCACGATGTCGGGTGTCGTCACGGTCGCGTCGTTGACCATGACGGAGTCGCCGAGGGAGATCGTCACGTCGTCGCCCTGTACGGTGGCGGCGGTCATGCCGTCCTCGAGGTCGGTCGACATCACTTCACCCGGCACGACGTGATAGGTGAGGATTGCAGTCAGTTCTTCTTCGCTGAGGCCTTCGAGCGTACCCTCTGGCAGCGCGGCGAATGCCTCGTCGGTCGGGGCGAACACGGTGAACGGGCCTTCGCCTTTCAGCGTCTCGACGAGACCGGCGGTCTCCAGCGCGCCGGCGAGGGTGGTAAAGTCGCCCGCATCAACGGCGGTGTCGACGATATCCATGTCCTGTGCGAACGCCGGCAGCGCGAAAGCGGTGGCGGCGGCAGTGGCGAGAATGGTCGTCCGAAGCATTGTCATTCCTCCTGAGTTTCGATGCCGGCGTTTGCGCCAGCACTGATCAGGGTTACGGGGGGCTTGTGACGATCGGATCAGCGCGGTTTTTGCCGGATCGGCCCTTGCCGCAGGGGGAACCGCGCCTAAGCTTCGGCCGCCGAAATTTTCAACTCATATTCAGTTCAACCACCGCGTGCGTTTCGTGAAGTGATCCGGCCCGAAATCCGGTGATCTGGCGCCGCTTGATTGCAGCAGCGTCCCGCCATCGTGAAAATTGCAACCTCGGTTCCGGGTTAGGGTCCCCTACTTAAGGGAAGTCGCAACAAGGAGGATGTACCGTGGCGCATCGTTGGAAGAACAAGCTCGGCCCCGCCGACGTGACACCGAAGTCCGCGTGGCTCAGCCGGCGGTCGCTGATCGCCGGAGCTGGACTGACGGGCGCGGGCCTCGCCGGGGCCGGCGTGCTGGGTATGGGTATGCCCGGTCGAGCCGAGGCGCAGGACAATGAAGAGCTAGTGCCCAACAGCTTCGAGGACCTGACGAGCTACAACAACTATTATGAGTTCGGGACCGGCAAGCGCGACCCGGCGGACAATGCCGCCGCGCTCGATACGTCGGACTGGACGATCACGGTCGACGGGCTCGTCGATAATCCGGGACAATATACTGTGTCGGAGCTTCTGGATGGCCTGACCCCTGAGGAACGCATTTACCGGTTCCGCTGCGTGGAAGCCTGGTCGGCAGTCGTTCCCTGGAATGGAGTAGAGCTTGCCGACGTTCTCGCACCGCTCGGGATCCAGGACGGCGCCCGGTACGTCGCCTTTGAGACGGTGGTCCAGCCGGAAAACATGATCGGCGTGCGCCGGCAGGTCATCCCCTTTCCTTATGTAGAGGGCCTGCGGCTGGACGAGGCGATGCATCCGCTGACACTTCTCGCGACCGGTCTCTATGGAGAGCCGATGCCGAACCAGAACGGTGCGCCGATCCGGCTGGTCGTTCCGTGGAAGTACGGGTTCAAGTCGATCAAATCGATCGTGCGCATCTCGCTGGTCGAAGAAGAGCCGCCCGCGACTTGGAACGTCATCAATGCGCGGGAGTACGGGTTCTATAGCAATGTGAATCCCAACGTGAGCCATCCGCGCTGGAGCCAGGCCGAAGAGCGCGAGATCGGCGGCGGCCTGTTCGCCGCCAAGAAACCGACACTCATGTTCAACGGCTACGAGGACGAGGTGGCCTCTCTCTATGATGGCATGGACCTGCAGGAGTTCTTCTGATGGTCCAGACGATCAACGGCTGGCTGCGGAAAGTCCCGGCGTCGTGGCCTCTCTATATAGGGGTGTCTTTCTGGGCCGGGTGGGTCTTCTACCGCGGGGCCACCGGCGCGCTCGGTCCCAACCCGGTCGAGGCGCTGGAGCATGAATACGGCCAGCTCGCGATCAAGCTGCTGATCCTCGGTCTCGCGGTGACACCTCTGAGGAAGTGGACGGGCATCACGCTTCTGCGGTTTCGCCGCGCGATCGGGGTGAGCGCCTTCTTCCTGGTGCTGGCGCACTTCACCGTCTGGGCGGTCCTCGATGTCCAGCGGCTCGCCGGGGTTTGGGCCGATATCGTCAAACGCCCCTACATTACCATTGGAATGGCAGCACTTCTTCTGCTCATCCCGCTAGGGGTGACTTCCAACAACTGGAGCATCCGGAAACTCGGCCGTCGCTGGCGGGTGCTTCACCGGCTGGTCTACCCGGCCGCGATTCTCGCCGCACTTCACTACGTCTGGCTGGTGAAGGGATTCGAGCTCGAGCCGTACATCTATATGGCGGTGATCCTCGTGCTGCTGGCGGCACGCGTCGACTGGAGCCGCCGGCTCGCACCGATTTTCGGCACGAGTCGCGCTTGATCCGGTGAACCGGCGGGAGTGACCCGCCGATTCACCCGAGGCGGGGAACTATTTTCATCACCGAAGGCCGATTCATGGGGGTGCCTGGCGAGAATCCTGCTGTCGATTCCGAGTCGTTGCCCCCGATTCAGCCCGAGTCCCGGGGGCGTTTGGGGATAAGCCTGTGCAGAACCCAACATGTGCCATGGGCCGAGTTTTCATTTCGCTAATAAAATTACCTCGTGACGCGGGGTCGGCGGGGGATTGTTGCTGTAAGCCGCTGAAAAT